>JAURZS010000102.1 GCA_030653255.1 Burkholderiaceae bacterium | reverse complement strand
GTCTACACCCGCATGTTTCTGCGCAGCATGAAGCCCAAGGCCCTGCGCAAGCTGGCGCAATTCCCCGGCCTGTTCGACCGCGAACGCCTGCTCGCGGCACGTGATCTGTATGACTTCGACGATGTGTTCACCGCGCCCTTGCACGGCTTTCGCAATGCCGAGGACTACTGGGAACGCGCCTCGGCCAAGCCCCATCTGCACCGCATCCGCGTGCCCGCGTTGGTGCTCAATGCACTCAACGATCCCTTCGTCCCCGCTGCCAGCTTGCCCGCGAGCGGGCAAGTGGGCGCTCACGTGACGCTATGGCAGCCGAGGCACGGCGGCCACGTCGGGTTTCCCGCAGGGCGGCTGCCGGGCCATGTGCTCGCGATGCCCGACGCGGTCGGCAGCTGGCTCGCGGCACAATGCGGCATGGACACTCGCCATGGATGACATCGTCAGACAAGCCATCGCCAAATGGCCCAACGTGCCGGATTGCTTTGGCTGGCTGGGCCTGGATGCGCGCGGCGGCTGGTTCATGCGCGACGACCGCACCCAGGCGCTGGGGCCGTTCGCCGGCGGATCGCCCCAGAGCAAAGGCTCTTTGCTGCGCCACGAGAAGCTGATCGACTTCATTCAGCGCAACTACGAATGCGATGCACAGGGCCGCTGGTTTTTCCAGAACGGTCCTCAGCGCGTCTATGTGGAGCTCGAAGCCACCCCGCTGATCTGGCGCGTGAATGCCGACCATTCAGTCACGGCCCACACCGGGCGACCGGCCCGGGTGCAGCGTGTGATGCTCGACGAAACAGGGCATCTGTACATCGACGCCGACATCGGATTCGGCCTGGTCCACACCAACGACATGCTGCTGGCAGCCGAGGCCGTCGAGCAGGGTCTGTGGGTACCGCAGGATGTGGACAGCGTCGCGCTGCCCGGACGCTTCGGCTATGTCAAAAGCCCGGCGGCAACGCAGCCAGTCAAGGCGCCACAACCAGGCTGAACCGGCACATCACTGCGCCGAAATCAATTCGCGCGCGAGCCGCTGCAGGGCCTCGGCCGAAAGATCGTCTGTCGCCAGGACTTTGCGTTCGCTCCAGCGCAGAAAGTGCGCCCGCTGGGAACGCGCATAGGCAGGGTCGTAATGACGGATGGCAAGATCGGCGAACAGACTGCGCAGATCGCCCGCCTGCGCCATGACCTGCCAGGCCTGCACAGTGTCCTTGCCGTGCAAATCCTTGAGCATGCCGAGTTGCCCTGCCAGCCAATCGGGACGGTCGCCGAGGTAGGCGTAGTCGCGCAGCAGGTATTCCAGCCGGGCATCGAACGAGGCTGCGATCTCGACGACCCTGGCGCTGCAGCGCATGCGGTCCACCAGCAGCATGGGCATGTTCAGCACGCCGATGCGGCGGCTCTCCCCCTCGATGTACACCGGGCGGCGCGGGTCCAGCTGCTCCATCTGCTGGGCCAGCCGGGTCTCGAACGCAGTCTGCGAGGGTTGGGGCTGGTGCGGCAATTCGCCGAGCAGCGAGCCTTTGTGGCAGGCCAGGGCCTCGAGATCCAGCACCTGCTCGCCCTGCTGCGCCAGCACCTGCAGCAGGCGCGTCTTGGCGCTGCCGGTGGCGCCGCAGACGACCGTGAGGTCCAACGTGGGCGAGACCTTGTTGATCAATTCAATGACATGACGCCGCCAGCTCTTGTAGCCGCCGGCAAGTTGCTGGGCGTCCCAGCCCACCAGGCGCAGCCAGGTCGTCATGGAGCCGCTGCGCAGGCCGCCGCGCCAGCAATAGACCATCGGCTTCCAGCTTGCGGGCTTGTCGGCGAAACGCTCGCGCAGATGGCGCGCCAGATTGGCCGCCACCATTGCGCCGCCCACGCGGCGCGCCTCGAAGGCGCCTTGCTCCTTGTAGAGCGTGCCCACGATGCGGCGCTCTTCGTTGTCCAGCACCGGGCAATTGATCGCGCCCGGAATGTGGTCGATCGCGTATTCGGCCGGCGAGCGGGCGTCGATGATGGCATCAAAGGCATGCCTGTCGGCCACCTGCACCGGTCCCCTCATGCGCGCACCTGAAGCGATGCGGGGCCGGCCTCCATGTGTCCGACGACACTGGCAGCAGCGAAGCCTTCCCGCGCAAAAATGGCAAGCACCTGGTCCACCGCCTGCGGCGCGCAACTGACCAGAAGGCCGCCGCTGGTCTGCGGATCGGTCAGCAGGGCCTGCGCCTGCGCGGGCAGACCGGCACCCAACTCGACGTCCAGGCCGTAGCCGGCCCAGTTGCGCGCGGACGCGCCGGTGATACACCCCTGGGCCGCCAGGACCTCGACGCCCGGCAGCACAGGCACCCGCCCCCACTGCAACACGGCGCGCAGGCCGGCGCCGCGCGCCAGCTCCAGGGTGTGGCCGGCGATGCCGAAACCGGTGACATCGGTCATCGCATGCACGCCATCGAGCGCCGCCAGCGCGATGCCGGGTGTGTTCAGTCGTGTGGTGGTGTCGATGAGCTGCCGGTACCCCTCGGCGTCCAGCCGCTCTTTTTTGAGCGCAGCTGACAACACGCCCACACCCAGCGGCTTGCCCAGCACCAGTACATCGCCAGCCTTCGCGTCGCGATTGCGGCGCACCCGGTCCGGATGCACCAGACCCATCACCACAAGGCCGTAGATGGGCTCTACAGAGTCGATGGTGTGGCCGCCCGCGACCGGAATGCCCGCCGACTGGCACACCGAACTGCCACCGCGCAGAATCTCGGCGATGACATCGACCGGCAGATTGGAAATCGGCATGGCGACGAGCGCCAGCGCCATGATCGGACGCCCGCCCATGGCATAAACATCGCTGATGGCATTGGTCGCGGCGATACGCCCGAAGTCGAACGGATCGTCGACGATGGGCATGAAGAAGTCTGTCGTGGCGATCAGCGCCTGCTCGTCGTTGAGCTTGTAGACGGCGGCGTCATCGGCTGTTTCGATGCCCACCAGGAGCTCCGGCGGAAGAAAGCCGCCGGCACTGCCCTTGAGAATCTGGGACAGCACGCCCGGAGCGATCTTGCAGCCGCAGCCGCCCCCGTGGGAGAAACTGGTCAGACGGATTGCGGACTGCGCCACGGGATGCGAGGTAGTGGTCATGGGGGCCATATCCCGTCATTGTGGCCCAGAGCCTTCAGGCCTGGGATGTGCAGCATCGACCCCGAGGGCCGACCCGAACTTATTTGGCGGCGGCGGGAGCCGAAGCGGCAGCCTGCTTGGGCTCAGCGAACTTGGCGCCACCGGCATTGGCCATGTAGACCACTGCGCGCGCGATTTCCATGTCTTCGAAATCACCACCGCCCTGGGGGCCCATGGCGTTCTTTCCCTTGAGCGCGGAGTTCACCAGGGTCTCGAGGCCGAGCTTGATGCGGGGACCCCAGGCAGCGGCATCGCCGAACTTGGGCGCGCCAGCCACACCCGCCGCGTGACAGGCGGTGCACTGGGCCTTGTAGACCTCTTCGCCGCCTTTGAGCGCGCGATTGGCGTCGCGGATTTCGACCATGCCGACCTTGCGGATGCGCTCGGCCACGCCCTGGGCGTGGGCCTGCTCGGACACGCCGCCCAAGACCAGGTTGTCACCACCGGTGCTGCCTGCGGGCTTGGATCCGGCCGTCACGTAGAACACCAGGGCGATGATCGCAAACACCGGCACCACAAACGAGAAGAACACCGCAAGCAGCAGCTGCTTGGGCGTGCGGATGGGACCCGTGTGGGCTTCGGCTTGAGCGCCGTCGTGGCTGTTATCGCTCATGGTTTCCTCAAAATTCGGGGGGCTTGGCAATCAACCTTTGATTATAGCCACCGGCCCAGGGGGCCCTGCTACTCTTTCCAGCCCCCGCCCAGCGCCTTGTACAGCGTGACCTGATTCTGCAACTGCTGCAGCCGGACCTGGATCACGGCCTGGCGGGCCGTGAACAGGGCGCGCTGCGCATCCAGCAGGTCAAGGTGGCTGGCCACGCCGCTGCGGTAGCGCAGATCGGTCAGGCGCAGGCGCGCCGCCTCGGCATCGGCCTGGGCCTGCTGGGCCCGCAATTGCTCACTCAGGGTGGTTCGGCCCGCCAGCGCGTCCGCGACCTCGCGAAACGCGCTCTGAATGCTCTTGTCGTACTGGGCTACCGCCAGCTCACGCCCGGCCCGGGCCGATTCGAGACCGGCCTGGTTGCGGCCGGCATCGAACAAGGGCAGCAAAAGCTGCGGCGCAAAGGTCCAGCCGTACGAGCCGCTGGCAAACAGGCCTGACAACTGATTGCTGACCGTGCCGACCCCTGTCGTCAGGGAGATGCGCGGAAAGAAGGCGGCGCGGGCAGCGCCGATATTGGCATTGGCGGCGATGAGCTGCTGCTCGGCGGCGCGGATGTCGGGCCGCTTGGCCAGCAAATCGGAGGGCAGGCCTGCCGGCACATCGGCCATGACACCGGCGCCGGCCAGCGCGCCTGCGGGCGACACGGTCAGCCACTCGGGCGGCAAGGGCTGCCCTGCCAGCAGCGTCAGCAAATTCTGGTCTAGCGCGCGCTGGCGCAGCCACTGGGACAGCGCAACACGCGCCGCCTCGACCAGAGACTCGGCCTGGCGCAGGTCGAGCTCGGACGTCACCCCATTGTCAAAGCGCAGACGCACCAGCTTGACCGATTCTTCGCGGCTGGCGAGCGTCTGGCGCGTGATATCGATCTGCTCCTCGTCGGCCAGCAGACTCAGCCAGACGCTGGCCACGGCGCCGATCAGGCTGATCTGGGTCGCCTTGCGGCTCTCCTCGGTGGCGAGGTATTGCGCCAGCGCCGCATCCTTGAGGCTGGCGATGCGACCGAAGAAATCGATCTCCCAGGCGGTCAGGCCCAGCGCTACGCTGTAGCTCGAAGCGATGCCGCCACTGGTCGTGGGTGTGCGCGAGGCGGCGGCTGAAACACCCAATGTGGGGAGCTGGTCAGAGCGGCGGATGTCGTACTGGGCACGCGCCTGTTCGATGTTGAGCAGCGCGATGCGCAAGTCGCGGTTGTTGCGCAAGGCCAGATCGATCACGCGGCGCAGCCGCGCGTCACTGAAAAACGTCTGCCAGTCGATGTCAGCCGCCAGCGGTCCTGCGGCCGCAGATGCGCCCGGGTAAGCCGCGGCCACCGGCGCCTCGGGGCGCTGGTAGTTCGGTGTCAATGCGCAGCCGCCCAGCGTGGCTGCCAGGACCGCGGCGAGCAGTTTCGAAATGCGTCCGGGCTTCATGGACGGGGCTCCTGTTTGTCAGCCGCAGGCAGCGCGGCGGCGATGGGTTCGTGCGCATAGAACTCGCGCTGTCGCGCACTGCCCTTGAAGATGCGGCGGACCACCACGAAGAAGATCGGCACGAAGAACACCGCCAGCGTGGTCGCGGTGATCATGCCGCCCATCACGCCGGTGCCGATGGCGCGCTGGCTGGCAGAGCCGGCGCCAGTGGCCACCACCAGGGGCAGCACGCCCAGGATAAAGGCCAGCGAGGTCATGATGATGGGGCGAAACCGCAGATGACAGGCTTCGAGCACGGCGTCGACCAACGTGCGCCCCTGCGCATGCAGATCCTTGGCGTACTCGATGATCAGCACCGCGTTCTTTGCGGCCAGCCCGATGATCGTGATCAGGCCCACCTTGAAATACACGTCGTTGGGAAAGTCGCGCAGATTGGCCCCCAGCAGCGCGCCCAGAATGCCCAGCGGCACCACCAGGATCACCGCCAGCGGAATGGTCCAGCTCTCGTAAAGCGCGGCCAGGCATAGAAACACGGCCAGCAGCGAGAACGCCAGCAGGATCACGGCCTGCGAGCCCGAGAGCTTTTCTTCGCGCGACAGACCCGTCCACTCGAACGCAAAGCCGCTGGGCAGCTGTGCCGCGAGGCGCTCCATTTCGTCCATGGCTTCGCCCGTGCTGCGCCCTGGGGCGGCTTCGCCCGAGATGCG
>JAURZS010000101.1 GCA_030653255.1 Burkholderiaceae bacterium | reverse complement strand
GTCTACACCGAATGGGGCTGGAAGAACTTCCAGTCCTGGCTGCATGCGGGTTTCGACAACTACCTGATGACGCCCAACGGCCGTGTGCACCGGCTGCTCACCCGTCTTGCGGTGGACAACCTGTTCCATCCCTTCCAGGCCTTCATGTTCGGCCAGAAGTCGCTCGCGCCCAAGATGGCGATGCTGCACGACATCCCCTTCGTCATCTATGGCGAGAACGAGGCCGAGTACGGCAACCCCATCGGCGACACCAGCTCGGCCAAGCGCGACTGGTCTTACTTTGCAGCGGCCGACAAGGCTTCGATCTTTCTCGGCGGCACCTCGCTGGCCAGCCTGTACAACGATTTCGGCCTAGAAGAGCAGGACCTGCTGCCTTATTTACCGGCCGATCCGGCGCAGCTCGAAAAAAAGCAGGTCGAGGTGCACTACCTGGGCTACTACCTGAAGTGGCACCCGCAGAGCTGCTACTACTACGCAGTGGAGCACGGCGGCTTCGAGCCCTCGCCCGAGCGAACGCCGGGCACCTATAGCAAGTACAACAGCATCGATGACCGCATCGACGATTACCACTACTACACCACGTTCGTGAAGTTCGGCATCGGCCGCGCGACCTACGACGCGGCGCAGGAAATCCGCTCGCGCGACATCACGCGCGACGAAGGCGTGGCGTTGGTGCGTCGCTACGACGGCGAGTTCCCCGAGCGTTTCGCCGACGAGATCTTCCGCTACCTCAGCATCCCCGAGAAGGAATTCGGGCGTGCTGCAAAGATGTTCGAGCAGCCCACGCTGGACCGCGAATACTTCATGCGCCTGGCCGACAATTTCCGTTCCCCGCACCTGTGGACGCGCCAGCAGGACCAGTGGAAGCTGCGCCACACCGTGTTCGATCCAGCCTGACGCAATGGCGGGCTTGCGCATCATTCCGCGGCTCGATGTCAAGGGCCCCAATTTGATCAAAGGCATACGCCTTGAGGGCCTGCGCGTGGTCGGCGACCCGCACGAGTTTGCGCTGCGGTATTACGCCGATGGTGCTGACGAGATCGTCTTCATGGACATCGTCGCAAGCCTCTACCAGCGCAACAACCTGACCGACATCATCCGCCGCGCCGCCGACCAGATCTGGATTCCCATCACCGTGGGCGGCGGCATCCGCTCGCTGGACGACGTCAACACCCTGCTGCGCTCGGGCGCCGACAAGGTGGCGATCAACACGGCGGCCATCGCGCGTCCGGCGTTGATCTCCGAAGTCTCCAAGCGTTTCGGCGCGCAGTGCATGGTGCTGTCGGTCGAGGCCAAGCGCACCGGCCCCGGACGCTGGGAGGCCTACACCGACAATGGGCGCGAACACACCGGCATGGACGTGCTCGAATGGCTTGCCCAGGCGGTCGACCTGGGCGCAGGCGAGGTACTGCTCACGGCGGTGGACCGCGAGGGCACGCGCAAGGGGCTCGACATCGAACTGCTGGAGGCGGTCAATGCCCGCGTCAGCGTGCCGGTGATCGCCAGCGGCGGCTACGGCGACCCCGCCGACCTGAAGCGCGCCGCAGATTGCGGCACGTCGGGCGTGGCCATTGCCGACGCGCTGCACTGGAAGCGCACCACCATCCCCGAGATCAAACATCAGGCACGCGCCCTGGGCATCGAGGTGCGGACATGAACCGGGCCGTGACCGTCATCGACTACGGCATCGGCAATCTGCTCAATGTCGTTCGCGCCCTGCAGCACGAGGGTGCCGAAGTGCGCATCGTCGACCAGGCCACGCAGGTCGAGGCCCTGCCTGAACGACTGGTGCTGCCCGGCGTGGGCGCGTTCGCCGACGGCATGGCCGAGTTGAAGGCGCGCGGCTTCGACGATCTGGTGCGCCGCTATGCGGACACCGGGCGGCCTTTTCTGGGTATTTGCGTGGGCGCGCAGATGCTGCTGGAAGTGGGTGAGGAATTCGGCGAGCACGCGGGCCTGGGCCTGATTCCCGGGCGCGTGCAGCCGGTGAGTCCGGTGGACGCCGCAGGGCGGCCGCACCGCATCCCCCATATCGGCTGGAGCGCCTTGCGACGCTCACCGGGGCGCGACAACTGGGAACGCACCATTTTGTCGCGCCTGCAGCCTGACGATCCGGTGTACTTCGTGCATTCCTTCGCGCCCGTGCCCACGCACGATGCGCACCGCCTGGCCGACACGTATTACGACGGCGTGCGCATCTGCGCGGCGGTGGCGCGCGATCAGATCTTCGGCTGCCAGTTCCATCCCGAGCGCAGCGCCACCCAGGGCCTGGGCGTGCTCGCGGCCTTCCTGGAGCTATGACATGGGCGTGCGCCTGTTGGTGACGGGCCGTGGATCGATCGCGCAGCGCCATGTGCGGCATGCGCGTGAATTGATGCCCGGTGTGGAGCTGGCCGTGGTATCGGGTACCGGCGAACTCGATCCCGCCTTGCAGCCTTGCGAGCGCGTGGCCGATTTCGCGCAGGGGCTGCGCTGGCGGCCGGATGTGGTGATCATTGCCAGCGTGTCGACCCGGCATGCGCAGGAATTGCAAGCCTGCCTGGCCGCTGGCCTGCCCTGTCTGGCTGAAAAGCCCTTGCTCACGCGGCGCAACGAGTGGCAGGCGCTGACGGCAGCCGCCCGTGACGCGGCGCGCACGTCGGCAGTGGTGGTGGGCTGCAATCTGCGCTATCTGCCCGCACTGGACCGGCTCGCAGCGGCACTGCGTGCACCGCAGGCCGGCGCACTGGTGCGCGCCCAGTTCGAGGTCGGCCAGGACCTGCGCCAGTGGCGCCCCGGGCGCGACCTGGCCCACAGCTACAGCGGACACGCCGCGCAGGGTGGCGGCGTGCTGTTCGACCTGGTGCACGAGGTCGATCAGGCGCGCTGGCTGCTCGGCCCCCTCACGGTCGTGGGCGCGACGGCGGGGCGCCTCAGCAGCCTGCCCATCGACTCCGACGATGTGCATGTGGCCCTGCTGCGCAGCGCATCGGGTGCGCCCGTGACCATTGGCCTGGACTATGTGGCGCGGCCCACCGTGCGGCGTTACGCCTTCATCCTGGAACAGTGCACGCTGGTGTGCGATCTGATCGGTCGCCAGCTCACGCGCAGCACATCCGACGGCGTGGAGCAGCTCGCGTCGGGCGTGGATTTCGACGTGGCCGCCACCTACCGTACGCAGATGGCCGACTGGATCGCTTCCTGGTCCGATCCCGGCCATGCCGTGAAATCTCCACTGAACCAGGGGCTCGACAGCGCCGAGCTGATGCTGCGCATGAAAGAGGCGACCACACCATGAGAATCATCAGCATCTGCGCGCGCGGCGGCTCGCAGGGCGTGCCCGGCAAGAACATACGTCTCCTGTGCGGCAAGCCGCTGATCGCCTGGACCATCGAGCAGGCGCTGGCCTGCGGCGAGGCCGACGCGGTTTTTGTTTCCACCGACAGCGAAGCGATTGCCGAGGTGGCGCGCAGCCATGGCGCGCAGGTGCCCTTTCTGCGGCCGGCCGAACTCGCTACCGCCGCCGCCGGAAAGCTGCCGGTGATCCAGCATCTGGCGCAGTGGGTGCAGGACCATCGCGGTCCGGTCACGCGCATCATCGATCTGGACCCGACCTCGCCGCTGCGCGCGCTGGAAGACATTCACGCTTGCGCCGCGCTGCTCGACGCCGACACCGACATGGTGATCACCGGCTACGAGTCCGACAAGAATCCCTACTTCAACATGGTCGAGAAAAAGGCCAGCGGCTTCTTCGAGCGGGTGTGCAAGCCCGCCAGCGAAGTCCTGGGCCGGCAGTCGGCGCCCAAGGTCTATGCCATGAACGCCTCGGTCTATGTCTGGCACGGCCACACCCTGGCATCATCGCTGTGGACCAATCCGCGCGTGCGCCTGCACGAGATGCCGCGCGAGCGCTCGATCGACATCGACCACCCGATCGATTTCGATCTGGTGGAGCTGATCATGAAGCGACGTGACAACAAAATGAAGGAATCCCCATGAAGGATGCGTTCCGGCTCGACGGCAAGGTGGTGGTGCTCAGCGGCGCGGCCGGCATCATCGGCAGCGAGGTCGTGAAGAATTTTCTCGAAGCCGGCGCGCGCGTGTTCGCCATCGACCGCGAGCAAACCCTGCTGGAGGAACGGCTCGGCCCCGCGCACGACAGCCTGGCGCTGTGCGCGGCCGACATCTCGCGGCGCGAGCCCTTGCTGCGCGCGCGCGAACAGCTGGCCGCGCGCTGGGGGCAGGCCGATGCATTGCTGAACAATGCCGCGACCAAGTCGGACAACTTCTTCGAGCCTTTCGAGACTTTTCCGCTCGACGACTGGAACGAGGTCATGTCGGTGAACCTCGGCGGCGCGATGCTGTGCGCCCAGGTGTTTGGCAGCCCCATGGCCGAGCGCGGTGGCGGCTGCATCGTCAACACCCTGTCGATCTACGGCATCGTCGCACCCGACCAGCGCATCTACGAAGGCTCGGAATACCTGGGCCGCGCCATCAACACACCCGCGATCTACTCGGCCAGCAAGGCGGGCCTGTGGGGCCTGACCAAGTACCTGGCCAGCTACTGGGGGCACCGCGGTGTGCGCGTCAACGCGATCACGCCGGGCGGTGTCTTCAGCGGACAGAACAAGACTTTCGCCGACAGCTACGGCGCACGCACGCCGCTGGGTCGCATGGCGCAGGCCGATGACATGGCCAATGCCATGCGCTATCTGGTCAGCGATGCGGCCAAGTACGTCACGGGCCACAACCTGGTGGTCGACGGCGGGTGGACCGTATGGTAGAGCCGGTCTTCATCATTGCCGAGGCCGGCGTCAACCACAACGGCGACACGGCACTGGCGCTGCGCCTGTGCGACGCGGCCCTGAAGGCCGGCGCCGACGCGGTCAAATTCCAGAGCTTCAAGGCCAGCGACCTCGCGGTGCGCGGCGCGCCGACGGCCGGTTACCAGACGCGCCAGACCGGCGACACCGACCAGTACGTCATGCTGCAGCGGCTCGAATTGAGTGATGCACAGCATCTGCAGATCAAGGCCCATTGCGAGACCATCGGCATCGAGTTCTTCTCCACGCCGTTCTCGATCGGCGCGGTGGATTTGCTGCGTCGCGTGGGCGTGAAGCGGCTCAAGCTGTCGTCCGGCGAGCTCACCCACCGCGCGCTGGTCGAGCATGCGGCGGCGACGCAGCTGCCGCTGATCATGTCCACCGGCATGGGCACCATGGACGAAATCCGCGAGGCCCTGGGTTGGGTACGTGTGGCGCGCGGCCATCTGAACGGCCTGGTGCTCATGCACTGCACGTCGTCTTACCCGGCGGCCGACGGGACCCTGAACCTGCGCGCCCTGCAGAGCATGACGGCCGATCTGGGCGTGCCGGTCGGCTACTCCGACCACAGTCTGGGCATCGAGGCGCCGCTGGCTGCCGTGGCTCTGGGCGCGCGTGTCATCGAAAAGCACCTCACCCTCGATTGCGCCATGCCGGGGCCGGACCACGCCGCTTCTCTGGAGCCGGACGACTTCGCCCGCATGGTGCTGGGCATCCGCCGCGTCGAAGCGATGCTGGGCGACGGCGTCAAGGCGCCGGGGGCGGACGAGCTCGACACCGCCCGCGTTGCGCGCCGCAGCGTGGCCGCGGCGGTCGACATCGCTGCCGGCCAGCCCATCACGCAAGACATGCTGATGTTCCGCCGGCCGCAGACCGGCATCCTGCCGAAGGACATGCCCCGGGTGATCGGCCGACGCCCGAGCCAGTCCGTGCCCGCGGGCACGGTGCTGCAATGGAGCCAGCTGGAGGGGGGCGCCCCCGCTGCGGATGAGCCGTCCGCTCCGGCTCCAGGCGCGGCGCCGTCAGTCCGGCCCGCAACCGACGGGCGCTGAGCGTCCGGCAGACCCAGCCCCGTATGCGTCGCATCATCTACCTCAGTGGCACCCGGGCCGATTTCGGCCTGATGCGCAGCACCTTGCAGCGCGTGGCCGCGCGCATGGACCTGAGCGTGGCGGTGACCGGCATGCACCTGGACGCGTCCCTGGGCATGACGGTCGACGAGATTCGCGCCTCGGGCCTGCGCATCTGCGCGGAGCTGCCGGTCGATGTACGCACGCGCAGCGGACAAAGCATGTCGCTGGCGCTGGCCACCTGCCTCGACGGCGTGACCCGGCTTCTGGCGCGCGAGCGCCCCGACGTGCTGCTGCTGCTGGGCGACCGCGGCGAGATGCTGGCCGGCGCCATCGCCGCGCTGCACCTGGGCGTGGTCTGCGCGCACATCCACGGCGGCGAGCGCTCGGGCACGGTGGATGAGCCCATGCGCCATGCCATCAGCAAGCTGGCCCACTACCACTTCGTGACGACCGAAGAGTCGCGCGAGCGCCTGCTGCGCATGGGGGAGGCGCCGGCGCATGTTTTCGTGACCGGCGCGCCCGGCCTGGACGGCCTGCAAGAAGAGGCTTCACTGTCGGCGCCGGAGTGCCGCGCCCGGCTCGGGCTGCCCGCCGATCAACCCTTTGTGCTGGCCGTGTTTCATCCCGTCGTGCAGCAGGCCTCCGATGCCCATGCGCAGACCTGCGCCATGCTGCGGGCCCTGCGCGCGACCGGGCTGCCCGTGGCCTGGCTGGACCCGAATGCGGACGCCGGCTCGCTGGACATCCTGCGCGCGCTTGACGAGGAGCCCCTGCCGCCTGGCTCGGTGCGGCTGCGCCACCTGCCGCGCCCTCTGTTCTGCTCCGCGATGCGGCATGCGGCCGTGCTGGCGGGAAACTCATCGGCCGGCATCATCGAGGCGGCATCGTTAGGCACGCCGGTGCTCAATATCGGCGAGCGTCAGCGTTTGCGCGAACGCAACGCCAATGTGATCGATGTGCCAGCGGTGGAATCGGCCATTGCCCAGGGGCTGGCCCGGGCGCTCGCCCATGGCCGGTGGCCGTGTGACAATCGCTATGGCGACGGGCGGGCCGGCGAGCGCATTGCCGACTTGCTGGCCAGCCTGCCTCTGGACGCCTCCCTGCTCGAAAAAACCAACAGCTACTGACCCCACTCATGAAGCCCGAGGAATTCCAGGCCCTGTGCGTGCCCCCCGAATGCACCTTGCATGCGGCACTGGCGCGCATGAACCAGGTGGCGCGCGGCATTCTGCTGGTGCTGGGGCCTGACGGGCGGCTGGTGCGAACGCTCACTGACGGAGACCTGCGCCGCGCGCTGCTGGGCCATCTGGCCGAGACCTCGCCGGTCAGCAGCCTGCCCGCGCAGCCGCCGGTCACCGTGAGCGAGGCTGCCACGGCCGCCGGCGTGCTGGCCCTCATGGACCGGCACCTGATCGACCATGTGCCCGTGCTCAACGCCGCTGGCGAGCCGGTCGACGTGATTTTCCGCCGCGAGCTGTCGCAGCGCATCTGGCTGTCCTCGCCCCACCTCGGCGAGGAAGAAACCGCGTTTGTCGAAGACGCCTTCAAGACCAACTGGATCGCCCCGCTGGGCCCGCATGTCGACGGCTTCGAGCGTGAACTCGCCGCGCACGTGGGGCTGGGCCACGCGGCGGCCGTCAGCTCCGGCACGGCCGCGCTGCACCTGGGTCTGCTGCTGCTGGGCGTGAAACCCGGCGACACCGTGTTCTGTTCCTCGCTGACCTTCGTCGGCAGCTGCAATCCCATTCTGTACTGCGGCGCGCAACCGGTGTTCATCGACTCCGAGCCGCAGAGCTGGAATATGTCGCCCGCTGCACTTGAGCGGGCCTTCGACGTCGCACGGCGCGCAGGGCGGATGCCGAGCTGCGTCGTGCTGGTCAATCTTTACGGACAGAGCGCCGACATGGACGCCCTGCTGCCGATCTGCGAGCGTTATGGCGTGCCCGTGCTCGAAGACGCCGCCGAGTCGCTGGGCGCGCACTACAAGGGCCGCAGCAGCGGCAGCTTCGGGAAGCTGGCGGTGTATTCCTTCAACGGCAACAAGATCATCACCACCTCCGGCGGCGGCATGCTGGTGGGCAACGATGCCGAGTTGATCGCACGTGCGCGCAAGCTGTCGACCCAGGCGCGCGAGCCTGCGCGCCACTATGAGCACACCGAGGTCGGCTTCAACTACCGCATGAGCAATGTGCTGGCCGGCATCGGCCGCGGGCAGTTGCGCGTGCTGGAGCAGCGGGTGCAGCAACGCCGCCGCGTGTTCGACATCTACCGCGAGGCATTGGCCGATCTGCCCCAGGTGCAGTGGATGCCCGAACCCGAAGGCATGCGCTCCACGCGCTGGCTGACCTGCTTCACGCTGGCCGGCCCTGATGCTGCGCTGCGCGCCGATCTGGTGATGAAGTCGCTGGAGCGTCACTCGATCGAGGCCCGCCCGGTCTGGAAGCCCATGCACCTGCAACCTCTGTTCAAGGGGGCTGCCTATTTTTCGCACGGTCCGGATGACGATGTGTCGGCCCGGCTGTTCGACGCCGGCGTGTGCCTGCCCTCGGGCTCCAACCTCACCGACGAACAGATCGGCCGCGTGATCGACCACCTGCGGCGCGCGCTGATCCTGGCGGAGGACCGGCGTGCGGCTGCCTAAGGACGCGCTGCGGCTGTTGGCCATCGACCTGGTGTTGGTGGTGCTGGCCTGGTGGCTGGCTTGGTGGCTGCGCTTCAATCTGGACATCCCCGCAGCGCTGATCCCCCTGGTCTGGCGCACCAGCCTGCTGGTGGCTGTGTGCTTTGCGCTGGGTTTTGCGCTGCGCCGGGTCGACCGCCAGGTCTGGCGCTTCATCGGCCTGCCCGAGCTGCTGCAGCTCGGCGGCGGGGTGGTCCTGGGCGCGCTGTTCACCACCGCCACCATCATGATGCTGCGTTATTCGGCGGTGCCGCGCTCGGTATTGCTTCTGCATCCGCTGATCGCGCTCACGCTGCTGGGGGCCGCACGCGCAGGCTGGCGCATGCTGGCCGAGCGCCGCAGCGCCCAGCAGCAAAGCGCGCGTCCGCTGCTGATCGTGGGCTCGCTCAGTGACGCCGCCGATGCGCTGCGTGCGCTCAAGGGCTCGCAGCAATGGCAGCCGGTGGCCATCATCTCGCCGATCCCCGCCGAGATCGGCCGCTCGATCCAGAACATCACCGTGCAGGGCACGACCGAGGACCTCGGCCTCGTGGCCCAGGTGACGGGTGCCGCCACGGCGCTGATCGCAAGCCCGGCGGGATCCGCCGTGCGGCGGGAAGTGTTGCTGCACACCACGGGCGCAGGCCTGACGCTGCTGGCGATGCCGCGTCCCGACGAATGGCTGCGGCCCGAGGCCTCGGGCCCGCGCAAGATCGAGCTCGAAGACCTGCTGGGACGCGAGCCCGTGCATCTCGACATTGCCGCGCTGGCCGACATGTTCTCGGGCCAGACTGTGCTGGTGACGGGCGCCGGCGGCTCGATCGGCTCCGAGCTGTGTCGCCAGATCGCCCGCTTCGGCGTGTCGCGTCTGGTGTGCGTCGATATCTCCGAGTTCGCCGTTTACCAGCTGGAGCAGGAGCTGCGCGAGGCCCATCCGCAGATGCAGGGCCTGTACTACACAGGCAATGTGCGCGAGTACGACCGGCTCCGTGCCATTGCCGGGCTGCACCGCCCGGCGGTGGTGTTCCATGCGGCGGCCTACAAGCATGTTCCGCTGATGGAAGAACTCAACGAGATCGAGGCGGTGCGCACCAACGTTCTGGGCACGCTCAATGCCGCACGCGTGGCCGGTGAGTGCGGCGCCCGGCGCTTCGTGCTGATCTCCACCGACAAGGCTGTCAATCCGACCAATGTCATGGGCGCGAGCAAGCGTCTGGCTGAACTGGTTGTACAAGGTGTGGCAGCAAAATTTTCGGCGACGCAGTATGTCTCGGTACGTTTTGGCAATGTGCTGGGCTCCAGCGGCTCGGTCGTGCCCCTGTTCACCTCGCAGATCGCGCGCGGCGGCCCGATCACCGTCACCCATCCCGACATCGTGCGCTACTTCATGACCATTCCGGAGGCGGCCCAGCTGGTGCTGCAGGCCGGCCTGATGGGGGGCTCGGGGCGCATCTTCGTGCTCGACATGGGCGAGCCGGTGAAGATCGTCGAGCTCGCGCGCATGCTGATCCGTCTGAGCGGCAAGACCGAGCAGGACATCCCCATCGCCTATACCGGCCTGCGCCCCGGAGAAAAGCTTTATGAAGAGTTGCTCGCGGACGACGAAGCCACCGAGCCCACTCCGCATCCCAAGCTGCGCGTGGCCAAGGTGCCGCAGCACCAGCCGGTGGACATCGAGGCCATCGTCCAATGGGTCCAGGACGCCGGACCCGTGCCCTCTGGCAGCGCGCTGCGCGAGTGGCTGCGCCGCTACGTGCCGGAATACGCCCTGCGTTGAGCGCCGGGCCGATGAAGGCTGGGCGCGCCGCGCTTCGCGCGCCGTCTCAGAGCATGTTCATGCCGCCGCCCGCGCTCAGTACCTGCCCCGTGATGTGGCCGACATCGTCCGAGGCCATGAAGGCGATGGCCGCCGCGTGCTCCTCGCTGGCGCCGCTGCGGTTCATGGGCACGGTGCCCATCATCCTACGGTTGAGATCAACCATGTAGTCCGAGGTGGCGGCCGCCTTTGTCCGTATGCCGCGCTCCACCAGCCGGTCGCGCTCGCTGGCCGTCGGCCCGGGTGACACGCAGTTGCAGTTGATGCCGTAGGGCGCCATCTCGCGCGCGATGCTGGTGGTGATGGCCAGAACACCCCCCTTGCCCACGTTGTAGGGCGCACGATCCCACAGTCCGTTGCGCACTGACTCCGCGCCGACATTGACGATGCGCCCGTAGCGCTGGCGCAGCATGTGCGGCAGCACGGCGCGGCAGCACCACAGCGTGGGCAGGATGCTGCGGTTCATCTCTTCCTGGATGGCGGCAGGTTCCCACTCGTGGAAGGGCTTCAGGTCGGTGGCGCCGCCGACGTTGTTGACCAGCGCGTCCACGCGGCCGAAGCGCGAGACGGCGAACACGATCAGGGCCTCGCAATGGGCGTAGACCATCAGGTCGCCGACGAATTTCTCGACGCGCCGGCTCTCGGCGCGCAGCTCCGACACCGTGCGCTCGGCGGCCAGCTCGCTCGCATCGGCGACGACCACAATGCCGCCCTCGGCCGCAATGCGGTGCGCCGCCGCGCGGCCTATGCCTTGGCCTGCGCCGGTGATGATGCAGACTTTGTCGCGCAAGCGGTCGCGGCCCTGGGGATGGGTTCGCACGGGTGAATGCTCGGTGCTCAAGGAGGTTCTCCTGTTGTGGGGCCCGGGGGGCGGGGGCAATTGCCGGACGCGAGGCTTCAGCGCGACGCATCCAGAAAGCGGAAACGAAAACCGCCATGGCTGCAGCGCAGGACATGACCGGCGCTGGGCGCGGGGAAGTGTCCGGGCAGCAGCAAGGCATTGGCATCCACGCAGTGCTCGAACAGATAGCGCCGGGTCTGCGCCGCCTGGGCCCGGTCGAAATCGGCCACGCTGTACAGGGAAGGCTCATGGAAGGCGATGGGGTGGTGGATGATGTCGCCCGACAGAATGGCCTTGCCGCGGGGGCCCTGCACATGCACGCTGACATGGCCTGCCGTATGCCCTGGCGCGGGTTCGAGCCAGACGCGTTCATCGAGGTAGGTCGCCACCGTGTGCCCGGCGTCGACCAGGTCGACCTGCCCCGCCTCCACGACCGGCAGCACGCTGTCCTGGAAAGAGCCGTGGCCCACCCGGTGGCCGGGGCGTCCGGCCAACACCTGGGCCCAGTGCTCGAATTCCGAGCGGGAAAAAACATAGCGGGCCTTCGGAAACGTGGGCGTCCATCGGCCGTCGACGAGCTGTGTGTTCCAGCCGACATGGTCCGAATGCAGATGGGTGCACAACACGATATCGATGTCTGTGGCGCCGAGGCCCAGCGCGGCAAGATTGCGCAGATAGTCCTGCGACTTGAGCATGTGCTGCCAGGCCATGCTCGGCGGGCGCGGCTTGTCGTTGCCATTGCAGGTGTCCACCAGGATGTTGCGCCCCGGTGTGCGGATCACGTAGCTGTGAAAGCTCAGCGCCAGTTTGCCGCTGACCGGATCGATCAACGTCGGGCCCAGCGCGTCGGCATGGCGCTCGGCCATCCAGGGCTCATAGGTCGGATACAGCCAGCCGGGCTCCATCCAGAGCAGTTCCATCTCGGTGACCTTGTCGATCCGCGTGTGGCCCAGTTCGATGGTTCGCACAGGAAGCTCCCAGGTTTGCGCTCAGACGTCCAGCACCAGCAAGGATGACTTGCTGCCCGAGCAGCACACCATCATCGTGGCATTCGATTGTCTCTCTGCGGGACTGAGCACGGCGTCACGGTGATCGGGAATGCCTTCGATCACGCGCGTTTCGCAGGCCGCGCACACCCCTTCCATGCAAGAGTGGGCGACATCGATGCCGGCATCGAGCAGGGCGTCCAGTATGGTTTTTCCGGGCTCGACGAAGACCATTTTTGCCGAGCGCACGGCGTTCACGGTAAACCCACCGGACGCGTCGGCGGCCTGCGTGGCGGAGAAACGCTCCAGATGAACCTGCCCGGCTGGCAGACCCTGGGTGGCCTGTTCGAAGGCCTGGATCATCGCCTCGGGTCCGCAGCAATAGACATGGGCGCCGCGGTCCATGCCTGTGATCAGGTCCGCCAGCGCAGGACGCCGGCCCGACGGCGTGCGCGTGAAGTGGAATACGACCTGGCCACCGTCGTCAGCCAGGGCGCGCAGACGGTCCGCGAAAGCCGCGCTGTCCACAGACTTGGCGATGTAATGCAATTTCCAGGGTTGCCCCAGCGCGCGCAGGCGCGCGGCCATGGCCAGGAAAGGCGTGACGCCGATGCCCCCGGCGATGAACACGCTCGCCAGCGCGTCCGCAGCCAGGGGAAAATTGTTGCGCGGCCCACCGACCGTCACAGTGTCGCCCACCCGGATGGCGTCATGCACATGGCGAGAACCGCCGCGCCCCGCAGCCTGCTTCTGTACGGCCACCACATAGCGCTGGCGTTCCTGCGGCGGGTTCAGCAGCGAATAGCTGCGCGCGCCGATGCCGCCCAGATGCAGGTCGATGTGCGCCCCCGCATCAAAGGCCGGCAGTTCGGCGCCCAGGGGATCGACCAGCTCCAGCGAATGAATGCCGGGCGCTTCATAGGTGATGGATTTGACAAGCAGCTTCAGGACTTCCGGCTCGGTGGCCGGATTCGAATTCGAATTCATGGGACTCAGACAAGCAAAGGCAGGGGATCGGCTGCACCATAGCGGTCAACGGGGCAGGGCGCAAGACCGAAAGTCGGTACAGGCCGTTTCGGGACGCAAAACGGGCGCAGTGTACCGTGTGCCGGCCCCGTGCTTGTATGTCGAGGCTTAACACCCCGTTCGGTTTTGGCAACTTGCTGGAGGCTGCAGCGCCTCCTAAGGTCGCCCAATGAACACTCAATCCCTGAAAATCGGATTCATGCGGGCTGGCCTGGCCCTGGGGCTGGCGATGCTGACATGGCTCCCCCAAGCGTCGCTGGCCAAGCCCGAGGTCAAGTCCAAGTTCGAGCGGGACGGTCTGATCCTGCGCCAGGGCGGGCCCGCGGAGATGCGCGAGCGGCTGGATCGCGAGCTTGCAACCTGGAAGCCGATCCTGGAGTCCATCGCCAAGTGAGGCGATCCGGCCACGCTATCGGGGCAGCGCCGACATCTCCCCGCTGCCGATGTGCAGTCCGGTGATCATGTCCACCATCTCCTGGCTGTGCGGCGGCAGCTTGTCGAAACTGCGGGCGCAGATGAGCAGCGTGAAGCGCGCCAGATCGTCGTCCAGGCTCAGCACCTTGATGCCACCGCTGCGGGCGAAGCGCCGCGCCGAAGGCTCGGGCACGACACCGATGCCGATATCGGCCTCGACCATCCTGCACAAGGCATCGACACTGGCAGCCTGGACGCGCATGGTCAGCGGAAAACGCAGCGAGGCGCTCATCAAATTGAGAAACGGATAGGTCGGGCTGACGTCCTGGAAGCCGATCTGGTCATAGGCCAGGCACTCTGCGAAAGTCACCCGGTCGCGGCTGGCCAGCGGGTGCTGCGTGGACACCGCGAGCGCCAGGCGCACGAAGCCGCATTCGCGGACCTCCAGATTTTCCAGATGGACGTGGCCCGAGATGACGCCGAAGTCGGCCGTGCCGGTGCTGACCATCCTCACGATCTCGGCGCTGAAGCGCTCGCGCAGATCCACGCGGATGTCCGGGTGCTTGTCGAGATAGCTGCGGATGACTCCCGGCATGTATTCCGCGACCACCGTGGGATTGGCCGCCACCCGCACGTGTCCCTTGACGCCGTGGGTGTAGGCCTGCATGTCGCGCCCGAGCTCGTCGAGCTGAGACAGCATGCGCTTGGCGTGGTACAGAAAGGCATGGCCGGCGGTGGTCAGTGACATGCCCTTGCTGGTGCGCTCGAACAGGGCGGTGCCGATCAGCTCCTCGACGTGCTTGATGCGGGCGCTGGCCGCCGGCGCGGACAGGCAGGCACGCTCGGCCCCTCGGCGCACGCTGCTGGTCTCCACGACATACAGGAACAGGCGCAGGTCGACCATGTCGAAATGCGCCAGCGCGGGCGATCCCATCGGGTGTCTCCGTTGTACTGATGAAGCAGGATGTTAACCCGGTGACCCGTGGCCGGCCTGCAGGCGTCTAACGCGCCGTTCCGAGAAAACGAACGCGCGAACGGGGAATTGCCGATATATTCCCTGCGGGACAATCTGCAAGCACAAGGACATCCATGAGCAACGACATTCTGAGTCGCGTCGAGAACCGGGTCGGTTACATCAACATCAACCGGCCCGAACACCGCAACGCGATGGTGCCCGAAGCTCTGGTGCAGTTCATCGCCGCGATCAAGGCCCACGACAAGAATCCTGAGGTGAAGGTCATCGTCGTCGGTGGCGTCGGCAAATCCTTCTGCTCGGGCGGCGATCTCAATTTCCTGCAGCATGTGCGCAATATGTCACCGGCCGAAGTCCGCACCGTGGTCTACGAGGGATTCGTGGGCGCCTGCGCGATTCTTCGCGGCGTCAACAAGCCCACCATTGCGGCCGTCAACGGGCCGGCTGTGGGTGCGGGTTGCGAGATCGCCGTGTCCTGTGATTTCCGCATCGTCTCGCGCACGGCATTCTTCTCCGAACCGTGGATCGAGCTGGGCACGGCCCCTGTGCTCGGCGGCATGTTCATCATTCCGCGGCTGATCGGCCTGGAGCGCGCCACCAACATGATGCTGCGCGCAACCAAGATCTACGGCGAAGAGGCCAAGGCGATCGGCCTGGCCAGCGAAGTGGTGGACCAGGACGCGCTGGATGACATGGTCAAGACCTATGCACTGGACATGGCCAAGCGCCCTTCGGAGACCATGTCGGTGATCAAGCAGGGCTTGCGCCGCGGGCTGGAGTCCACCTATGCCGCGGAGATGGACTTCAACCTCTATGCCCAGGCCATGCTGATCAAGGGCAAGGCCCACGAAGAAGGCGTGCGGGCGCTGCTGGAAAAGCGCGCTCCGGTGTTCGACTGAGCGGGCGCAGCCCATGCCCATTCTCAAGACGGCCGACGCCAGCATTTACTACGAAGTCCACGGCGACGGTCGGCCCCTGTTGTTGCTGCCACCCGGCGGCATGGATGCGAGCATCTCGTTCTGGGGCCGCACGGCTTTCGATCCGCTCAAGGTGCTGGCTGGGGACTTCACACTGATTGCGCTGGACGAGCGCAATTCGGGGCAGTCCGCGGGTGACCTCGCCGCTGGAGATCCCTGGGACGTCTATGCCCGCGACCATCTTGCCCTGCTCGACCATCTGGGGCTGGACCGGGTCCATGTGCTGGGCTGCTGCATCGGCAGTTCCCATGCCCTGCGCCTGGCCCGTGTGGCGCCGCAGCGTGTTGTCTCGATGGTGCTGGAGCAGCCTGTCGGGCGTTCGCTCGACAACCAGGAATTGCTGGCGCATTCCTGGGCGCCCTGGGCGGCGCGCATGGCAGCCAACCCGCCGGGCCACGACGCACGTCAGGTGGAGGACTTTGCCCGCCGCATGTGGCAGGGCGACTTTGTGTTGAGCGTGTCGCGCGACGACGTTCACCGCTGCGCCACGCCGATGCTCGTGCTGCCGGGCGTGGATCCCTACCATCCTACGGCCATCGGGGACGAAATCGTGAGTCTGGCGCCTCATGCCACGGTGCTGCACGGATGGAAATCCTCGCCCGAGAGCACTGCGCAGGCGGTGGCCGCCATCCGCGAATTCATCCGGCGCCAGGTGGCGGGCTGAGACGCCGGCCTTCAGGAAATGCCGGAGCGCGTCAGCAGGTCGCTGACCAGTTCCAGCCGCACCAGAGGATTGTCCAGTTCCATCATCCTTTGCCGCATCTGAACGGGCAAGGGCAACATCTCGCACCAGCGGTTGGCGACCCAGCCGCAGTCGTCCAGCCGCCAGGGGCCGCGCAGGGGCATTTCCTCAACGGGCCGCTCGCGCGCTTCCAGGCTGTGTACAAGTCGCGCCAGGGCGTCGGCCGTGCCTTCCAGGTCGGGCGGCACGGGCACCGGCTTGTCGTCGTCGATCAAAGCAACGTCGGCGGTCCACAGTCCGTGCCGGAGCTGCTCGCTGCGCGTGACGCGAAAGCGCTGCGTGCCGACGCAGCGGATCGACAGCAGGCCCGGCTGCGGCGATTCCAGATGCTCTATGGTTGCCAGGGTGCCGACGCCCTCGAACGCATCCTGGATGCCGGGGCGGCGCACTTCGCCACCTTGGGTCAGGCAGACCACGCCGAAAGGGGCGCCGGTGCGCTGACACTTGCCGATCATGTCAAGGTAGCGGACCTCGAAGATGCGCAGCGGCAGCACACCGCCGGGGAACAGCACCGTGCCAAGAGGAAACAGGGGCAGGGAATTCAGGGTGAGGGAGTTAGTCATGGCCGGTGCACTCGTGGCCGTTATCATCCCATAGCTGCAACCACGGTCCGCGCCCATGCTCTACAACATCGTCTCGCTCCTTCTCAATGTCAGCGTCGGCCTACTGGGCGGTGCCTGCCTGCTGCGCTTGTACATGCAACAACAGCGCATTGGTTTCGGCAACCCGCTGGGGCAGGTAGTGATGGCCTTGAGCAATTGGCTGGTGCTGCCGCTGCGCCGCGTGCTGCCCGCCTGGGGCAAGTGGGACACAGCCAGCCTGGTCGCCGCCTATCTGTTGCAGCTGGTCCAGTCCTTGGTGCTGTACTGGATGATCGCAGGACTGTCGGCCGGGGTGCCGCTGCATGCCCTGTTCGGGCTCGCGCACCTGGTGCTCACGGGCCTGATGGGGCTGCTGATCGTCTATGCGATCCTGAGCTGGGTGCAGTCGCGCTCACCGCTGACCGATGTCGTCGAACGTCTGTGCGCACCGCTGCTGCGGCCCATTCGCCGGTTCGTGCCGCTGGTGGGCGGACTCGACCTGTCGCCGCTGGTGCTGCTGGTGCTGTTGCAGGTGGCGTCCATCGTGCTGAGTTTTCTTCAGGCAACGGCGCTGTCGGCCTTATAGACCCCGCCGCAGTCGTCCGCTTCAGCTGACTGCGTCGGCCGGCTGGCGCAGCAGCATGGCCAGTGTGGTGGCGATCGATTTGCGCAGCTCGCGTCGGTCGCAGATGAAGTCGATGGCGCCTTTTTGCTGCAGGAACTCGGCGCGCTGGAAGCCTTCGGGCAAGGTCACGCGCACGGTGGACTCGATTACGCGCGGCCCGGCAAAGCCGATCAGGGCCCGGGGCTCGGCGATCACCACGTCGCCCACGAAAGCGAAGCCGGCGCTGACGCCGCCCATGGTCGGGTCTGTCAGCACGCTGATGTAGGGCAGGTTCTTCTTGGCCAGGCGCGTCAGCGCCGCATTGGTCTTGGCCATCTGCATCAGGCTGAGCAGGCCTTCCTGCATGCGCGCGCCGCCCGTGGCGGTGAAGCAGATGAAGGGCACCTTCTGCTCGATCGCGGCCTCGACGCCGCGCACGAAGCGCTCGCCGACCACACTGCCCATGCTGCCGCCCATGAAGTCAAATTCGAAGCAGGCCGCCACCACGCTGATGCTGTGCACCGCGCCGCCCATGACCACCAGCGCATCGGTCTCGCCGGTGTTCTCCAGGGCTTCTTTCAGGCGCTCGGGGTATTTGCGGCTGTCCTTGAACTTGAGTGCATCCACCGGGATGACCTCCTGGCCCAGCTCATAGCGGCCCTCGGCGTCCAGGAAGGCATCGAGCCGCGCACGCGCGCTGATGCGGTGGTGGTGGCTGCACGTGGGGCAGACGTTCTGGTTCTGCTCCAGGTCGGTCTTGTAGAGCACGGTCTCGCAGGCCGGGCACTTGATCCACAGTCCTTCGGGAATGCTGCGGCGGTCTGCCGGGTCGGTTTGCTGGATCTTCG
>JAURZS010000098.1 GCA_030653255.1 Burkholderiaceae bacterium | reverse complement strand
CGTCTGGTCATCGACTGCGTGCCCAGCCCCAACGGGCTGGTGATCACGCCGGACGACCGCTTCATGTACCTGGCGGCCACGCGCGCCAACGCGGTGTGGCGCGTGCCCATGCGCAAGGACGGGTCGCTGGGCCGCGTCGGCACCTGGATCCAGATGTCGGGTGGCGCGGGGCCGGACGGCATGGCGTTGGACGAGGCGGGCGGAATCGCCGTGGCGCATGCCGGCATGGGTTCGGTCTGGCTGTTCGACGCGCGCGGCCGCCCGGCTGCAGAGATTCCGGCGCCCAGGGGTTTGCTGACGACCAACGTCGTCTACGGCGGCGCTGACCGCCGCTCTCTCTTCATCACCGAGGCCGATACCCATTCTGTGCTGGTTGCCCGGGTACCGGTGCCCGGCCTTGCGATGTACGCTCTTTCCTGATCGACACGAGTCCCTATCGCAACCGACAAGTTCCCGAAACCAAAAAAGGAGACATCACCATGCAGCGCAGATCGTTCATCCAGATTGCCGGCGCTGGCCTTGCGGCCAGCGTATCCTCGGCGGCTTTTTCGCAGAGCCAGCTCAGCGGGCCGATCACCGTGATCAACCCGTTTCCGCCCGGCGGGGGCACCGATACGTCCACCCGCATCATCATGAAGAAGCTGCAGGACAACACGGGAATTCCTGTCGTGGTCGAGAGCAAGCCGGGCGGCAATACGCTGATCGGCATGGAGGCGCTGGTGCGCGCCGCGCCCGACGGGCGCACGATCGGGCTGATTCTGAACAACACCACCGTGAACGAGCAGTTGTACAAGGGCAAGCTGAATTACAACCTGTTCAGGGACATTGCCCCGCTTTCGCTGACACACGGCAACGCACACGTGCTGCTGGTGCACCCCTCTTTTCCGGCCAACACGCTGCAGGAATTCATCGCCAATGTGAAGTCCCGCCCGGGCAGGGTGACGTTCGGGTCCGCAGGCAGCGGCAGCGTGAATCACCTGTCCGGTGAGATGCTCAAGGTGATGGGGGGCTTGGACATGGTGCACGTGCCTTACAAGGGCATCGGCACTCTGATGCCCGACCTGCTCTCCGGCCGCATCGACGCGCTGTTCGGCGCCTTGCCCATCGGTTTGGAGCTGACCCGCGACAAGCGCATGAAGATGCTGGCGGTGACGACGGCCAAGCGCCAGCCCGAGGTGCCGGACCTCCCGGCCATCGCCGAGCTGTACCCCGGCTACGCATCCAGTTCGTGGTTCGGCTACGCCGCGCCCGGCGCCACGCCGCCGGCCATCGTCAACCGGCTGAGTGCGGAGCTGGTGAAAGTCATGAAGGACCCGGACACCGCCGCCCGGCTGGCGAACTTCCAGATCTTCGGCACCACGCCGGCGGAGTTCACCGATTTCCTGAAGAGGGACATCCAGCAGGCGTCCCAGCTCATCATCAAGGCCAACGTCAAGCTCGACTGAGGCGCAACGAGGATTGCCATGGATTCAGCAAGCACGGCGGCCTCGGCGCGCGCCGGGGTCGAGGCGTTGCTCAAGCCGCGTTCGGTTGCCATCGTCGGCGCGACGCCGCGGGTGGAGGCGCTGGGCGGGCGGCCCATCGTCAACCTGCGCACGCAAGGCTTCACGGGGAAGATATACCCGGTCAACCCGCGCTATGAAAGCATCCTCGGCCTGCCTTGTTATCCCGACCTGAAATCGCTGCCCGAAGTCCCCGATCTCGTGCTCGTTCTGGTGAGTCAGGACCGCGTGTTCGCCACGCTGGACGAGGCGCTGGAGGTGGGCGCACGCACGGCGCTGGTCTTCGGCGGCGGCTTCGCCGAGATGGCGGGCGAGGGCGTGGCGCGCCAGGACAGGCTCAAGAGTTATGCCGGGCGTGGTCTTCGCATCTGCGGGCCGAACTGCAACGGCGTTTTCAGCGTGGTCAACAAGACAGCGCTGGGCTTCGCACCCACCTTCGAATTTCCGGCGCGTCAAGGCAGGATCGCGATCATCTCCCAAAGCGGCGCGATCAACACCAGCATCTCGTCGCGCGCCATGGACATGGGGCTGGGCTTCAGCCACCTGATCGCCTCGGGCAACGAGGCCGACCTTGAGGCGGCGGACTACGTCGAGTACCTGCTGGACGATCCGGCCACCGAAGTGTTCGTGCTGTACATCGAAGGTTTCAAGAATCCCGCGCGGTTTCTGCGGGTGGCGCAGGAGGCGCTGCGCCGCGGCAAGCCCATCGTGCTGATGAAGATGGGGCGCACACCGTCCAGCCAGCACGTGGCGCTGTCGCACACCGGGTCGATGACCGGCTCCTACGAAGTGATCGTCGGGGCGCTGCGGCAACGCGGCGTGATCGTGGTCGAGAGCATGGACGACCTGTGCGGCGTGGCCTCGGTACTGGCCAGCGGGAAGCGGCCGCAGGGCGGCGCCATGGCGGTGGTGTCGCTGTCGGGCGGCATGGCCGGCATCATCGCCGACGTCTGCCACGAGCGCGGTCTGCCGCTTGCCAGGTTCACGCCCGAGACAGCTGCGGCCATCTCCGCCCAACTGCCAGGCGTGGCCAATCTCGACAACCCGCTGGACGTGACGGGGCAGGTGGTCAATGAGCCCGAATGCTGGACCGCATGCATCGATGCTTTGGCCCATGACCCGGGCGTGGACGTGCTGCTCAGCGTGTTCTCGATCACTGCCAACCAGATCGAGCGCCGCTTTGCGCAGGACACCATTGCGCTGAGCCGGCGCAGCCCCGTCCTGCCTGTGCAGATATGGGCCTCGGGCTCTCCGCCCCACTGTGGTTTCGAGGTATTGCGCGATGCCGGAATGACGGTGCACACCAGGATCGACGAAGCCGTCCGCGCGATCGTGGCGTGGCGCTACTACTGGACCACGCGCGATGCGCGCATCGCGGCGATGGATGTCCAGGAGGCCCGCGGCTTGCTGGCCGGCAGCGGCAAGCCCTGGACCAGCGCCTGGACCCTGATTGAGGACGCGGGCATCCCCGTCGCCCGCCATGCCGTGGTGCGCCACCGTGACGGTATAGCCGCCGCGCTGGCCAGCATGCGGATGCCGGTTGCGTTGAAGATCGAGTCCGATGCGATCAGCCACAAGACTGAGCTGAATGCACTGCGGCTCAACCTGCGCAGCGAAGCCGAGGTGCTGCAGGCCTGCGATGAGATCGCGGCGACGGTACAGCGTCACCTTGGCAGTGAAGTGGAAACGCCCATGCTGGTGCAGGAGATGGCAGTCGGGCGGCGCGAACTCATTCTGGGCCTGAAGCACGAGCCGGGCGTGGGCCTTGCCGTGGTCGTTGGCATGGGCGGCATATTCTCCGAAGCACTGCGTGACATCGCGATTCGCGTCGCGCCGCTCACGCTGCTCGATGCCGAAGAGATGCTGGACGAATTGCGCGCGCGCGCCTTGCTCGGCGCGATGCGCGGTCTGGGCGCCGTGCCGCGCGCCTTGCTCGTCGATCTTCTGATGAAGCTGTCGGACCTCGCCGTCCGCCAGACGGGGCGCATCACGGAGTTGGACATCAATCCGCTCATCGTGCGGGACGATGGGCAAAGTGTGGCGGCCGTCGATGTGTTGGTGAGCCACGTCTAGGGTTGCGCCCTTGGGCGCGCACAGGAAGCGAAAGGCGTCCGTGCGTGGGCCTTCATGCCATGCGCTGCGAAAGCCACCGCAGCACCGGCCCGCGCGCTGCCGTCAGATTCTTGTATTGCGCCGCGGCCTCGGACATCGAGTCCAGCGCATCGTGCAGCCTGCGCGCCTGGGCCGGCGTGGCGACGGCCTCGCTCAGGGCTTGCAGCATCACGCGGATGGTGAACACCGCCTGGTGCGCAGGCGCTCCTTCAGGCCCGCGCACCGGCAGAAAAGTCTGGCGTTCCACCCGCAGAAAGCATTGGCGCGCAAACGCATCGGCTTCCCGCGGGGCCGCATCGACAGGCCAGGGGCTGCGTGCGTGGCGGCGCGGATGCTGGTCGTAGCGTGCCGAAGGGGTGATCGTCCAGACGAAGCGCTCCCAGGCCTGCCCGCCGGTGGCCAGCGCCAGCAGCGCCGGAGTGGCGGCCTGCAGCGCCGCGTTGTCGGCCACTGGCGCGTGGATGGCGGTCAGGGACAGGCCCAGCTTGTCCTCCGGCGCCCAGTGCGAAGGCACGCAGACACACATCCAGGGAACGCGGCCCTGGTGGTCGAGAATGGCAAAGTCTTCCTGCACCGCCAGCGCGAGGTCGCGCACGTCAGGCGGGGAAGGGGGCAGCGCCACGCCGGGGGTCTGGCGTGCCGCCTGCTCCAGGCTGCGCAAGGCAGGTGTGGGGTCGAAGTCTGCCAGCGCAAGCGGCATCTGGCCGGCGCGCAGCACGGCGCGCTTTTCCGTGTGCAGCGCGCTGCCGGCCTGCAGCGGCGTGAGGTGGTGCAGGCCAGCGGGCATGCGCCGCAGCCCCGGCTGCATTCGAAACGGCACTGCGATGTGCTGGAAGTCGAAGTCCATCGGGGGCCTCGCCGTCCGGCAGGGGCGCGTCCTAGACGCGGCGGCGGTATTCGCCCGTGCGGGTGTCGATTTCGACGCGGTCGCCCTGCGCTACGAAGATCGGCACGCCGATCTCGAAACCGGTGGCGATCTTGGCCGGCTTGAGTACCTTGCCCGAGGTGTCGCCCTTGACGGCGGGTTCGGTCCAGGTGATCTCGCGCTCGACCGAGGTCGGCAGTTCGACCGAAATGGCCTTGCCTTCGTAGAACACGACTTCGAGCGCCATGCCGTCTTCGAGGTAGTTGAGCGTGTCGCCCATGTTCTCGGCTTCGACTTCGTACTGGTTGAACTCGGAGTCCATGCAGACGTACATCGGGTCGGCGAAGTAGGAATAGGTGCATTCCTTCTTGTCGAGGATGATCTGGTCGATCTTGTCATCGGCCTTGAAGACGACTTCGGTGTTGAAGTTGTTCAGCAGGCTCTTGAGCTTCATGCGCACGGTGGCCGAGTTGCGGCCGCCGCGGCTGTACTCGGTCTTGAGCACGACCATCGGGTCTTTGCCGTTCATGATGACGTTGCCGGCGCGGATTTCTTGAGCGATTTTCATGACGATTTCAAAAAGTAGTGATAGGCCGCTCAACGCTTGTCGGACGATGCATCTGCTGCGGCGGGTTGCACCTTGAGATTCGGCAAGCCTGGCCGTCCGGGCCCGGGGCTGCTTGGCGCAAAGCCCCTGATTTTAACGTTTTTTTCTGACGAAACCCAGCAACTGGCTCAACAGGTCGTCCTGGGACTCCAGGCGGGCCCGCAGGGCGACGCAGACCGCCCCCCAGGCGGGGAGGTCCGGCACCGGCAGCGGGCCAGGCGCCAGGCCGTTCCAGACCCGGTGAAAGTGCTGCCACGCCTCGCCTGCGGCCAGACACGCCAGGAAGGCCTGCAACTTGTCGGCATCGGCGCCCTCGTTCTGCGGATAGATCTGCAAGGCGAAAGCCTTCCCGCCCCACAGGGCGCGCACCAGCGAGTCCTCGCCGCGCACGAAATTGAAGTCGCAGGCCCACAACAGGTGGTCGTAATCGGTCTGGGTCAGCCAGGGCAGGTAAGTCACGGCCAGCGCGCCGCTGCCGGCCTCGGCGCGGGCCTGGTCGGCCAGCGCCGAGCGCACCGCAGCCTGCGCGCGGCCCGCAGTCACCAGCAGCCGGCTCGCACGGGGGCCGGCTGCGAGCTGGTCCAGCAGGCCGGGCAGGGAGGCTGGCTCGTAGCAGAACAGCGATACCAGCATCTCGTCCCGGGCTGCAATGCCCTGCGCCTGCAGCCAGGCGCTGCGATCGAACGCTGCACGGCGCCGGGCCAGGTCGGGCTCGCGCAGCAGCCCGCCGGTGGCGGGGCTGAAGCCGGGATAAAAGAAATACTTGTCGAGGCCGGCCGCCGGGCCGCTCAGCACTGGCGAGCGCAGGCCGTGGGACCGCTCGGCGAAAGCTTCGGCCGTGAGGTACTCCAGGTTGATCCACACCGGAGCACGGCCCGCGCGCGCGGCCGCCGCCATGGCGGCCAGAAAGCCGGCGGGCAGTTCGCAGCCGAAGGCCTCGATGACGACATCGCCGGGCTCGCCGGCATCGGCTGCGGTGCTGGCCGATGTCGGCGTCCACGCCACCACCTCCACGCCGGGCGCCCCTGCGGGGGCCATCCAGCGCACCGGCTGGGGCTGGTCCAGCCATAGCCGCACGCGCTCACCGCGCGCGCCAAGGAGGGCCGCCAGGCGCCAGCACACGCCGATATCGCCGTAGTTGTTGATGGCCTTGCAAAACAGGTTCCAGAGCATGTGCGGCTTATTGTCCACAATACGGACTTATGAGTTCCCCGCATTCAGAACAGCTGCTGAGCGAAGTCGCGGCCTTGCCGGCGCTGCCTGGCGTCTACCGCTACTTCGATGCGGACGGGGCCGTGCTCTACGTGGGCAAGGCGGGCAACCTGCGCCGGCGGGTGGCCAGCTATTTCCAGAAGGACCATGGCGGCACGCGCATCGGCCACATGATCGGGCGCATCGCCCGCATGGAAACTACCGTCGTGCGCTCCGAGGCCGAGGCCCTGCTGCTTGAGAACAACCTCATCAAGCAGCTCAATCCGCGCTACAACATCCTGTTTCGCGACGACAAGAGCTATCCCTACCTGCGGATATCTGCCGGCCGCCCGGCGGCCGGAGAGTCCGGCGCCCCTTCGGATCCGTCTGGTGACGGTGCAGGTGGCGCAGTGGCAGCAGCGGACTTCCCGCGTGTGTCCTACTACCGGGGCACGGTGGACCGCAAGCACCACTACTTCGGCCCTTACCCCAGTGCCTGGGCCGTCAAGGAGTCGATCCAGTTGCTGCAAAAGGCCTTTCGCCTGCGCACCTGCGAGGACACGGTGTTCGCCAACCGCACGCGTCCCTGCCTGCTGTACCAGATCAAGCGCTGCTCCGGCCCCTGCGTGGGCCATGTCACGCCGCAGGCCTACGCGAGTGATGTGCACGACGCGCAGGCCTTTCTCGAAGGCGAGACGCAGGCCCTGCTCGGCGACCTGGAGTCGCGCATGATGGCCCATGCGGACCGGCTCGAATTCGAACAGGCGGCCGAACTGCGCAACAAAATGAGCGCGTTGTCCAAAGTGCTGCACCAGCAATCGGTGGACACCGCCAGCGACAAGGACGTGGACATCCTGGCCGTGCGGGTGCAGGGCGGCAAGGCCTGCGTCAACCTGGCCATGGTGCGCGGCGGACGCCACCTGGGCGACAGGCCTTACTTTCCCGTTCATGTGGAAGACGCCACAGCAATCCGCGAAGACGAGCGGATCAGCCCGCCTGGCGAGCCGCGGGAGCAGCGTGTGGGCGTCCAGGTGCTTGAAGCCTTCATCGCGCAGCATTACATCGCGGTGCCTGTGCCGCCCACCCTGATCGTGAGTATGGCCGTCAGCAAAGACCTGATCGATCTGTTGTCGCAGCAGACCGGCGTGCGCATCAGCGCCGTGAGCCAGCCGCGCGAGCAGCGCCGCCTGTGGCTGGAGATGGCGCAGAAAAACGCCGAAATCCAGCTTGCCCGCCTGCTGGCCGAGGAGGGTTCGCAGCAGGCCCGCACACGTGCGCTGGTCGATGCGCTGGACATGGCTCCCGACGACATCGACGCCTTTCGCATCGAGTGCTTCGACATCTCGCATACGGCGGGCGAGGCCACGCAGGCCTCCTGCGTCGTGTTTCACCACCACAAGATGCAGAACGCCGAATACCGGCGCTTCAACATCGAAGGCATCACCCCGGGGGACGACTACGCAGCCATGCGCCAGGTGCTCAGCCGCCGCTACGGCCGTGCCGACGCAGCAGCACGCATGCCCGATCTGGTGCTGGTCGATGGCGGACGGGGCCAGGTGTCAATGGCGCGCGAGGTCTTTGCTGAACTCGGGCTGGACCTGGCGCTGATCGCCGGCGTCGAAAAAGGCGAGGGCCGCAAGGTCGGACTCGAAGAACTGGTGTTTGCCGATGGCCGCCCCAAGGTATCCTTGGGCAAGGACTCTGCCGCGCTGATGCTGGTCGCGCAAATCCGCGACGAGGCACACCGCTTTGCCATCACCGGCATGCGCGCGCGCCGCGCCAAGGTCCGGGTGGGCGGCAGCAAGCTCGAAGACATTCCGGGCATCGGCGCCAAGCGCCGGGCCCGATTGCTGCAGCGCTTCGGCGGCATCCGCGGCGTGGCCGCGGCGGGCGTGGAAGACATCGCCACCGTCGATGGCATCTCGAAAGAACTCGCTGAGGAGATATACCGTGCGCTTCATTGAATGGACCATCCTGTCGGCTGCAGCCCTGCTTGCGGGCTGCATCCGTACGCCCCTGCCGCCCGCGCCCGCCGTGCCGGCCGTGCCCGATGCGACGCGTTCCAGCGTACCCGGTCCGGCGCCTGCCGCCGAGCCGGCCGGGGGGCATGCCATGCCGGCGACGGCCAGCCCGCCCCGCCTCACCACGGTTCGCAACTGGGACGAATATCGCCGGCGCGCCGCGCGGCGCATCGCGCAGGCCAGCGCCGGAGACACCTTCACCGGGGTAGTGCCAGACACGCTGAAATCCATTCCCGTGCTCACCATTCAGCTCAACCGCGATGGGTCGGTGCGCCACATCGCTGTGCTGCGCACACCGCGCGCGGTGCCTGCGACAGTGCAGATGGCGATGGCGGCAGTCCACCGCGCCGGCCCTTTCGGCCCGGTGGGCAACCTGCCCCAGCCGTGGCAGTTCAACGAAACTTTTCTCTATAACGACGAACTCAAATTCCAGCTGCGCTCGCTGGTGGAGTAACGCCGGCGCGCCACCCGCCACGCCTCGTGCCAGAATGGGGGCATGTTCTTCACCGTTCCGACGATCCTCACCTGGACCCGCATTCTGGCGATTCCGTTGATCGTCGGCGTGTTCCACGTCTCTCTGGCCGAGCCCGTGGCCAACCTCATTGCCACCGTGCTGTTCGTGGTTTTCGCGCTCACGGACTGGCTCGACGGTTATCTGGCGCGACGGCTCAACCAGACCTCGTCCTTCGGTGCCTTCCTTGATCCGGTCGCCGACAAGTTCCTGGTCTGCGCCGCGCTGCTGGTGCTGGTCAGCCTGAACCGGGCCGATGTGTTCGTGGCGCTGATCATCATCGGCCGCGAAATCGCCATCTCCGCGCTGCGCGAATGGATGGCGCAGATCGGTGCCGCCAAGAGCGTGGCGGTCCACATGATCGGCAAGGTCAAGACCGTCGTGCAGATGGTCGCCATCCCCTTCCTGCTGTACGACGGCCGGTTGTTCGGTCTGATCGACACCGGCTATTGGGGTGTTTGGCTGATCTGGCTCTCGGCCGTCCTCACGGTGTGGTCCATGGTGTACTACCTGCGTCGCGCCATCCCCGAAATCCGCGCCCGCGCCCGTTGAGGCCTGCGGCCGCCCGAGGCCGCCGCAGCGCCGGCGTCTGCGAAGCAGCGGCGCGGGGCACTATGATTCACGGCCAAGGAATCAAGGAGTTTCGCGCATGAGCAAAAAGAGAATCGCGGTCATTGCTGGCGACGGCATCGGCAAGGAAGTCATGCCCGAGGGCGTGCGTGTCATGGAAGCGGCAGCCGACAAGTTCGGCATCGAGCTTCAGTTCGATCATTTCGACTTCTCCAGCTGGGACTACTGCGAACGCCACGGCAAGATGCTGCCCGATAACTGGAAAGACCAGATCGGCGGTCACGACGCTATCTACTTCGGCGCGGTGGGCTGGCCCGAAAAGATTGCCGACCACATCTCGTTGTGGGGCTCGCTGCTGCTGTTTCGCCGCGAGTTCGACCAGTACGTCAACCTGCGTCCGGCGCGTCTGATGCCCGGCATCATCGCGCCCGTGGTGCGGCGCGATGGCAGCCCGCGTCAGCCCGGCGAGATCGACATGTACATCGTGCGCGAGAACACCGAGGGCGAGTATTCGGCCATCGGTGGGCGCATGTTCGAAGGCACCGAGCGCGAGCTTGTCATGCAGGAGACAGTGATGTCGCGCGTGGGGGTGGACCGCGTGCTGAAGTTCGCGTTCGAGCTTGCCCAATCGCGCCCCAAGAAGCACCTGACCAGCGCGACCAAGTCCAACGGCATCGCCATCACCATGCCTTACTGGGACGAGCGCGTTGCCGAAATGGGCAAGCGCTATCCGCAGGTCAGGCTCGACAAGTTCCACATCGACATCCTGACCGCGCACTTCGTGCAACGCCCCGATTTCTTCGACGTGGTGGTGGCCAGCAACCTGTTCGGCGACATTCTGAGCGACCTCGGGCCCGCCTGCACGGGCACGATCGGCATCGCGCCCAGCGCCAACCTGAACCCGCCCGGGCATTTCCCCTCCCTGTTCGAGCCGGTGCACGGCTCTGCGCCGGACATCGCCGGCAAGAACATCGCCAATCCGATCGGGCAGATCTGGTGCGGCGCCATGATGCTGGAATTCCTCGGCCACAAGGATGCGCACGACGCCGTGCTGGCGGCCATCGAGCGGGTTCTGCACCCGGCCAGTGGGGCGCCGCGCACACCGGACATTGGCGGCACGGCGGGCACCTCTGACGTCGGGCGGGCCATCGTCGCGGCGCTCTGACCCACAACCCGGGGCGGTTTGTCAAGTGTTTGTGCTTGTCTCCTGCTGTACACAAGATGCCTTACTGCAACCGTACAGCGTGACAAATCAGACTAGAATCCGCGTCCGCGCTGCTTGAAAGCTGGATGGCGTATTGACACGGCGAAACTCCGTGGCTCTAATGACATTAAGCAGCCAACACTGCGAAACCAACTCCCCTTGGCCTGCGATATATCCGGGCGCGGCCACCGGGAGAAAAATTTATAGATAAGAATTTTTCGTCAACACTTTCTGAGCGAGGGAATCCTTGTGAACAAAACTGAACTGATTGAGCACATTGCCAAACATGCCGACATCTCCAAGGCTGCGGCCACCCGTGCGCTGGAGTCCATGATCGGCGCCGTCAAGACCACGTTGAAAAAAGGTGGCTCGGTGTCGCTCGTGGGATTTGGCACTTTCGCCGTGGGTAAACGGGCGGCGCGTGCCGGCCGAAACCCCCGAACCGGCGCTGCGATTAAAATCAAGGCAGCCAAGGTTCCAAAGTTCCGTCCGGGCAAGGCGTTGAAAGACGCGTTGAACTGACGACCTCTCAGGTGGGGTGCTTAGCTCAGCTGGTAGAG
>JAURZS010000094.1 GCA_030653255.1 Burkholderiaceae bacterium | reverse complement strand
CGCAGGGCTTTTTCCTCGATGCCGCTGGTGCCTTCGCGGCGCTCGAGTTCGGCCAGCACGTCGGCCGGCGTCAGGCCGTAGTGTGCCAGCGCAATCATGCAGTGGAACCACAGGTCGGCCGTCTCGCCGACAATGCGGTTGACGTCTGCGCCATGGTCGGCATCCTTGGCTGCCATGACCAGCTCGGTGGCTTCCTCGCCGATCTTCTTGAGGAAGGCGTCCGGGCCCTTGTGCAGCAGGCGCGCGACGTAGCTCGCCGCAGGATCGCCGCCCCGCTCGGGCTTGCGGCTTTCGATGACGGCGGCCAGTCGGGCCAGGGAATCGTTGGAGGACATGGCTTTCATTTTTGGTAGATGGACGCGGGGTCCTTCAGGACAGGCTCGACCGCCTGCCAGGCGCCATCGCGCAATATCTGGAAAAAGCAGCTATGGCGCCCCGTATGGCAGGCGATGCCGGGTTCGTGGCCCTGCTGCGTCACATTGAGCAAGACCACGTCATTGTCGCAATCCAGGCGGATTTCGTGCACGGTCTGCACATGGCCGGATTCCTCGCCCTTGTGCCAAAGCCTGCCGCGCGAACGGCTGTAGTAGACGGCGCGGCCAGTCTCGGCCGTCAGGCGCAAGGCCTCGCGGTCCATCCAGGCGAACATGAGCACGTCATTGCTGCCGTGCTCCTGGGCAATGACCGGCACGAGACCTTGGGCATCCCATCTGACTTCTTTCAACCAATCCATGCGGGTATTGTCGGCGATGTCGGCGCCCTGCCGCCAGCCGGCTTCAGCGACGCACCGGGATGCCGCGCAAGGCCATGTAGTCCTTGGCCTGGCCCACGGTGAATTCGCCGTAGTGGAAGATGCTCGCCGCCAGGACTGCATCGGCCCCGCCCTTCTGGATGCCGTCGGCCAGGTGCTCCAGCGTGCCCACGCCGCCGGAGGCGATGACGGGCACCCCGACCGCATCGCTGACGGCGCGGGTCAGCGCCAGATCGAAGCCGGCCTTGGTGCCGTCACGGTCCATGCTGGTCAGCAGGATCTCGCCAGCGCCGCGCCGCGCCATCTCGGCGGCCCAGCGCACGGCGTCCAGGCCGGTGTTCTTGCGCCCGCCATGGCTGTAGACATCCCAGCCCTCGCCGCGTTGCAGCGCCTCCGCGGGCGTGCGGCGCTTGGCGTCGATGGCCACGACGATGCACTGCGCGCCGTACTTGGCCGATGCCGCGTCGATGACCTGGGGATCGGCAATGGCGGCGGAATTGAAGCTGGTCTTGTCGGCCCCGGCATTGAGCAGCCGGCGCACATCCTGCACCGTGCGCACGCCGCCGCCCACCGTCAAGGGAATGAAGACCTGCGAGGCGACGGCTTCGATGATGGGCAGGATCAGGTCGCGCCCGTCGCTGGTGGCCGTGATGTCCAGAAAAGTCAGCTCGTCAGCGCCCTGCTGGTTATAGCGCGCGGCAATCTCCACCGGATCGCCCGCATCCCGCAGTTCGACGAAATTGACGCCCTTGACTACGCGCCCGCCTGTGACATCCAGGCAGGGAATAATCCTTTTGGCTAGCATGCGCTGCTCACAACAATTCGCCGCCGGGCCGCCCCAAGGCGAATTGCGCCCCCCTCGGGGGGGCAGCGCAGCGGCACGCAGTGCCGCAAGCGTGGGGGGCAACCCTCATCCGTTGAGCTCGTCGGCGCGGGCCTGGGCGGCTACGAAATCCAGATCGCCGGAATAGATGGCCCGGCCGCAGATCACGCCTTCGATACCTTCGCTCTCGACGGCGCAGAGTTTTTCGATGTCCGCCATATTGGACAGCCCCCCCGAGGCAATAACGGGGATGGTCAGGGCCTGCGCCAGCTTGACGGTGGCATCGACGTTGATGCCGGTCAGCATGCCGTCGCGGCCGATGTCGGTATAGATGATGGATTCGACCCCATAGTCCTGGAATTTGCGCGCCAGATCGACGACCTCGTGGCCCGACAGCTTGCTCCAGCCGTCTGTGGCGACCTTGCCATCGCGCGCGTCCAGGCCCACGATGATGTGACCGCCGAACGCGGTACAGGCATCCTGAAGAAAACCGGGGTTCTTGACTGCGGCGGTGCCGATGATCACGTAGCGCAGCCCGGCGTCGAGGTAACGCTCGATGGTGTCGAGGTCGCGGATGCCGCCGCCGAGTTGCACGTCGAGTTCGCTGCCGACCTCGCGCAGGATCTTGCGGATGGCCTGTTCGTTGCGGGGCTTGCCGGCAAAAGCGCCGTTGAGGTCGACCAGATGCAGGCGCCTGGCGCCGGCATCTGCCCACCGCTTCGCCACTGCGCTGGGGTCGTCGCCGAAGGTGGTGGACTGGTCCATGTCACCTTGTTTGAGTCGCACGCATTGGCCGTCTTTCAGGTCGATCGCTGGGATGAGGAGCATGATGCTGAGGGCAGCTTTTCCAGAAGGATCAGGAGTCGCCGAGCCGACGGGCGGCTGCGACACATCCTGCGTGTTTCAGGGATTCCATAGGAGGAAATTGCGGTAGAGGGCAAGTCCGTGATCGGCGCTTTTCTCGGGGTGGAATTGTGTCGCAAAAATATTATCGCGCGCAATCGCTGCGGTAAAGCGCCCACCGTAGTCGGCCTCGCCTGCAATGTGGCGCGCATCTGACGGTTGGGCGTAGAAGCTGTGGACGAAGTAAAAGTAGCTGGCGTCGGGCACATCGCCCCAGACGGGGTGCTTGCCAGCCTCCGAAACCGCCTGAAAAACCTGGTTCCAGCCCATCTGCGGCACCTTGTAGCGGCTGCCGTCAGGCTGCAGGCGGCCAGCCAGCTCGAAGCGGACGACTTCGCCCCCGAAAAGACCGAGTCCGGGCGTACCGACACCCACCGGGCCCTCATGGCTGCGGTCCAACAGCATCTGCATGCCCACGCAAACTCCGAACAGGGGCCGGCTGGCAGCGGCTTCGAGCACGGGCTCCAGCAGGCCTGACTCGCGCAGCTCACGCATGCAGTCGGGCATGGCGCCCTGCCCCGGCAAGACCACGCGCTCGGCGCTGCGGACTTCGTCAGGACGCGAGGTGATCACCACCTTGAAGCCCAGTCCTTCGGCGGCCTTTTGCACCGCCTGCGAGACAGAGCGCAGGTTGCCCATGCCGTAGTCCACCACGGCCACGCTTTTCGGGACGATCATCGCCATGTTTCAAGCAAGGAAGGAACAGACCGGCGCGGTGCCACCATTCACAGGGAGCCCTTGGTCGAAGGAATGGCGCCCAGGGCGCGCGGGTCGAGTTCGAGCGCGACGCGCAGTGCGCGTGCGAAGGCCTTGAACACGGTTTCAGCCTGATGGTGGGCGTTTTCGCCGCGCAGATTGTCAATGTGCAACGTGACGAAGGCGTGGTTGACGAAGCCCTGGAAAAACTCGTGGGTCAGCTGGCTGTCGAAGCCGCCGATCATGCCGCTCTTGAAGGGCACGTTCATGACCAGGCCGGGGCGGCCTGAAAAATCGATGACCACGCGGCTCAGGGCTTCATCCAGCGGCACGTAGGCATGTCCATAGCGCCGGATGCCGCGCTTGTCGCCCACGGCCTTGTGCACCGCCTGACCCAGCGTGATGCCGACGTCTTCCACCGTATGGTGGCCGTCGATGTGCAAGTCGCCCTGGGCTGCGATGTCCAGGTCGATCAGGCCGTGGCGCGCGATCTGGTCGAGCATGTGGTCGAAAAAGCCGATGCCGGTGGCCAGCCGGGCCTGTCCGGTGCCGTCGAGGTTGACCTTGACGGTGATCTGGGTCTCGGCGGTGTGGCGGGTGATTTCGGCGGTGCGTGCGTTCATAGGGATTGTCGGAGTGCGGTCAGCAGCGCGGTGTTCTCGGCGGCGGTGCCCACGGTGAGTCTGAGGCAATTGTCCAGCAAAGCATGCAATTTGGATACGTTCTTGACCAGCACGCCGCGGGATTTGAGGTTCTGGAAAGCAGCGGCGGCGTCGGGAACGCGCATCAGGATCATGTTGGCCTCGCTGTTCCAGACTTTCACGCCGGGCAGGCTGCGCAGCCCCGACAGCAGCTGCGCGCGCTGTTCGCGCAGTGCGCGGGCCTGCTCGGCGAACACGTCGGCGTGTTCGAGCGCGAACAGTGCGCATTCATAGTTGAGCACGCTGATGTTGTAGGGCGGGCGCACCTTGTCGATCTCGGCGATCAGCGCGCGCGGCCCCAGCATGTAGCCAATGCGAACCCCCGCCAGGCCAAACTTGCTCAGTGTGCGCATCAACAATACATGCGGGTGGCGGGCCATGCGGCCGATGTAGCTGCGGCTGGAAAACGGCTGGTAGGCCTCGTCGATGACGACCAGCCCCGGTGCCGCCTCGATGATGCGCTCGATGGCGTCGTCGTCCCAGAGGTTGGCCGTCGGGTTGTTGGGGTAGGCCAGATAGATGATCGACGGCTGGTGCTGGGCGATGGCAGCCAACATGGCCGGCAGGTCGAGCTCGAAGTCGGGTGTCAGGGGCACGCCCGTGAAGCGCAGGCCCTGCAGTTGCGCGCTCATGGCATACATCACAAAGCCCGGCATCGGCGCGAGGATGCCCGCGCCCGGCACATCGCAGGCCAGCGCGATCAAGGAGATGAGTTCGTCAGACCCGTTGCCCAGCATGATCTCGCAACCTTCGGGCATGCCGGCGTGGGTGGCCAGGGCACGGCGCAGGTCGTCGACCCGGCTGTCCGGATAGCGGTTCAGGGCCAGCGCGCCCAGCCTGCGGCCCAGGGCCTCCTGCAACGCGGCGGGCAGGCGGTGCGGGTTCTCCATGGCGTCGAGCTTGATCATGCCTGCGGAGTCCTGGATGGCGTAGGCCTGCATGGACTGGATGTCCTGGCGGATCAGCTTGCGGAGGCGGTCGGGGACCTGGGTCATGGCTGGCGGTTCTTGGCGGGGTCGACGGGGTTCAGGCGCATCTCGGCGGCGCGTGCGTGCGCCTGCAGCCCTTCGCCGTAAGCCAGTTCGGCCGCGATGCCGCCGAGCTTGCGGGCGCCGGCTTCGCTGACCTCGATCAGGCTGGAGCGCTTCTGGAAATCATACACGCCGAGCGGACTTGAAAACCGCGCGGTGCCCGAGGTCGGAAGCACGTGGTTGGGCCCGGCGCAGTAGTCGCCGAGCGACTCGCTGGTCCAGGCGCCGAGAAAAATCGCGCCGGCGTGGCGCAGCAGCGGCTCCCAGCGGCCGGGCTCGCGGCTGGAGACTTCGAGGTGCTCGGGGGCAATGCGGTTGCTGATCTCGCAGGCTTCTTCCATGCTGCGCGTATGGATCAGTGCGCCGCGCCCGTTGAGAGACGCCGCGATGATGGCCGCACGCGGCATGCCGGGCAACAGGCGGTCGATCTCGGCCTGCACGCGATCGATGTAGGCGGCATCCGGGCTCAGCAGGATGCTTTGCGCCATCTCATCATGCTCGGCCTGGCTGAAAAGGTCCATGGCGACCCAGTCGGGCCGAGTGCTGCCGTCGGCCAGCACCAGGATTTCGCTCGGGCCGGCAATCATGTCGATGCCCACGGTGCCGAACACGCGGCGCTTGGCGCTCGCGACGTAGGCGTTGCCCGGGCCGGTGATCTTGTCGACCCGGGGAATGGTCCGGGTGCCGTAGGCGAGCGCCGCCACCGCCTGAGCGCCACCGACTGTGAAGGCGCGCGTCACGCCGGCGACCCAGGCTGCGGCGAGCACCAGAGGGTTCTTTTCGCCGCGTGGCGTGGGCACGACCATGATGATCTCGCCCACCCCTGCAACGTGCGCGGGAATGGCGTTCATCAGCACCGAGGACGGATAGGCAGCCTTGCCGCCGGGGACATAGATGCCCACGCGGTCCAGGGGCGTGACCTTCTGGCCCAGCAGCGTGCCGTCCTCGTCGCGGTAGGACCAGCTCTCGCCGCAGGCGCGTTTCTGCGCCTCGTGGTAGCTGCGCACGCGCGCCGCGGCGGCCTGCAGCGCATCGCGCTGAGCGGCGGGGATGGCGTCGAAGGCGGCTTTGAGTTCCTGCGCGCTGAGTTCGAGCTGCGACACGGCTTCAACCTGCAGGGCGTCGAAGCGGCGGGTGTAGTCGAGCACAGCGGCGTCGCCCCGGGCGCGCACATCGGCCAGGATGCCGGCCACGACCTGTTCGATCGCGCCATCGGTCGCATCGGACCAGTGCAGCCGCGCCTGGAACGCGGCTTCGAAGCCGGGATCGGTGGTGGCAAGGCGGGCCGGGCGGGCGGACAGGCTCATGGCGTCAATCCTGCTTCACGGCCGCCGCAAAGGCGTCGATGATGGGACGCAGCGCGGCCTGCTTGAGCTTGAGCGCCGCCTGGTTGACCACCAGGTGCGAGCTGATGTCCATGATGCGCTCGACCTCGACCAGATGATTGGCCTTGAGGGTGTTGCCGGTGGACACCAGGTCGACGATGGCGTCGGCCAGGCCCGTCAGGGGGGCAAGCTCCATGCTGCCGTACAGCTTGATCAAGTCGACATGAACGCCCTTGGCCGCAAAGAACTCGCGGGCAATGGCCACGTACTTGGTGGCCACGCGCAGGCGCGAGCCCTGACGCACGGCACTGGCGTAGTCGAAATCGGCGCGCACGGCGACGCTGACGCGGCATTTGGCAATGCGCAGGTCCAGCGGCAGGTACAAGCCCTGGCTGCCATGCTCCAGCAGGATATCCTTGCCGGTGATGCCCAGATCGGCGCCACCGTACTGCACATAGGTGGGCACGTCGCTGGCGCGCACCAGCACCACCCGGACCTCGGGTCGGTTGGTAGCCAGGATCAGCTTGCGGGATTTCTCGGGGTCCTCGAGCACCTCGATGCCGGCGGCCTTGAGCAGCGGCAGCGTTTCGTCAAAGATGCGCCCCTTGGACAGGGCCAGCGTGAGAGCGGTGCCGGACATTATTTGATCCTTTCGATGTCCGCGCCGATGCCGCGCAGCTTGGCCTCCATCTGGTCGTAACCCCGGTCCAGATGGTAGATGCGGTCGACGACGGTCTCGCCCTCGGCGACCAGGCCGGCGATGACCAGGCTGGCCGATGCGCGCAGGTCGGTCGCCATCACGGCGGCGCCAGACAGACGGGCGCCGCCTTCGACCACCGCCACGCGCCCGTCGATCTGGATGCGCGCGCCCAGGCGGACGAGTTCATTGACGTGCATGAAGCGGTTCTCGAAGATGGTCTCGGTCACCGTGGCCGTGCCTGTAGAGATGCAGTCGAGCGCCATGAACTGGGCCTGCATGTCAGTGGGAAAGCCCGGGTATTCGGTGGTGCGGAAACTCTGCGCCTTGAGCTCGCCCTGCGACTGCACGCGAATGCCGCCCGGCACTGCGCTTACGGTGGCGCCGGCCTCGCGCAGTTTTTCGATCACCGCATCGAGATGGTCGGCGCGGCCATGGCGCAGGAGCACGTCGCCGCCAGTGGCGGCCACAGCGCACAAAAAGGTACCGGCCTCGATGCGGTCGGCCACGACACGGTGTTCGCAGCCGTGCAGGCTTTCCACGCCCTGGATGCGAATGCGGCTGCTGCCGTGGCCTTCGATTTTTGCGCCCATGGCGATCAGCATCTCGGCCAGGTCGGCGATCTCGGGCTCCTGCGCAGCGTTTTCGAGCAGGGTTTCGCCTTCGGCCAGGGTGGCAGCCATGAGGAAATTCTCGGTGCCGGTCACGGTCACCATGTCGGTGGTAATGCGCGCGCCCCGCAACCGCTTGCGGCTCGCCGCCAGCCGCGCCACCATGTAGCCGTGCTCGACCGCGATCTCGGCGCCCATGGCCTGTAAACCCCTGATGTGCTGGTCCACGGGGCGCGAGCCGATGGCGCAGCCGCCTGGCAAAGACACCCGGGCGCGGCCAAAACGCGCAAGCAAAGGCCCCAGCGCCAGCACCGAGGCACGCATGGTCTTGACCAGTTCATAGGGTGCCTCGGGGGTGTTCAGGGCGCCAGCATCCAGACGCACGGACCCGCCGTCGTCGCGCTCGGCGCTCACTCCCATGTTGCGCACCAGCTTGAGCATGGTCGCCACGTCCTGCAGCCGCGGCACATTGAGCAGCGTCACGGGCTGCGCAGTGAGCAGCGCCGCGCACAGCTCGGGCAGCGCAGCGTTCTTGGCGCCGGAAATGGGCACCTCACCGTGGAGTTGCCTGCCACCGCGAATCAGGAGCTTGTCCATCAGGAAATCAACGAGGTTGTGCCGCCCATTCGGCCGGCGTGAAAGTCTTCATCGACAAGGCATGGACCTCGTCTGTGTGCATTCTCGCACCGAGCGTGGCGTAGACCCGCTGGTGCCGCTGGATCGCGCGTTTGCCTTCGAACTCGGGCGAGACGATGACCGCCGCCCAGTGACGGCCGTCGCCCGACAGCTCGATGTGTTCGCAAGCCAGGCCCGCCGCGATGATGGATTGGAGTTCTTCTGCCGTCATGCCATGGACGCTCAGTGGCGGATCTTGTAGCCGATGCGCAGCAGGTTCACCCCGAGCGCGCTGACCAGCAGCAGGGCCACGCTGACAATGGACAGGCTCAGCCAGGGCGAGACGTCACTCACCCCGAAGAAGCCGTAGCGAAAGCCATCGATCATGTAGAAAAAGGGGTTGAGGTGGCTCACGGTCTGCCAGAACGAGGGCAACGAATGGATCGAATAGAACACGCCGCTCAGAAAGGTCATGGGCATGATCAGAAAGCTCTGGAACGCCGCCATCTGGTCGAATTTTTCGCACCACAGGCCGGCGAGCAGGCCCAGCGCACCCAGCATGCCCGCGCCCAGCAGCGCGAAGACCACAATCCATACCGGCGCGACAAAACTCAGGGGCACGAAGAAAAGCGTCACGACAAGCACCCCCACGCCTACGGCGAGTCCACGCACCACGGACGAGCCGACATAGGCGAAGAACCAGTTCCAGTGGCTCAGGGGCGTGAGCAGGACGAACACCAGATTGCCCATGATCTTGCTCTGGATCAGCGAAGACGAGCTGTTGGCAAATGCGTTCTGCAACACGCTCATCATGACCAGCCCCGGCACCAGAAAGGAGGTATAGCCCACGGTGTCGTAGACCTTGACCCGGCCTTCGAGCACATGGCCGAAGATCAGCAGATAGAGAACAGCGGTGAGCACGGGCGCGGCGACGGTCTGGAAAGCGACCTTCCAGAACCGCAGCACTTCCTTGTAGAACAGGGTCTGCCAGCCGATCATGGGTTCACCGCCGCAAGCGCAGAGTGGTCGGCCGCCATGACCTCGAGAAATACGTCTTCCAGATCGGCTTTGCGGATTTCAACGTCTTCAGCATGCAGCCCCGCTTCGCGCAAGGCCGACAGGTGGCTTTCGATTTCTAGGGCGTCGCGGGCGGGCAACTGCACGATGCGGCCGGTGACGCGCGCGCGCGCGGCAAGGGCCGGCGGCAGTTCGCTGTCGATCTTGAAGCGCAGCACATTGCTGTGCGCCGCCCGGAGCAGTTCGCTGGTGCGGTCCAGCGCCACCACCCGCCCCTGCTTGAGCATGGCAATGCGGCTGCACAGGGCCTCTGCCTCTTCGAGGTAATGCGTGGTCAGCAGCACGGTGTGTCCCTGCTTGTTGAGCTTGGCGATGAACTGCCACAGGGTCTGGCGCAGCTCCACGTCCACACCGGCAGTGGGCTCGTCGAGCACGATGACGGGCGGCTTGTGCACCAGCGCCTGCGCCACCAGTACGCGGCGCTTCATGCCTCCGGAGAGCTGGCGCATGTTGGCGTCGGCCTTGTCGGTCAGCCCCAGGCTGCTGAGCATCTCGTCGATCCAGTCGTCGTTGTGGCGCACGCCGAAGTAGCCGGACTGGATGCGCAGCGCTTCGCGCACGCTGAAGAAAGGATCGAAAACCAGCTCTTGCGGCACCACGCCAAGCTGGCGGCGGGCCTGGGCGTAATCGACCTGGACATCGCAGCCGTGCACGAAAACGGCGCCAGAACTTGGGCGCGACAGGCCTGCCAGGATGCTGATCAGTGTGGTCTTGCCTGCGCCATTGGGGCCGAGCAGGCCGAAGAATTCGCCTTGCTCGATGTCGAAGCTCACGCTGTCCAGCGCCTTGAGCTCACCACGGGCGGAACGGTAGGTTTTGGAGACGGAACGAAACGAGATCGCAGGCATGTAAGTTGTTGATTTTAGTTTGTCCGGGGAGGCCATGCCGCCGCCGCCGGATTCGGGAGGTCTGGGCCAGCCTCAGGCGGGCTGCGGCAGAAGTTCGGCCACGCCATACAGGCCGGCCAGCCTGCGAAGACGCTCGGGCAGGCCCTTGACGGCAAAAGTCTTGCCAAGTGCCAGCGCCTCGCGCCGGCACTCAAGCAGCACAGCCAGGGCCGAGGAGTCGAAGCGCGTCAGGGCTGCGGCATCGGCCACTACCATGGCCTGCGTCTCCAGGCTCAGGCCCTGGACCAGCATGCGCACACAGGCCGAGGCCTGGACCTGCGTCAGTTCTGCAGGCAGGACCAACATCAGCGGCTCGCCTGGTTGGCCTTGTTGCGCGCCTCGAGGGTCGCGATCAGGCCGTCGATGCCCTTGGCGTTGATCTCCTGGGCAAACTGGGTCCGGTAGGTTTCCACCAACCACACGCCCAGGACATTGAGGTTGTAGATCTTCCAGCCGGTGCCCTGACCCGGAGTCTTCTCCAGCCGGTATTCGAGCTGGATCGGGTCGCCGCGCCCCCTGACTTCGGTGCGCACGAGCACATCGGTATCCTCGGGCGAGGCGCGCATGGGCTTGAGGCTGATGGTCTGGTCGTTGATCTGGGCCAGTGCGCCCGAGTAGGTGCGCACCAGCAGGGTCTTGAACCCCTCCTGCAGGCGCTTTTGCTGCTCCGGCGTGGCCTGGCGCCAGGCCGGGCCGACTGCAGCAGCCGTCATGCGGCGGAAGTTCATGTTGGGCATGATGCGGGCGTCGACCAGCGCGGCAATCTTGCTGACATCACCGGCCTTGATGGACTTGTCGGCCTTGATCGTCTCGAGCACTTCGTTGGACAGGCGGCGCATCATGGCATCAGGCGCTTCGTCCTCGGCGCGGACCGGCGACAGGCCGAAGCCTGCCACCAGGGCCAGCGTGATGACGAATCGTCCGAAAAAAGATCGGTTCATGGAGTAACTCCTTGGAAAAAAGCAGAAAACAATGCCTGCCTTCGGGTTGGATGCATGCAAGGCCCCGGAGTTCATTGGGCTGGCTGCGCCCGGGATGAGGGGGCGCGCAAGGGCGGGGCCTGGGGCGGCGTTGCCCCTGGCGGGGACTCAGGCTCAAGTTCGGGGAGTCGGCCGTCGCCCGGGCTGGTCTCGCCCTGAATGGCAAGCCCCTCGGGAATCTCGAAAATCGAGGCGCGGCGGTACTGCAGATAAGCATCGCGGGTGAAGCTGTATTTGTCGAGCGCGGCCTCGTCCAGCACTGCGCCGCTGCGCAGAAGGCTGGCCCGCTTCTCGACGGCTTCGAGCAAATACAGCCCGTGCCGCAGGCTATCGGGGTCGACGCGGCCCAGCAACCGGCCCTGGGCGTCGACCGTGAGCGCCAGCGTATCGCGCACCGTGGAAGGGCCCAGCAGAGGCAGCACCAGATAGGGACCCTGGGGCACGCCCCAGCGGCCCAGCGTCTGACCGAAATCTTCCTTGTGGCGCTCGATATTGGCGTCGCTGGCGATGTCGATCAGGCCCCCCAGGCCAAAGAAGGTATTGACATTGAAGCGCAGGATGTTCTCGGCCGCGTTGCCGAACTTGAGCTGCAGCGCACTGTTGACAGCGGACCAGACATCACCCAGGTTGGCGAAGAAGTTGCTCACGCCGGTGCGTACCGGTGAAGGCGTGATCTCCTTGTAGGCGATAGCCACCGGCTTGAGCACCAGGCGGTCGATGTCTTCGTTGAAGCGCGATACGCCCCGGTTGAAAGGCTCGAAGGGGTCGCGCGGATTGGCATTCGGGCCTGTGGCGCAGCCCGCGAGCAGGATCGCCAGGACAACGGCGCCAGCGCGGAGCATTCGATCAGCGGTGCAGTGAAGCATATTGAAGGGAGTTGCTATGACTGTGTGCTTATTTTTTGGCTGCAGCCGGCGCGGCAGGCGGCGCATCGGCGGCCTTGTTGAACAGGAACTGACTGATCAGGCTTTCCAGGACCACGGCGGATTGCGTGGTCGACACCGCATCGCCCGCGGCCAGGGTCTTTTCTTCGGCGCCGGCCTCGATGCCGATGTACTGCTCGCCCAACAGGCCGCTGGTGAGAATCTTCAGCGAGCTGTCCTTGGGAAAGGCATAGCGGCTTTGCATCGACAGATTGACGCGCGCCTGGAAGGTCTTGTCATCGAAACTGATCGAGTCGACACGTCCCACCACCACGCCGGCGCTCTTGACCGCCGCGCGCGGCTTCAAGCCGCCGATGTTGTCGAACTTGGCGGAAAGCCGGTAGGTGGACTCGAAATTCAGGCTCAGCAGGTTGGCCGACTGCAGAGCGAGAAACACAATGGCCACCCCACCCAGGAGCACAAAGAGGCCGACCCAAAAATCATTGCTGGAGCGTTGCATGCGCGTATATCTCCTAAATACTGAACATCAAGGTGGTCAGGATGAAATCCAGACCGAGCACCGACAGCGATGCGACCACCACCGTGCGGGTCGTGGCCCGCGACACGCCTTCGGGCGTGGCCTTGGCCTCGAAGCCCTGGTACAGAGCAATGAAAGTCACGGTGACACCAAACACGAAACTCTTGATCACGCCATTGCCGACGTCGCTCCAGACATCGACGCCGCCCTGCATCTGGCTCCAGAACGAGCCGGAATCCAGGCCAATCAGAAGCACGCCGACCACCCAGCCGCCGATCACACCTACCGCGCTGAACACGGCGGCCAGCACCGGCATGGCGATCACTCCGGCCCAGAACCGCGGCGCGAGGATGCGCGCAATGGGATCGACCGCCATCATCTCCATGGCGCTGAGTTGCTCGCCCGCCTTCATGAGGCCGATCTCGGCGGTGAGCGAGGTGCCGGCGCGTCCGGCAAACAGCAGCGCGGTGATCACAGGGCCAAGCTCGCGCACCAGGCTCAGGGTGACCAACTGCCCCAACGCCTCGGATGAGCCGTAGCGCTGCAGGGTGTAGTAGCCCTGCAGCCCCAGCACGAAGCCAACAAACAGGCCGGACACGGCAATGATGGCCAGCGAATAGTTGCCCAGAAAATGGATCTGGTCGCGCACCAGACCAAAGCGGCGCAACGTCGGGCCGGTCAGCATGACCAGGCGCAGCAGCAGCCGGGCGCCCAGGCCCAGGTCGGCGAGCTTGCACCGCAGGGCGTAGCCGATATCCGAAGGGCGCCAGATCATGGGGCCCCCAGGGCAAAATCGTCGGCCACCGTCGGGCCTGGGTAATGAAACGGCACGGGGCCATCGGCCTGCGCGTTCACGAACTGGTGCACCAGGGGGTCGGTCGATGACATGACGTCTTTGGGCGCACCGACAGCGGCGACCTTGCCGTTGGCCAGGATGATGACCTGGTCGGCGATGCGAAAGGTCTCTTCGAGGTCGTGGGACACCACGATGCTGGTAATGCCCAGGGTGTCGTTGAGCTGGCGGATCAGGCGCGCCGCCGTGCCCAGGGAAATCGGGTCGAGGCCGGCGAAGGGCTCGTCGTACATGATCAACATCGGGTCGAGCGCAATTGCCCGCGCCAGGGCCACGCGGCGCGCCATGCCACCCGACAGTTCGGCAGGCATCAACTTGTATGCACCGCGCAAACCGACCGCATGGAGTTTCATCAACACCAGGTCATGGATCAGATCTTCGGGCAGGTTGGTGTGTTCGCGCATCTGGAAGG
>JAURZS010000058.1 GCA_030653255.1 Burkholderiaceae bacterium | reverse complement strand
CTTTGACGAGGATCTTGATGCGCGCCTTGTAGATGTTGTCGCGGCGGCCGTAGCGGTTGTAGACGCGCACCACGGCTTCGAGGTAGTTCATGATCTGGTTCCAGGGCAGGAACTCCCTCACCACGGTGCCGATGACGGGCGTGCGGCCCATGCCGCCGCCCACCAGGACGCGAAAGCCCAGCTCGCCGTCGGCCGAGCGCACCAGGTACAGGCCGACGTCGTGCCAGGCCACGGCGGCGCGGTCTTCCGTGGCGCCGGAGATGGCGATCTTGAATTTGCGTGGCAGGAAGGCGAACTCGGGGTGCAGCGTGCTCCACTGGCGCAGGATCTCGCCGAAGGGGCGCGGGTCGGCGATTTCGTCGACCGCGATGCCCGCGAGTTCGTCACTGGTGATGTTGCGGATGCAGTTGCCGCTGGTCTGGATGCCATGCATGTTGACGCTGGCCAGCAGGTCCATGACGTCGGCCGACTGGGTCAGGGGAATCCAGTTGTATTGCAGGTTGTGCCGCGTCGTGAAATGGGCGTAACCTGTGGGCAGTGGCGCGGCGCCCTGTTTGGCCTGGTGGGCCTGCACGGGGCGCCAGACTTCTTCGCTGGGGTGGTCGTATTCGCGGGCGATCCGGGCCAGCACCCGCAACTGCGCGCTGGAGAGTTCGCCGTAGGGCACGGCCACGCGCAGCATGGGTGCGTAGCGCTGCACGTACCAGCCGTTTTGCAGGCGCAGGGGGCGGAATTCGTCCTCGCTGAGCTTGCCGGCCTGCCAGCGCTCGAGCTGGTCGCGGTATTGCGCGGCGCGCTGGCGCACGAACTGCTTGTCGAATTCTGTGTATTGGTACATCGTGAAAGCGTGGCTTGGCAAGTGCTGTCGGGGAAGCCGGACTTTAGGAGAGCACGATATAAAACCAAACTATTTATTTTTTCGAGTCTTATGCTCATAAGCTTATGCACCAGTGCTGGCGCGGGTTTGCGGCGGTTTTTGAGCGAGTTCTGGATAAGGGGTGGGCGCGGTTTTGGGTCGAGTCACCTTTGCGACTGGTACATTCGCTCAGTTTTTTTGGAGATTCTTTAAATGAAAAATGCAATTTTTGGCCTCATGACGCTGGCCGCCGGCGCCGCCCTTGCCCAGGGCGCGCCGATCAAGATCGGCGAGATCAATAGTTATTCGGCGATTCCGCAGTTCACCCAGCCTTACCGGCAGGGCTGGCAGCTGGCGGTGGAGCAGGTCAACGCCGCCGGTGGCCTGTTGGGTCGCAAGGTCGAGGTGATTGCCCGTGACGACGGCGGCAAGCCCGAAGAGGCGCTGCGCCATGCGGTCGAGCTCACCTCCAAGGAAAAGGTCGATGTGCTGGCGGGTGGCTTCCTCAGCAACGTGGGCCTGGCCCTGACGGACTATGCCCAGAAGAACCGCCGCCTGTTCGTGGCCAGCGAGCCGCTGGCCGATGCCGTGGTCTGGGAAAAGGGCAACCGCTACACCTTCCGTCTGCGCCCCAGCACCTATATGCAGGCCGCCATGCTGGTCGAGGAGGCGGCCAAGCTGCCTGCCAAGCGCTGGGCCACGATCGCCCCCAATTACGAGTACGGCCAGAGCGCCGTCACCATCTTCAAGGAACTGCTCAAGGCCAAGCGCCCGGACGTCGAGTTCGTCGGTGAGCAATGGCCTGCCAACGGCAAGCTGGAGGCGGGCACCACGCTGTCGGCCATCATGCAGACCCGGCCCGATGCGATCTTCAACGTGACCTTCGCCGCCGATCTGGCGCGCCTGGTGCGCGAGGGCAATCAGCGCGGGGTGTTCCCGAAGACGCCGGTAGTGTCCATGCTGTCCGGCGAGCCCGAGTACCTGGAGGTGCTGAAGGATGAGACCCCCGGCAACTGGATCGTGACCGGCTACCCGTGGGATCAGATCGACACCAAGGAGCACGCATCTTTCGCGGCCAGCTACTACGGCAAGTTCAAGGAGAACCCGAAGGTGGGTTCGGTCGTGGGCTATGCAACCATGCAGGCCATCTTCGCCGCCATCCGCAAGGCCGGCAGCACCGACAACGAAAAGCTGGTGACGGCCATGCGCGGCCTGAAATTCAGCACGCCCTTCGGCCCGGCTGAGTTCCGCGCACTGGACCAACAATCCACCATGGGCGCCTTTGTTGGCAAACTTGCGGTTCGCGGCGGCAAGGGCACGATGGTGCAGTGGCGCTATGCCGATGGCAAGAACTACATGCCCACCGACGCTTATGTGAGGGCACGGCGTCCCGCCGACGCAATGAAGTAATCATGGCCCCAACGATTCTCGTGAAGGTCATCGGGTTCACCGATGTCGAGCGCCACGCGCTCAACACGGTGTGCCGGCTTTCCGAGGGTCGCGAGACGCGCTACGCTGTGTGGTCCGCATCACATTCGGCAGCGCCCGATCTGTTGCTGATCGACAGCGCCAGCCCCGAGTCCGAGGGCCTGCTGGTGGTGGCCGGTGCAGGCAGGCCTCGCATGGTGTGGGTCGGCGCCTCGGCGCCGGCGCATGCGGATCACGCCTTTGACCGGCCACTGCATTGGCCGCACGTGTTGCAGGCCATGGAGCATCTTTTCTCGCCGCCACCACCGCTGGATTTTGACTTCGATATCGCGCAGGACCTGGGCATCACGATGCCCGCCGGGCTGACGAACCCACGGCGCGGCCTGATCGTCAACGTCGAGCGCGAGCAGCGGCTTTATCTGCGCGCGCGCATGGCGCTGGCCGGCATCGTGCTGGTGGGCGAAGCGGACACTGGCAGGCGGGCGCTGGACTTGATCATGGCGTCGCCCAGCGAGCTGGTGATTGTCGATACCGTGCTGCCGGACATGAGCGCATGGACGCTGATCGAAGAGGCGCGCGCCTCGGGTGCAGCCATCCCTGAGTTCATCGTGACGACACCCACAGCGGGGTGGCTCACGCGCTTGCGGGCCCGCTTGAGCGGCATCAAGGGCTGCCTGGGCAAGCCGCTGGATCCGGCGCGCCTGGGCCGCTTGCTGGCCAAGGCCTGAATCGGCTTTCAGAGCCGTCGCATTCGCTCGATGCCGAGCGCGCGCGCAAGCGAGGACGGTAGCGGCAGCGGTTCGCCATTCAGACGGGCAGCCAGCAGTTCCGCGCACAGCGCACAGAAACTCAGACCGCGTGAGCCCATGGCCGTGCACAGCCACAACCCGGCGTGTGCCGCAGCGCCCAGGGGGCCGACCACGGGCAGCCGGTCGGCTGAAGCGCAGCGCACGCCGGCCCAGCCGCGCAGCCCGTGCCGGTCGAAGCGGTCGGCGGCGCGCGGCAGCAGCTCGCGCAGGCGCTCGCGGTTGGCGCGCTGGTCTTCGTCGCGCAGATCGGCGCCGGCATCGTCGCGGTGGAAGCCCGCTCCGGCCAGCCACAGCCGGTCTGCGCCCTCGGGTATCGCGGGTATCAGGCTGCCGTGGCCGTTGACAGGGAAGGGAGGCCATGGCGCCTCGCCTTGTGCCAGTGTGCCCATCGACATCTGTCCGCGCACCGGCTGCAGGCGAAGGCCTTCGATCAGAGACCCTGGCGCGGCGGCCCCCTGGTCCAGGGCAGAGTTCTTCAGCAGCGAATCGCTGCGATGACCCGCAGCGACGACGACCAGTGCGGCACTGGCAAGAACACGGCCTTGCGCGTCCAGCAACTGCCACTCGGCGTCATGGCGCGCCAGCCGCGCCACATTCTGTGCGCCGCACCACGTGACACCAGGCTGCGACAACCAGGCTTGCACCAGCCGTGCGGGCTTGATCCAGCCGGCCTGAACATGCCAGATGGCGGACTCGGTGTCGTGCAGCGCCGCCTGGCCCAGCTGTTGCGCATCGGGCGGCCGGCTCCATTCCAGGCCGGCCTGCGGCCAGTGCGCAGGCAAGGCGGCGCCGTTGTCGAGCCGGCGCTGCAGCACGCCGCAGGCCGACCAATCCTGGCCTTCCTGCAGCAGGGACCGGGCCTGCTGCAGGGTGGCGCGCAGGCCGCTGCGCGACAGGCGTGAGAGCAATCCGTCATCGGACGACACATGCGGCGCGAACACGCCCGCCGGCAGACCCGAGGCACCCGCTGCGGGCTCTGTTGCCGCATCGACCACGCGCACGCGCATGCCGCGTCGCGCCAGGCTTGCGGCCACGGCTGCGCCGGCCAGGCCGGCGCCGATCACGATGGCGTCGGTGGGGGGGATGGCCCGCGGACCGCGAGGTCGGCCGCGCGGAGTCCACGCCGGGTTGAATTCGAAGAAGCCCTCGCCATGGTCCACGAAGCCGGCTTGCGCGAGCGCGGCAGGGCTTGGTTGTGCCGACACCGAAGCGGCGTCCGCTTGCCGTGCCCCGGGCACAGCCTGCCCCGTCTCGGTCGGGAACCGCAGCACAGCGCCGCGCCGGCAGCAGCGTGCCAGTGCGCGCAATTCGTGGGTGTTCCAGGCCACTGCATCGATCTGCAGCGCGTCGGCTTCGAAGGCCTGTTCGCGCAGCATGGCCTGGCGTTCGCCCAGGCACAGGGTCAGCAACACCTGGCCTTGCTCGAAGACCAGCCGGTGAAAGCCCGGCAGCAGGCCGAAGCATTGGGCCCGCAGTTGCTGCTCCAACCCGGCCAGCGAGTGGCCATCAGGCTGCGTGGCAGTGATCTGGGCGATCAGTCGTCCGGGCGCGGGTTCTTGCGCAGCGATGGCCACCACATGAAGCAGCCGGGGCCTCAGGGGGTCGCGCTGCCATGCGCGCCAGAGGCGAAGAAATTCAAAGCCGGCGTCGAAATCGGTGATCAGCACCCGCCACAGGGGCTGCGCCGACCACAACGCGGTAGGGGGCTGTGGGTCAGGCGGACGGAGGGACATAGCCCTGGGCCACGTCGGCGCCGCTTCCGAAGAAGTGGTTCTCCATCTGCCGGGCAAGGTACTGGCGCGCCCGCAGGTCGGCCAGATTCAGCCGGTTTTCGTTGACGAGCATGGTCTGCTGCTTGAGCCAGGCAGCCCAGGCTTCCTTGCTGACGCTTTGCCAGATGCGCTTGCCCAGTTCGCCGGGGTAGGGGGGCAGGTCGAGGCCTTCGGCTTCTTTGCCGAGCTTGACGCATTGAACCATTCGAGCCATGAGATGCCTCTTCGATTTTGTAGAGATGATTTAGAAATAAGTAACTGAAATCTTGGTTGTTCCCGTTTTGCGCAGGGACTTCCAGAATCGGGGTTCGATTTTCAACCCATACGAGATTTCACATGAGCCTTCGTCGCAACTTTATCAAGATTCCGCTGGCGCTCGCCCTGGGCAGCGCCATAGCCCTTTCGGCCTTGCCGTCGTTTGCCCAGCAGGTGACGCTGCTGAATGTGTCCTATGACCCGACGCGCGAGCTCTATGCGGACTACAACACGGTCTTCACCAAGTACTGGAAAGCCAGGACCGGCCAGGATGTCGCGATCAAGCAGTCGCACGGTGGCTCGGGCAAGCAGGCCCGCTCCGTGATCGACGGACTGGATGCCGACGTCGTGACGCTGGCGCTGGCCGGTGACGTCGACGCCCTGGTGCGCAACGGCGGCCTGATCCCCAGGGAATGGCAAAAGCGGTTGAAGCACAACTCTGCGCCGTATACCTCGACCATCGTCTTCCTGGTGCGCAAGGGCAACCCCAAGGGCATCAAGGACTGGGACGATCTGGTCAAGCCGGGCGTGGCGGTGATCACGCCCAACCCCAAGACCTCGGGCGGCGCGCGCTGGAATTACCTCGCGGCCTGGGAATTTGCCAAGCGCAGGCTGGGCGGCGACGCGGCGGCCAAGAGCTTTGTCGGCAAGCTGTTCGGCAATGTGCCGGTGCTGGACACGGGCGCCCGCGGCTCGACGATCACCTTCGTTCAACGCAATGTGGGCGACGTGCTGCTGGCCTGGGAAAACGAGGCATTCCTCGCGCTCAAGGAATTTGGCGCCGATAAGTTCCAGGTGGTGGTGCCGTCGATCAGCATTCTGGCCGAGCCCACGGTGACCGTGGTCGACAAGAACGTCGACAAAAAGGGCACCCGTGCCGTGGCCCGGGCCTATCTGGAGCACCTCTATTCGGACGAAGGCCAGGACGTGGCCGGCCGCAACTATTACCGGCCCGCGGGCGACAAGGCGCGCGCCAAATACGCCAGCCAGTTCCCCAGACTCACGCTGTTCACGATCGATCAGGCCTTCGGCGGCTGGGCCAAGGCGGACAAGGACCACTTCGCGGATGGTGCCAATTTCGACCAGATTTACGTCCGCAAATAAGGTCGGATCGGGGCTCGCACCCGTGGATTTGCAATCCGGTGCAAAATCCATGGGTGCGACATATGAATTTCATTTCCCCTTTTTCCCCGAAGGAACACGCCAATGGCAAGGGCTGACGCAAAAACCACCGTCCTCGCAGACGGGCTGCGCTACAAGTCCAAGGTCTCGGGCTCGCCTTTTCAGGCTGCGCCCTCGTTCGGTACGGCGACCATGTCCTGCTTTCTCTGCGGCAAGCACCGGCTGCGCTCGCTCATGGGCACGCGGCGCGTGCTGGGCAAGTCGCAGGCTGTTTGTGCACCGTCGTGCAAGGCGCTGGACGAGAAAAAGCCTTGACGCGCTCGACCCGCGCGGGCGGGACACGGTGAACTTTCCCGACCGAACACTGGCCTTTTGCGCCGATGTCCGTGCGGGCTGATTTTTTCTCGAACGGAGCATTTCATGAGCATCAAGATCGCCGTCTTTGTCGGCAGCCTTCGCAAGGATTCCCTCAACCGCAAGCTGGCGCTGGCGCTGGCAAAAATGGCGCCGGCAGACGTCAAGCTGGAACTCGTG
>JAURZS010000055.1 GCA_030653255.1 Burkholderiaceae bacterium | reverse complement strand
TCGAACAACGCCCGGTCAAATAACTCGTTGATTATAACGAAATCGAATTCCTTGGCCTGGGAGACCTCCACTGCAGCATTCCTGAGCCGCAGCTCGATCACCTCGGCCGAATCCTCACCACGGCGCTCCAGGCGGGCACGCAGCTCTTCCCAGCTGGGAGGCAGGATGAAGACCAGTACGGCATTGGTGAAGATCTGCTTGATCTGGATGGCGCCCTGGAAGTCGATCTCGAGAATCACGTCGGCGCCCTGGGCGACGCGCTCCTCGATGGCTTTCTTGGAGGTGCCATAGCGGTAACCGTGCACATGGGCCCATTCGACGAAGGACGAGCCCAGCACCATGTTGTCGAATTCCTTCTCGGAGACGAAGAAATACTCCCGGCCGTGTTTTTCCTGGCCGCGTGGTGCGCGCGTGGTGTGGGATACCGAGGGCTGGACGCGGGAATCCAGTTCGAGCAATGCGTTGACCAGGCTCGACTTGCCGGCGCCACTGGGGGCGGCGACGACGAACAGGTTTCCTGGGTAGTCCATGAATGATGCGTTGATAGTGTGCGGTCGGCGGGCGGGTCGCGGAAGGGGGAGGTAACCCTGTATTTTGCACCTGAAGCGCAAGTGAGGGTCCAGGCGATGATTTTTGCGGCCGTGTGAGGTCGGCTGGCGCCCATGTGCCATGACGACAACGTTCAGGCTGGCTTGGGAAAGAACAGCGCATCCGGCAGTTCCTGGAAGGGAGCATCGCAGGCCCTGCTACTTGGATGGAGTGAAAGTTCTAGGGAACCACTTCCCGGATGGCGTCCACACATTGTACGGATAGACCTCATAAGTCAAGGAAACCATGATTTCATCTGGCTCCCGCCTGAACGAGTTTCAGGAGTCGCCTCCTTTGGATGCCTCGGCGGGAGAAGTGCAACGCATCCTGCACGATCTGTGGAATGTGGCCGCAGCAAATATGGGTTCAAACCTTGACCCATCAGGCGCACCGAATTTCAACGACCTCCTGAATCGCGACGAGCAGACGCAGCTGCGCAAAGTGCTGGATGGCCTGCCCCCGGCGGATGCTTCACGGCCGGCGCTGTACGACATCACGTTGATACTGGAACAGGCTTTGCAACGTAACGCCGCACCGAGGAGCTTGTTGGACGCTCTCGATGCCGCATATGCCCGTGCGGCTACGGCTCTTCGATTGGCCGATTCTCCTGTCGAAGGCGTCCATGGGCAGGATGTCGCGCTGGAAGCCAGGTCATCTGAGGGCGATGCCAACGACAAGAGCGACGCCGACAGCAATAAGACGCAGAAGGTGCGCCGTTCGCGGGAGAAGCCAGAAGAACCAGTTATTGACATCGAGTCCTGGACTCCCCAGATGCAAGACTGTGCGGCGCGCTGGAAGGCTTGGGCACTTGAAGGCGTTGAGGGCCAGCAGCGCCAGGCAGCATACGATCGGGTCATCAAGAGCATTGGCAGTGACAGCTTATCTCTGAGCTTTGCAGGCCTGACGTTTGAGGGACTGCCAAAGAGTCTGGCAGACTGCCTACCCCCTCAGATGGCCGTTGTTCGGATACCTGGAAGCGTTCGTCTTACGCCCAATTGCATCAGCGAACTCCAGCAACTGCGGCAGAATTTGCGCATCGTGCTGACCTCAGACAGCCTTCCCGGGAGGGAGATCAACCGCATCGAAAAAGAGATGGGCTCAAAGGGCTGGAAAGGTCCGAAGTTTGAGTTTCATGCAGGGCTGCCATCAAGTTTTATGAGGGAGCCGGACCCGCACCAGATGAACGCAGCGAACGCACGCCGCAATGAACAGGTACCCCGGCGCTATGGTCATCCTCTGTACGACGGAGACACAACGATCCGCGGGAAGCTGAGTGCGCTGGCACAGATCCAGTCGAGTAACCATTGCGGACCGGTGGTGACCCGTTTGGCCAAGCCGCGCGGCCAGAAGGAGTACGAACTCATGCTCATCTGGTTTCTAGGGCCCAACACGAATAACCGGCTGCCCGACAAGTACATTCAGGCACTGGAGCAGACGCTCCGCTGCTTTCAGGATGGTTCGGTTCGTGGCGCTGGAAAGCCAGGCGAGGCAAAGGTCTCGCTGCTGATGGATGTATCGACCTTCCTGCGCGCGGAGGATAAGCTGTGCGAGCTATGCCGCAGGTATGGAGATGTGTTCGAGATCAATTTCGCGCACGAACAGACTTACTGGCATCCAGGCATTCAAAGGCTGCACGAGAACTACTTCAAGCTCGGCACCATTGCAGGCAATCCGAGCCATGCGTCGGACTTTTACAGGGTTGCACGAGCGGCACGGATAGGGCAACAGTGCGACATAGTGGTCTATATGGACTTCGATGACATGGAGGCGAATCATCAGGAGTTGGGTGGCGTCGCGTTCTCTGAAAAACTATCCGCCTTTTTCGACCCAGGCTGTTACCAGTACGTCGGTGACGGAAAGGGGCGCCTCCGTCAACCTCAAAAAGCCGACGAAAGAGATGCGCTGGATACCTCCGCCATCATCGCCATGGACAGAGACGACGGTTACAACGTCAATGTTCTGCTTCTAAGGCCCAGGGCGCCTGCGATGGGATCGAACCTGGATCATTGGGTGGAGCATGCGTACCATTTTTCTGGCGATCTGGCGGCATTCGGTCGATCGCCGGAGTCTTCTTCGAAAGCCCGCTGGGCCGCCCTGAATGACCATCTGAATCTGGATCGTGTCGCATACCAAATCGACGTCGGACCTGGCTTTGCGGTACCGTTGACAAAATTCCGGGCTTTGCATCCGATTCCATCCGCATCTGCAAAGCAGTGGCTGGTGGAGACCACCCATCTGTACCTTGGAGCGGCTTGGCACGACGCCGCAAAGGAGAAAATTGCGCGCACCAAGCAAGAACATCCCCAGCACTTTTTGCACGCCTTCGACAGGCGAAAAGTCGATTTTGTGGAAGTGCTGAAATTCCTGGATCGATACGCCAACCAGGTGCACAAGGTCGGCAATCCCATTTTCCCGCCCCCGTCACCCTTGCAGGCCCTGCAAGCAGGGACCTTGATGGGCTTCGAAGCGGTGATGACGGGGATGGAAGTTCTTCGGAAGCTTCCGAATGCTCCGGATCTGTATTCCTTTGAGTTGGACCGGATGACCCGCTATTTGGCTGCCACAAGCCAGAATCAATCGCTGTCCGGTGCAATGACGGCGCAGCGTCTGGATCACAGAACGTTTGTTGAAGATTTCGTTCGCATCCGGCGATACCTGATAGCCGTATTCGATTTGGAGAAGGATCTGGATGAAGATCGGCCCAGTCCGTTCACGACCAGGACGCTTTCGGGTTTGCGGCCCGGTTAGTCGAGGCCGGGTCGTCGGGCGGAGCTTCTACTCGATGTTCTGCACCTGCTCGCGCATCTGCTCGATCAGCACCTTCATATCCACGGATATACGGGTCAGTTCCAGGGCGGCGGACTTAGAGCCCAGGGTGTTGGCCTCGCGGTGCAGCTCCTGGATCAGGAAATCGAGTCGCTTGCCGATATCGCCGCCTTTCTGGAGCAGCCGCTCGATTTCGTCCAGATGCGATTCGAGCCGGGTCAGTTCCTCGGCCACGTCGATGCGGATGGCAAAGGCGGTGGCCTCGGTCAGGGCCCGGTCGCGGGCGGCTTCGGGCAGGGTGGCGCCGTCGGTCAGGGCCATGGCCTCCCGCCAGCGCTCGAGGAAGCGGGCCCGTTGTTGCTCGACCAGCTGGGGCACCAGCGGGCCGGCCGCCCGTGTCAGCTCGCGCAACTGCGCCAGGTGGCTCAGCAGCATGGTTGCAAGACGGCCACCTTCGCGGGCGCGGGCGCTCATCAGGGCTTTGAGCACCTTGCCGGCGAGCTCGATCAGGACCGGCGCGGCATCGGCTCCTGGGGGCTGCTCGTTGGTGCCCAGACGCAGCACATCGGCGACGCTCAAGGGTGTGGCATTGGGCAGCCAGGCGCGCACGCTGTCCTGCAGGGTATTGAGTCGCTGCAGCAGTTTGGGGCTTGGGTCTGCCAGTACAGCGCCGCCGGTGCTGTCGATGGAAACCCGAAGCTCGACCTTGCCGCGCTTGAGCTTGGCTGTGAGCAGTTCGCGCAGGGCCGGCTCGTGCTGGCGGAGCTCTTCGGGGAGCCGAAAGCTCAGGTCCAGGAAGCGGCTGTTGACCGCGCGGATTTCAAGGCCCAGGCGGCTGGCGGGGGGGGATTTGGCATCGGTGCCCGCAGGAGCCGACGCGGCGCTGGATTGGCCGCTGGCATAGCCGGTCATGCTGTAAACTGGCATTGAGATTCGCTGTTCGTTGTGGGCTTGCCCCGAGAATAACCGGGTTCAAGACCACTGAAGCCCCGCTCCAACCAGATTATGTCAAAGGTCAAGCCAGCCCCCCTGCCGCCGGATACCGTCATCGGCGGTTACCGTGTCGTGCGCAAACTGTCGGCGGGCGGCTTCGGCGTGGTCTACCTGGCCGTGGACAACGAAGGTCAGCAAGTCGCCATCAAGGAATACCTTCCCTCGTCGCTGGCGAGCCGCTCCCCCGGCGAGCTTCTGCCCCAGGTCCAGCCCGAAAAGCTCTCGCTGTACCGCTTGGGTCTGAAGAGCTTCTTCGAAGAAGGGCGTTCGCTGGCGCAGATCTCGCACGCCTCGGTGGTGAGCGTGCTGAACTTCTTCCGCGAGAACGAAACCGTCTACATGGTCATGAATTACCTTGAGGGCGCGACCCTTCAGGACTTCATCATCACCGCGCGCGAGCTCAAGAAGCAAAAAGTGTTTCGGGAATCCACCATCCGCTCACTGTTCGACGAAATCCTGCGCGGCTTGCGTATCGTGCATCAGCACAAGATGCTTCACCTGGACATCAAGCCTGCCAACATCTTCATCACCGACGACAACAAGGCTGTGATGATCGACTTCGGCGCCGCGCGCGAAGTTCTGAGCAAGGAAGGCAATTTCATCCGCCCCATGTACACCCCTGGCTTTGCCGCGCCCGAGATGTACCGGCGCGATTCTTCCATGGGACCATGGACCGATATCTATGCTATCGGCGCGTGCATCTATGCCTGCATGCAGGGCTATCCGCCCAACGATGCGCCGCAGCGCCTTGAAAAAGACCGTCTG
>JAURZS010000039.1 GCA_030653255.1 Burkholderiaceae bacterium | reverse complement strand
CCAAGGCCACGGGGCCCACGCCGTAGAGAACAAACGTCACAATGGCACCCAGCACGGTGCCGCCCGGGTGGCTGGCTTCTGCCACAGCCATCATGAGCGCGACGTATGTCCAGGCGATGACGACGATATACATGAGAAAGTATTGCCTCCGCAGATCAACTCAGTGAAAATCCAGGGTTTTCCCTGATGTTACGAAAGTCCCGAGGACACCGCATGAATTTCGAACCCGACTGGACTCCGATCACGCAGGCCTTTCAAAACATTGCATTCTCGCCCGAGAAGCTGCAGGAACTGCAGCAGCAATACATCACGGACGCCACCGCACTCTGGAGCCACGGCCTGAACGCCGGCCCTGTGGCCGGCGACCGCCGCTTCGCCAATGAAGCCTGGGCCTGCAACCCCGCCGCAGCCTTTGCGGCGCAGGCCTATTTGCTCAACGCCCGTGCCCTGATGGGCTTGGCCGACGCCGTGCAAGCCGACCCCAAGACCCGCTCGCGCATCCGTTTTGCGGTGGAGCAATGGGCTGCTGCAACCGCGCCGAGCAATTTCCTGGCCTTCAATGCCGAAGCCCAGAAAAAAGCCCTGGAGACCCACGGTGAGAGCATTGCCAAAGGCATCGCCAATCTCATGCACGACATTCGCCAGGGGCATGTCTCCATGACTGACGAGAGCCTGTTCGAGGTTGGCCGCAATGTGGCCACGACCGAAGGCGCGGTGGTGTTCGAGAACGAACTCTTCCAGTTGCTCGAATACAAACCTCTGGGCACCAAGGTGTACGAACGCCCCTTGCTGATGGTGCCGCCGTGCATCAACAAGTTCTACATCATGGACTTGCAGCCCGAAAATTCCCTGATCCGCTACGCGGTCGAGCAGGGGCATCGCACTTTCGTCGTGAGTTGGCGCAACCCCGACGAGTCACTCTCTGCCAAGACCTGGGATGACTACATCGAAGACGCAGCGATCAAGGCCATTCATGTCGTGGGCGAGGTCGCCGGTGGGCGCCAGATCAATGCGCTGGGGTTTTGCGTGGGCGGAACCATCCTGGGCACGGCGCTGGCCGTGCTCGCCGCGCGCGGGGAGAAGCCGGTGGCCAGTCTCACCTTACTGACGTCATTCCTCGACTTTTCCGACACCGGCGTGCTCGATGTCTTCATCGACGAGCAGGCCGTGGCTCTGCGCGAGGCGCAGATGGGGCGGGGTGGACTGCTCAAGGGCCAGGACCTGGCCTCCACCTTCAGCTTCCTGCGGCCCAACGACCTGGTCTGGAACTACGTCGTGGGCAACTACCTGAAGGGCGAAACACCGCCGCCATTCGACCTGCTCTACTGGAACAGCGATTCCACCAACCTGCCGGGCCCGTTCTACACCTGGTATCTGCGCAACACCTACCTCGAAAACAATCTGATCAAGCCCGGCCGGCTGACTGTGTGCGGCCAGAAAATCGACCTGCGGCGGCTGGACATGCCGGCCTACATTTACGGTTCGCGCGAAGACCACATCGTGCCGGTGACCGGCGCCTACCTGTCGACCCAGGTCCTCCCGGGCCCGCGGCGTTTCGTGATGGGCGCCTCCGGCCACATCGCCGGCGTCATCAACCCGCCGGCCAAGAAGAAGCGCAGCTACTGGACCGGCGCCAAACTGCCCAAGACCCACGCCCAATGGCTGCAAAGTGCCACCGAGCATCCGGGCAGCTGGTGGACCGATTGGGCGGCCTGGCTCAAGTCACATGCGGGCAAGCAGATTGCTGCGCCGCGCGCCTTTGGAAGCAGTCGGTACAAGGCCATCGAACCGGCGCCAGGGAGTTACGTCAGGGCCAAGGCCTGAATTCCCGAAATTTACGGAATTCACAGGAGAGACTCATGCAAGACATCGTTATCGTTGCCGCGGCCCGCACTGCGGTAGGCAAGTTCGGCGGCGCGCTCGCCCGCACTGCAGCGCCGGAACTTGGCGCCGCCGTCATCAAGGAGCTGCTGGCACGCACCGGCCTGGCTGCTGACCAGGTCGGTGAGGTCATTCTTGGGCAGGTGCTGGCTGCGGGTGCCGGCCAGAACCCCGCCCGCCAGGCTGTCATCAAGAGCGGTTTGCCGCATGCCACCCCCGGCCTGACCATCAATGCCGTCTGCGGCTCGGGGCTCAAGGCCGTGATGCTGGCCGCGCAGGCTGTTGCCTGGGGCGACAGCGAAATCGTGATCGCCGGCGGCCAGGAGAACATGAGCGCCGCGCCCCACGTGCTGCCGGGTTCGCGCGACGGTCAGCGCATGGGCGACTGGAAGCTCGTCGACACCATGATCGTCGACGGCCTGTGGGACGTCTACAACCAGTACCACATGGGCATCACGGCCGAGAACGTGGCCCGCAAATACGGCATCAGCCGTGATGCCCAGGATGAGCTTGCCCTGGCCAGCCAGCGCAAGGCGGCAGCGGCCCAGGATGCCGGTCGCTTCAAGGACGAAATCGTTCCCTTCATCATTCCCCAGAAGAAAGGCGATCCACTGGTCTTTGCCGACGACGAATACATCAATCGCAAGACCAGCGCCGAGGCCTTGGCCGGCTTGCGTCCAGCCTTCGACAAGACCGGCGGCGTGACGGCGGGCAATGCATCGGGCATCAACGACGGCGCCGCCGCCGTCATGGTCATGAGCGCGACCAAAGCTGCGTCGCTGGGTCTCACGCCACTGGGGCGCATTGCCAGCTTTGCCACGACCGGACTCGATCCGGCCTTCATGGGCATGGGGCCGGTGCCCGCCTCGACCAAGGCCTTGCAGCGCGCGGGCTGGAAGGCCGCCGACCTGGACCTGCTCGAAATCAACGAGGCTTTTGCCGCCCAGGCCTGCGCCGTCAACCAGGAGATGGGCTGGGACACCGCCCGGGTCAACGTCAACGGCGGCGCGATCGCCATCGGTCACCCCATCGGCGCCTCGGGCTGCCGCATTCTTGTCACCTTGCTGCACGAGATGGCGCGACGCAATGCCCGCAAAGGACTGGCCTCGCTGTGCATCGGCGGTGGCATGGGTGTTGCACTGACGATCGAGCGCTGAACCAGGGCGATGCCGTCGAACCAATTCGGTGCGTGTTGCGCACCGGCACTGTTCAGTGTTTACCTGAGGCTGCAAATCGCGATTCGCGGCTAAAGTGCAGTTGAATTCATCCAACCGATATCTGGAAACCAAATGAGCAAAAAAGTAGCGTACGTCACCGGTGGCATGGGCGGCATCGGCACTGCCATCTGCCAGCGCCTGCACAAGGAAGGCTTCACTGTCATTGCCGGCTGCGGCCCGACGCGTGACTTTGCCAAGTGGCTGGGTGAGCAAAAGGCCAAGGGCTATACCTTTTATGCGTCGGTGGGCAATGTCGGCTCCTGGGACTCCACCGTCGAGGCCTTCAGCAAGGCCAAGGCCGAGCACGGCAGCATCGATGTGCTGGTCAACAACGCCGGTATCACGCGCGACCGCATGTTCCTCAAGATGACGCGGGACGACTGGGACGCTGTCATCGAGACCAATCTCAACAGCATGTTCAACGTCACCAAGCAAGTGGTGATGGACATGGTCGAGAAGGGCTGGGGCCGCATTGTCAACATCAGCTCGGTGAACGGCGCAAAAGGACAGGCGGGGCAGACCAACTACTCGGCAGCCAAGGCCGGCATGCACGGCTTCACCATGGCTCTGGCCCAGGAACTCGCCAACAAGGGCGTGACCGTCAATACCGTGAGCCCCGGCTACATCGGCACCGACATGGTCAAGTCCATCCGGCAGGATGTGCTCGACAAGATCGTGGCCACCATTCCTGTCAAACGCCTTGGCCAGCCCGAGGAAATCGCATCCATCATCGCCTGGCTGGCGTCAGACGAGGGCGGTTATTCCACGGGTGCCGACTTCTCGGTCAATGGCGGATTACACATGGGCTGACAAATCCTGAAGCGCTGTAGTAGATTCGAAGCCGGAGGACGGCCCGAATGCCCCACAGCGTTTCACTGATCAGCACCATTGCGGCAGGCCTCGGCCTCGCCCTGATTTTTGGCTTCATTGCCGCGCGGCTGCGCCTGCCTGCGCTGGTCGGCTATCTTCTGGCCGGTGTCGTCATCGGCCCGTTCACACCCGGCTTTGTGGCTGATGGCGCCATTGCCAGCCAGCTGGCAGAGATCGGGGTGATGCTGCTGATGTTCGGCGTCGGCCTGCATTTTTCCCTGGACGATCTGCTTGCAGTGCGCAAGATTGCCTTGCCCGGCGCTGTGGTGCAGATGGCTGCGGCCACGGCCATGGGCATGGCGCTGGCGTACGGATGGGGCTGGGGCTTTGGCGGCGCGCTGGTGTTCGGACTGTCTCTGTCCGTGGCCAGTACCGTGGTCCTGCTGCGCGCGCTGGAGAGCCGCGGCGTGCTGGAGTCATTCAACGGCCGCATTGCGGTCGGCTGGCTGGTCGTTGAAGACCTGGCCATGGTCCTGGTGCTGGTGCTGCTGCCGCCATTGGCGGGCATTCTCGGCGGCAAGGCCGTCGACGGCGCCGAGGTCGACGGCCTGTGGCGCACACTGGGCGTCACCCTGCTGCAGGTGGGAGGCTTTGTCGCGCTGATGCTGGTGGTCGGCCGCCGCTTCTTTCCCTGGCTGCTGTGGCAGGTACAGCGCACCGGCTCGCGAGAGCTGTTCACCCTTTGCGTGGTGGCTGCCGCAGTGAGCATCGCCTATGGCTCGGCCGCCTTGTTCGGGGTGTCCTTTGCGCTGGGAGCGTTCTTTGCCGGCATGGTGATGCGCGAGTCCGAATTCAGCCACCGCGCGGCCGAAGAGTCGCTGCCGCTGCGCGACGCCTTTGCCGTGCTGTTCTTCGTCTCGGTCGGCATGCTCTTCGACCCCTGGGTCATCGTGGAGCGTCCGTTGCAGGTGCTGGCGGTGGTCGCGATCATCATCGTCGGCAAGTCGTTGGCGGCGGCGGGCCTGGTCGTGGCCTTGCGCTATCCCTTGAACACCGCGCTGACGGTCAGTGCCAGTCTGGCACAGATCGGCGAGTTTTCCTTCATCCTGGTGGGCCTGGGCGCTTCGCTGGGCCTGCTCCCGCCCGAAGGCCAGAGCCTGGTGCTGGCCGGAGCCCTGATTTCCATCACACTGAACCCGCTGGTGTTCAAGGCCGTCGAGCCGGCGCAGAAATGGCTGCTGGCCAATTCTGCTCTGGCGCGCAAGATGGCCACGCGCGACGATCCCCTGGCCGAACTGCCCATGAGCACCGATGCGCAGTTTCTGTCGCGCCAGGTGGTGCTTGTAGGCTACGGCCGGGTGGGCAGCCGCATCGGCGCCGCATTGCTCGCCTGCGATATTCCTTTTGTGGTGGCGGAGCAGAACCGTGAAGTCGTCGAGAGGCTGCGCGTCGAAGGCATTCCCTCCGTCTTCGGCGATGCCTGCGAGCCTGCAGTGCTGATTCAAGCGCATATTGCCCAGGCGAGGATGCTTGTCATTGCCACGCCCGACACCATCGACGTGCGCCGCATGATCGCCACGGCACGCGTGCTCAATCCGGGGATCGAGGCCGTGGTGCGCAGCCACAACGAGGCCGAAGCCCGGCTGCTGGAGCAGGAGAACGCCGGCAAGGTGTTTCTGGGCGAGCACGAACTGGCCCAGTCCATGAGCCGCCACGTGCTGGAGCGGGTGCGCGCCTAGCTGGCCCGCTGCCGACGCACGGCCGATCTGAGCAAGGGCAGACGGTCGTTACCGAAGTACATGTCATCGCCGACGAACATCGTTGGCGAGCCGAAGCCGCCGCGGCGCATCAACTCCTCGCCATTGGCCTTGAGTTGCTCCTTGACCGCAGGCTGTGCAATGCCAGCGAACAAGGCGGCGGGATCGATCTTCAGGTTCTTGCAGATATCTATCAGGACGGCATCCTGCGAGATGTCCTTGTCATCGCTCCAGTAGGCCTCGAACACGGCCCGCGCAAAACGTACCTGCAGCCCCTGGGGCTCCAGCCACAGGCAGGCCCGCATGGCTTTGACGCTGTTGACCGGGAAAACGCTGGGCGGAAAAATGATCTTCAGGCCGGCATCGCGCGCCCAGTCCTGGATGTCTTTTTGCATGTAGTTTTTCTTCGGCACGATCGGGTTGGTGCGGCCCTCGTACACGCTGGGGTTGACGGCATTGAACACGCCGCCCACCAGAAAAGGTCGCCATCGTATGGGCTCGCCCAATTCGGCTGCCAGGGGCTGGATATTGTGGAATGCGAGATAAGTCCAGGGACTGGAGCAGTCGTAAAAGAATTCAATCATCGCGGCCTCCCTTTGTCTTTGTTTATGCAGCCCGGTGCGCGCCTTCTCGCACGCTTTGCGCGGTCTGCCCGAACATGGCTTTGCGCGCTTCGTCGGTCATGGTAGTGACACGCAACTCCTTGGCCAGATCAACGCCGCGGCGCACGCCTTCGCGCTCCACCAGGGTGTCGTACCAGCGTTTGACCGAGGGGAAATCCTCCAGCGCGATGTTCTGCGCCTTGTGCGTGCGAATCCACGGAAAGATCGCCATGTCGGCGATGGAGTAGTCCCCCGCGACATAGGCGCCGGTGCGCCCGAGCTGGAGATCGAGCACGCCATACAGGCGGTTGGTTTCCTTGCCGTAGCGGTCGATGCCATAGGGCACTTTTTCCGGGGCATACAGCAGGAAGTGGCCGTTCTGGCCCAGCATCGGCCCGAGGCCGCCCATCTGCCACATCAGCCACTGCATCACCTGATAGCGCCCGCGCAGGTCCTGGGGCATGAAGCGGCCGGTCCTCTCCGCCAGATACAGCAGGATGGCGCCGCTCTCGAACAAGGCCACGGGCGCGCCGCCACCGGGCGGGTCGTGGTCCACGATGGCGGGCATGCGGTTGTTGGGGCTGATCGCCAGGAACTCCGGCTTGAACTGGTCGCCCTGGCGGATGTTCACCGGCACCATTTTGTAGGGCAGGCCGCACTCCTCCAGCATGATGGAAATCTTCCACCCGTTCGGTGTGGGCCAGTAGTGCAGGTCGATCATGAGAGCTCCTTGGATGAAAGCCCGCAGGCCATCTGCCTACTTTAGCAAATCGGCCCTGGCCGGGGCTGCCTGGGGCCCGGGCGGCAAGGCATTCGGGTTTTTCGTAGAATCGAGGGGTTCCGGCGACGCCGGGGCAAAAGCGTTCTCAGGGCGGGGTGAGATTCCCCACCGGCGGTGAAGGCGGCTTGGTCCGCACAAGCCCGCGAGCGCCCGTGCGCCACTGCTGCGCGCGGGGTCAGCAGACCCGGTTGGATTCCGGGGCCGACGGTTACAGTCCGGATGAAAGAGAGCGAGGCCTGTCCGGTCATGCCGCGCTTTGGCGCGCCGGCCGCAGGCGTCCGCCTCCCTGATTTTTTTGGATTGACCTGAAACAGGCGAACATGAATCAGACCGACTACACCTTGTCCACACGGCCCGCAGCCGTCGAGGAAAACTACAAACCACAGAGCCTGCCCGCAGGCACGCGCGTGGCCTTCATCGAGGCCGGCTGGCATGCCGACATCGTGCAACAGGCGCGCCAGGCGTTCATCGAAGAGATGGCGCGGCATCAGGTCGGGGCTGCGGCCATCGACGTTGTCCAGGTGCCGGGTGCGTTCGAGATCCCGCTGCATGCGCGCAAGCTGGCGCAGTCTGGCCGCTATGCCGCGATCGTAGGCTGTGCCCTGGTGGTGGATGGCGGCATCTACCGCCATGAGTTTGTGGCACAGACGGTGGTCGGCGCGTTGATGCAGGTGCAGATGGAGACCGATGTGCCGGTGTTGTCCGCTGTGCTTACCCCCCACCACTTCCATGAGCACGCGGAACACCGTAAATACTTCAGCCGGCATTTCCGCGTCAAGGGCACGGAAGCAGCGCGGGCCTGTGCGCAGACGGTGGCAGGCTTGAAGGCGCTGGATGAGAGGTTGGGCACCGCCGCGGTGACCGGCGCGCGGCGACCCGCTGCGGCGAGCGCCGTTTGTCTTCAGGACTGAAGGGTTTGCGCAGGCAATGAACAGTTCATTTCGGAACTGATGAATGACTTTGATCGGGTGATAGCTTGATTCCCGATGACATGCTCGGTGTTCAGATCTGGGGCGAGCGGGCTGCGAATGTCGGGATATTCCGGGACATTTCGTGTTGGTTGCGTGGTCGGAGTGCTGAAAGCAAGGGTGCCGCCGAGTGCGGGACAATAGTCATCTCGCTATGAATCAACAACTTAGCTCCGAGTACTCCCCATGGCGGATGTCCTGTGCGCCCATGATGGACTGGACCGACCGACACTGCCGCTACTTTCATCGCCTGTTGTCGCGCCATGCCCTGCTTTACACCGAAATGGTGACCACCGGCGCGCTAGTGCATGGTGATGTGGAGCGGCATCTGCGCTTCAATGCCGAGGAGCATCCCGTAGCCTTGCAGCTTGGGGGCAGCGAGCCCGCCGATCTGGCCCACTGCGCGAAGCTGGGCGAGCAATGGGGCTACGACGAGATCAACCTGAACTGCGGCTGTCCGTCTGAACGCGTGCAGCGCGGCGCCTTTGGCGCCTGCCTGATGGCCGAGCCGCAGCTGGTGGCCGACTGCGTCCGGGCCATGGTCGATGCGGTCTCGGTGCCGGTGACGGTCAAGCATCGCATCGGCATCGACCGGGGCGAGAACTATGCGTTCGTCCGTGATTTTGTCGGTGCGGTCAGCCAGGTGGGTTGCGGCACTTTCATCGTGCATGCGCGCAATGCCTGGCTCAAGGGCCTGTCGCCCAAGGAAAACCGCGAGCTGCCGCCTTTGCGCTACGAACTGGTGCATCGCCTGAAGGCGGATTTCCCGCACCTGACCATCGCGATCAACGGCGGTATCAAGACTTCGGCGCAAGTGGCGCAGGAGTTGCAGCAGCTCGACGGCGTGATGATTGGCCGCGAGGCCTATCACAACCCCTGGTGGCTCGCGCAGTGGGACAGTGCGTTCTTCGGCGCGCCCGATGCCGGCCTCACGCGCGAGGCGGTGGAGGCGCGCATGGTGGACTACATGGTGCGCGAGCAGGCTGCCCATGGCACGCCCTGGAGCAGCGTGGCCCGCCACATGCTGGGCCTGCGCCACGGCCTGAGCGGTGCACGCCGCTGGCGGCAGGTGTGGAGCGATCACAAGCTCAAGGGGCTGGACCCGCGTGAGGTGATGGCTCTGGCGCACGGCGCGGTGCGCGAAGCGGCCTGAGATTTTCACGAAGCGGCAAGCACTGTTGCCGAGGGCTCGGCAACAGTGCGCCAAAGGGGCGAATCATGGCTGCCCGAATGCGGGCACGGGGTGCCGGCTGGCACTCAGGCAGCAGCCTCCAAGCCGCTCGCAAAATGCGCCCGCATGCTTTGAGCCGTGGCCGTGGCGTTGCGCGCATCGAGCGCCGCCATGATGGCGCGGTGCTCATGCAGGGATTCCTCGATGCGGCCGGACTTCAGCAGTGAATTGTGGCGGTTGAGCTTCATGACCTTGCGCAGGTCGGCCACCATCTGTTCGCGCCAGCGGTTGTTGGCGATCTGCAGCACGCGCATGTGAAAGCGCTCGTTGAGGGCGAAGAATTCATTGGCGTCGCCCACCGCTTTTTCAAGCTGGTCGTGCAGGGCGCGCAACTCATCGAGCTGCGCGTCGGTGGCCTGCGCGGCGACGACGCCAGCGGCGTCGCTTTCCAGCAGCGAGAGCAGGTGGTAGACGTCACGCAGGTCGTCTTCGGAGACCTCGGTGACGTAGGCGCCGCGCCGCACCTTCATGGTGATGAGTCCCTCGGCGGCCAGCACCTTGAGTGCCTCGCGCAGGGGCGTGCGGCTGATGCCGTATTCCTCGGCGAGTTTCATCTCGTCGATCCAGCTTCCGGGCTCCAGTTCGCGTTTGAAGATGCGCTGGCGCAGGAGTTCGGCAACCTCTTCATAGAGGGCGCGGGGAGCAAGCGAGACGGCAGCGGCCATGGTTACAGGGATCTGTTCAAAATGCCATTTTGCATCAATAATTATAAATGATACACTGCGGGAAAACGCGGACACAGCCATGACGACAAGCAATTCCTATCCCTCCATTCCTCCCACGAGCATTGAAGCCTGGAACAAGGCGGCCGCCAAGTCGGCCCCAGGCGGCAACATCGCTGCCCTGAACTGGCTGACCCCGGACGGCATCAGTGTCAAGCCGCTGTACACAGCGCAGGACGTCAAAGGACTGGCCTACACCGACACACTGCCGGGCTTTGCGCCGTATGTGCGGGGTCCGCAGGCGACCATGTACGCGGTGCGCCCCTGGACCATCCGGCAGTACGCGGGCTTTTCCACCGCGGAGGAGTCGAACGCCTTCTACCGCAAGGCGCTGGCCGCCGGCGGCCAGGGCGTGTCGGTGGCCTTCGATCTGGCCACGCACCGCGGCTATGACTCCGACCATCCGCGCGTGACCGGCGACGTGGGCTAGGCGGGCGTGGCCATCGACAGTGTGGAGGACATGAAGATCCTGTTCGACCAGATCCCTCTGGACAAGGTCAGTGTGTCCATGACCATGAATGGCGCCGTGCTGCCGGTGCTGGCGGGCTATGTGGTTGCGGCTGAAGAGCAGGGCGTGAGCCAGGACAAGCTGAGCGGGACCATCCAGAACGACATCCTCAAGGAGTTCATGGTCCGCAACACGTACATCTACCCGCCGCAGCCGAGCATGCGCATCATCGGCGACATCATCGAGTACACGGCGCGCAACATGCCGAAGTTCAACTCGATCAGCATTTCGGGCTATCACATGCAGGAAGCCGGCGCGAACCAGGCGCTGGAGCTGGCCTTCACGCTGGCCGACGGCAAGGAGTACGTCAAGACGGCGCTGGCCAAGGGCCTGGATGTCGATGACTTCGCCGGGCGCCTGAGCTTTTTCTGGGCCATCGGCATGAACTTCTATTTGGAAGTCGCCAAGATGCGCGCCGCGCGCCTGCTGTGGTGCCGCATCATGAAAGAAACCGGCGCCAAGAACCCCAAGAGCCTGATGCTGCGCACGCACTGCCAGACCTCCGGCTGGTCGC
>JAURZS010000038.1 GCA_030653255.1 Burkholderiaceae bacterium | reverse complement strand
TCTTCGCGGGTGAAGGCATCGAGCGCGCCGAAGGGCTCGTCGAGCAGCAGCATCTTGGGCTCGTGGATCAGGGCGCGGCAGATGCTGGCGCGTTGCTGCATGCCGCCCGACAACTGCCAGGGGAATTTGTCTTCGTAGCCGGCCAGGCCGACTTTCTGCAGCAGCCGGCGCGCGCGCTCTTCGTACTCGCGGCGCCTGGCGGAAAAGCTGCTGCGGTAGGGCTCGACGATCTCCAGCGGCAGCAGCACGTTGTCCACCGTGCTGCGCCAGGGCAGCAGGGATGGCGCCTGAAAGGCCATGCCGGAGATCTTGAGCGGGCCGGTCACGGGCTGGCCGTCGATCAGGATGCGGCCCACCGAGGGCATCTTCAGCCCCGTGGTGAGCTTCATGAAGGTGGACTTGCCGCAGCCCGAGGGCCCGACGATGGCGATGAACTCGCCCTGGCCCACTTGCAGGTCGATGGCCTCGACCGCAAAGTGGTTCTGCGCCAGCAACTCGTCGTTGTAGGCAAGCCAGACGTCGCGGAAGTCGACGAAGGGAGGCGCTGCGCTGGATGGTTGCATCGTGTCCGCCGTGTTGCCGCCCGGGCTCTTACTTGCGCGGTGCCGGCAGCACGTTCAGTGCGGCGGCGCTGGGCAGGAAGGAGGCATTCCAGACCGCCGCGGGATTGACGCGGGTCTTGGTGTTGAAGGCGTCGGACACCTGCGAGGCCATCAGCGACAGGCGTGGGCCGTTGACCTGGCCGAAGCCCTCGGCGCGGGCGTTGGGGCTGTTGATGACGGTGTCGATGGCCAGCTGCAGGCGGCGGGTCTCCAGCGCCACATTGATGATGCCGTCGCGGGCCTTGACGTCCTGGATGGCCTCTGCGGGTTTGGCGATCACGTCTTTCATGCCTTTGGTGAAGGCGGCAAGAAAGGCGCGCACGGCGGCAGGGTTCTCGCGGATCATCTTGGGCGAGGCGATGATGACATTGCCGTAGAGCTTGACGCCGTAGTTGGGGTAGGGCAGCACGACCACGTCTTCGGCCTTGGCGCCGCGCGCCTCCAGGTTGAGCAAGGAAGTGAAGGTGAAGCCGGTGATGGCGTCGACGTCGCCGCGCACCAGCATGGTCTCGCGCAGGGGCGGGTCCATCGCGACCCACTGCACATTGGTGACATTGTTGGCCTTGGCGAAGATCGGGAAGGCGCGGCGTCCGGCGTCGAACACCGGGGCACCGAGTTTCTTGCCGCTCAGGTCGGCTGGCGTCTTGATGCCGGACTTCTTGAGCGCCATGACGGAGGCCGGCGTGTCGTTGTAGACCATCATGACCGCCACCGGCTTGGTCGGTGCGTCCGGGTTGTTGGCGTGGAATTCCATCAGCGCGGCCAGATCGGCAAAGCCCATGTCGTAGGCGCCCGATGCCACCCGCGTGACCGTGCCGCCGGAGCCGTTGCCGGCGTCGATGGTGACGTCGAGCTTGGCGTCCTTGAAGTAGCCCTTGGCCGCGGGTGTAAGGAACAACGCGGCAGGCCCCTCGAAGCGCCAGTCGAGCTGGAATTTGATGGGCGTCGTCTGCGCCTGGGCGCTGCCAAAGGCGGTCAAGGCGGCCAGTGCGACGGCGGAGTGGAGGAATGCGCGTTTGTTCATGAGGTCTCCTGGATGATGTGAATGGAGGGGCAAGACGGTGTCGAAATTAACAAAAGCAAAAACGGTGCCTGATTGTGTGTGAAATCCTCAATCGAGCAAATCTCTCAATGTCCGGGCGATGACTTTGGTCGCGCGCCGCAGGTCTTCGAGTTCGAGGCGTTCGTCGGCGCGCTTGGCGTGGGACTCCAGCACCGTGCGAGGTCCTGCGCCGTAGATCACGCCCGGTATGCCGGCAGCAGCGTACAGCCGAACGTCGGTGTAGAGCGGCGTGCCCATGGCGGGTATGTCTTCGCCGAAGACGGCGCTGCCGTGTTTGCGGATGGCATCGACCAGGGGCTGGTTGCCGGGCAGTGGCTTCATCGAATGGGCCAGCAGGATGCGCCGGATGTCCACCGAGATGCCCGCGCAGGCATCGGCCGCCTGCTGGATCACGCGGCGGATGTCGGCTTCGACCTGCACCGGGTTCTCCTCGGGGATCATGCGCCGGTCGAGTTTGAAGACGACTTTGCCGGGCACGACGTTGGTATTGGTGCCGCCCTCGATGCGGCCGACATTGAGGTAGGGGTGCGTGATGCCCGCGACTTTGGAGCGGATGTCGCGGTACAGCGTGTTCTGCAGGTACAGCGCCTGCAGAATGTGCACCGCCGCCTGCAGGGCGTCGACGCCCGAATCGGGAATGGCGGCGTGGGCCATCTTGCCGTGGACCGTGACCTCCAGTTGAAGGCAGCCATTGTGGGCGGTGACCACTTCATACGAGAAGCCGGCCGCGATCATCAGGTCCGGGCGCGTGAGCTCGTGGCGCAGCAGCCAGCCGGGACCGAGTTCGCCGCCGAATTCTTCGTCATAGGTGAAGTGCAACTCGACGCCGCCTTTGAGACTGGCGCCCAGCGATTCGAGCGCCCGCACGGCGAAGGTGAAACTTGCGAAATCACCCTTGCTCACGGCGGTGGCCCGGCCGTAGATGCAGCCGTCCTGCACCTCGCCGCCATAGGGGTCGTGGGTCCAGTCCTCGCCGGGCGGCACGACATCGCCGTGCGCGTTCAGCGCGATGGTGCGGCCTGCGCCGTAGGGGCGGCGCACGATCAGGTTGGTGATGCTCTGCATGCCGGCGGCCCGCACCTCGGCCTCGGGCACAGCGTGCTTTTCAGCATGGAAGCCGAAGGCCTTGAGCAGTTCGGCAGTGCGCTCGGCGTGGGGGGCGTTGTTGCCGGGCGGGGTGTCGGTGGGCACGCGCACGAGCTCTTGCAGGAAGCGCAACTCTTCTTCGAAGTGGGCGTCGACCCAGGCGTCGAGTCGTTGGTAGTCGTTCATTGAGGCTCCGTCGAAAGCGTGTCCAGCAGCTGCGCGAAGGCCTGCACCGCAAGCTCGATGTCGTCGCTGGTGGTGGACTCCAGCGGGTTGTGGCTGATGCCCGCGTTCTGTCCGCGCACGAACAGCATGGCCTGAGGCATGATTTCGTGCAGTTTCATGGCGTCGTGGCCGGCGCCGCTGGGCATGCGGTGCAGCGGCAGGCCCAGTGCGGCCACGGCGCGCTCCCAACGCTGCTGCCACGCGGGCGCGCTGGGCGCGGCCGCCGCGTGCATGGTTTCTTCCGCGCTGTATTGCAGTCCGCGGCGCTGGCAGATGGCGTCGAGCTGTGCCAGCACATCGCCGACCAGCGCATCGCGCCGGGCGTCGGTGGGCGCGCGCAGGTCCAGCGAGAACAGGCAGCGTCCGGGTACGACGTTGATCGATCCGCCGGGCACCTGCAGCATGCCCATGGTGCCGACGCTGTCGCCGTCGCGCGCGGCGCGCTGTTCGACATACAGGGCCAGTTCGGCGGCGGCTGTGGCGGCGTCGCGGCGCCGGTTCATGGGCGTGGTGCCGGCATGGCTGGCTGACCCGATGATTTCGCACTGGTAGCGTCGGCCACCGTTGATGGAGTTGACGATGCCAAGGGGCAGACCCATCTCGTTGAGCACGGGGCCTTGCTCGATATGGACTTCGACAAAGCCGAGGTAGGCCGCAGGATCGCGTCGCAGGGCCTGTATGGCCTGCAGCGTGCCGGGCAGTCCCGCCTGGCGCATGGCTTCGGCCATGGCGATGCCGTCGGAGTCGCGTTGCGCCAGCCAGTCGGGCTGAAAGGCACCGGTCAAGGCGCCCGAGCCTAGAAAAGTGGCCTTGTAGCGCTGGCCCTCTTCTTCCGCAAAGGCGACGAGTTCGATGTTGAAGGGGAGTCTGCGGCCCTGGCGGTGCAGGGCCTGCACGCAGGCCATGGGGACATAGATGCCCAGGCGCCCGTCGTATTTGCCACCATTGCGCACGGTGTCGTAGTGGCTGCCGGTCATCAGGGTTTTGGCGCCAGAGGCAGCCGCGCGGCGGCGGCCCACGACATTGCCCACGGCGTCGATGGCGACTTCGTCGAATCCGCAGGCCCGCATCTGATCCTGCAACAGGGCTGCACAGGCCTGGTGCGCGGGTGTCAGGTAGGTAACGGTGAGTTGCCCCTGCTGCGCAAAGCCGGGGTCGCTGTACTGTGCCAGGTCTTCGTGCCAGTCCCACACCCTGTTGCCTTGTGTCGGCTCGAAGCCGAACTTGTCGTTGAGGCGGATCTCCGCGATGCGGTGGATGTTGCGCAGGCACTCAGCGAACTCGAAATCAGGGTGCTCGCGCAGCCTGCGCTCGAAGGTTTCGATGATCTGGCGGCGGTCCAGTCCAGTGCCACGCGGCCCGCGCACGGCCAGGATGAACGGAAAGTCGAACCTGGCCTTGTAGTCGGCGTTGAGCTGCTGCAGTCTGGCGAACTCCTGCGGCGTGCAGTGGGTCAGGCCGGCGCGGTCCTGCTCGCTGGTGGACTCGGCGGTCAGGGCGCCACTGACCATGGCGCGGCCGGCCAGCTCGGGATGGGCACGGATGAGCGCGAGCTGGGCCTCGCGGTCTGCGCGGTCCAGGACGGCGACCATGGCGGACTTGAGTTGCGCAAGTGACACAAAAGGGCGCGAGGCCAGCGCGCCCTCGGCGATCCAGGGCGAATGCTCGTAGATGCCGTCGAGCAATTGCAGTGCGTCCTGGGACGTGGCGGCATTGATCTGCGCAAGGGTCAGGGCCACGGTCAGTCCTTGAACGGGTGCACCTGCTGCCAGTGCCGTGCGATGTCGACGCGCTTGCAGATCCAGACCCGGTCATGTTTTTGCACATGATCCAGGAAGCGCTGCAATGCCACGATGCGGCCCGGGCGGCCCAACAGCCGGCAGTGCATGCCGATGCTGAGCATCTTTGGCCGCTCGGCGCCTTCGGCGTACAGCGCGTCGAAGCTGTCGCGCAGGTAGATGAAGAAATCTTCTGCCTGCGAGAATCCTTGTGGCAGCGAGAAGCGCATGTCGTTGCTGTCCAGGGTGTAGGGCACGATCAATCGGGGCACGACCTGGTTGTCGCTGCGCCTGACTTTCATCCAGAAGGGCAGGTCGTCGCCGTAGTAGTCGCTGTCGTAGAGCAGGGCGCCGTCGTCCGCCACCAGGCGCCGCGTGCGCGGGCTGTCGCGCCCTGTGTACCAGCCCAGGGGGCGCGTGCCGGTGAGTTCGCGCAGGATGTCGAGGGCCTGGCGCATGTGCTCGCGCTCGGTGGCTTCGTCGATGTTCTGGTAATGGATCCAGCGCAGGCCGTGGCAGGCGATCTCATGGCCCAGTTCGCCCAGCGCGGCGCAGAGCTCAGGATGGCGTTGCAGCGCCATGGCCACGCCGAACACGGTCAACGGAAGCGAGCGCCGCTCGAACTCGCGCAGGATGCGCCAGACGCCCGCGCGCGAGCCGTATTCGTAGATGCCTTCCATGCTGAGGTGGCGCTCGGCATAGCGTTCAGGGTTGAACATTTCCGACAAAAACTGCTCCGACCCGGTGTCGCCATGCAGCACCGAGTTTTCGCCACCCTCCTCATAGTTGAGGACGAACTGCAGCGCGATGCGAGCCTGCCCGGGCCACTGCGCATGGGGCGGATTGCGGCCGTAGCCGATCAGGTCGCGCGG
>JAURZS010000011.1 GCA_030653255.1 Burkholderiaceae bacterium | reverse complement strand
GCAAGCCCTCGGCCTCCAGCACCGGCAAACCAAGGCGTCTAAGGACATCGGCGCACTGTGCCTGGGTCACGGGCATGCCGATGACCTTGGCGGCCCGCGCCACCCGCAGCGTCACCGGTGCGGCTGCCGGCAGACTGGTCTGCACATCGTCGATGGGGCCGCAAACCGTGTCCGGCGTGCCGCAGATGGCCAGGATCAGTTGCGTGATGCGCTCGATATGTTCAACCGTCTGGCCGGGATCCACGCCACGCTCAAAACGATGGCCGGCATCGGTCGAAAAATTGTAGCGGCGCGAGCGTCCGGCAATGGCCCTGGGCCACCAGAAGGCGGCTTCGACGTAAATATTTTGGGTGTCATCCGACACGGCAGTCGCATCGCCGCCCATGATGCCCGCCAGCGACTCGACCTGCTGCTGGTCGGCGATCACGCCGACCTTCTCGTCCAATGCTACCGTGCTGCCGTTGAGCAGCTTGAGTTGTTCACCGGTGCGGGCCCAGCGTACATCGAGGCCGCCATGGATCTTGTCGAGGTCGAAGATGTGGGTGGGCCGGCCCAGCTCGAACATCACGTAGTTGGAAATGTCCACCAGCGCCGCCACGCTGCGCTGGCCGCAGCGCGCCAGGCGCTCGACCATCCAGCGCGGCGTGGCCGCGCGCGGATTGACGCCGCGCACGATGCGTCCTGAAAAACGGCCGCACAGGTCGGGGGCGTTGATCCTGACGGGCAGTGTGTCCTTGTGGCTGGCAGGAATGGCCGTGTGCTGCGGCGCTTTCAGTGGCGAGCCTGTCAGGGCCGAGACCTCTCGCGCCACACCCAGCACACTGAGGCAGTGGGCCAGATTGGGCGTGAGCTTGAGCGTGAACAGGGTGTCGTCGAGGTCGAGGTGAACTCGAATGTCCTGCCCCGTGGGGGCATCGGCGGCCAGCTCCAGCAGGCCGCCGTGATCGTCCGCCAGCTTGAGCTCGCGCGCCGAACACAGCATGCCCTGACTCTCAATGCCGCGCAGCTTGCCGGTCTTGATCACAAAGGGCTTGCCGTCTTCGCCGGGCGGCAACTCGGCGCCCACCAGCGCGCAAGGGGCCTTCAAGCCGACACGGGCATTGGGCGCGCCACAGACGATGTCGAGCAAGGCGCCCTGCCCCACGTCCACCTTGCACACGCGCAGACGGTCGGCATTGGGGTGCTGCGCGGCCTCGATGATTTCGCCGACCACCACTCTGGTGAAAGGCGGCGCCACAGGCTTGAGTTCTTCGACCTCAAGCCCGGCCATGGTCAGTGTTTCTGCCAGTTGTTCGGTGGACAGCGGCGGATTGCAGAATTCGCGCAGCCAGGATTCCGGAAATTGCATGGTCGACCCTGGAGATTATTGGAATTGCGAGAGGAAGCGGATGTCGCCGTCGAAAAACAGGCGCAGGTCGTTCACCCCATAGCGCAACATGGTCAGGCGGTCCGGGCCCATGCCGAAAGCGAAGCCGATGTACTTCTCGGGGTCCAGTCCCATGTTGCGCACCACGTTCGGGTGCACCTGCCCGGAACCGGCCACTTCCAGCCAGCGTCCGGCCAGTGGCCCGTTCTGGAACTGGATGTCGATCTCGGCGCTCGGTTCGGTGAAAGGGAAAAAGCTCGGGCGAAAGCGCAGCACCAGGTCACTGGACTCGAAGAAGGTCCGACAGAAATCGGTGAACACGACCTTGAGGTCCTTGAAGCTCACGTTCTCGCCGATCCACAGGCCTTCGCACTGGTGGAACATGGGTGAATGGGTGGCGTCGCTGTCGACGCGGTAGGTACGGCCCGGCGCGATCACACGAATCTCGGGCATGGCGCCGCCGGCATCGATCAATGCGCGATGGCGCTTGACGTGCTGCACCGCATGGCGGATCTGCATCGGGCTGGTGTGGGTGCGCAGCACATGACCGCCTTCAACATAGAAGGTGTCGTGCATGGAACGCGCGGGGTGGTTCTCGGGGGTGTTCAGCGCGGTGAAGTTGAACCAGTCGGTCTCGATCTCGGGGCCGTCGGCCACCTCGAAACCCATGGAGCCGAAGATGCCTTCGATGCGCTCCAGCGTGAGCGACACGGGGTGCAATCCGCCGCCCGGGCGCTGGCGTCCCGGCAGGCTCACATCGAGCGCTTCGAGCTGGAGCTGGGCCTGCAGTTCGGCGTCGGCCAGGGCTTGCCGGCGATCGGTCAGCGCAGCCTCAATGGCCTGCTTGGCCAGGTTGATGGCAGCGCCGCGGGATTTCTTTTCCTCGACGCTGAGAGCGGCCAGGCCCTTCATCAGCTCGGTCATGCGACCCGACTTGCCGAGGAACTGCGCCTTGACGTTCTCCAGCTCTGCAGGCGTGGCAGCCTGTGCAAAGGCCTGTTTCGCGGCGGCGGTGATGGCGTCCAACTCGTTCATTGCTTTTATTTCAACCATGAAAAAGGGCTGAGACCGCAGAGAGTCTCAGCCCCGACATACGGAAACCGGCTGGCGCCGCAGACCGGGCGGGTCTGCGGGCAGGGCTTACGCGAGCTTGGCCTTGACCTGTTCGACGATGCCCGCGAAAGCGGCCTTGTCGTGAACGGCGATATCGGCCAGCATCTTGCGGTCAATCTCGATGGCGGCCTTGCGCAGGCCGTTGGCGAACTGGCTGTAGGTCAGGCCGCATTCACGCGCAGCGGCGTTGATACGGGCGATCCACAGTTGACGGAAGACGCGCTTCTTGGTGCGGCGATCGCGGTAGGCATACTGCCCCGCTTTCATCACCGCCTCTTTGGCGACACGGAATACGTTGCCGCGGCGACCGCGGAACCCCTTGGCTAGTGCCAGAACTTTTTTGTGGCGGGCGCGAGCCGTTACACCACGTTTGACGCGAGGCATGTTGTTTCTCCTTGTTCGTCGTTAGTTAAATGCCCTGGCCGGGCAGCATCTGGGACATGGACACCATATTGGTGTCATGCACAGTGACTGCGCCGCGCAGATGGAGCTTGTTCTTGGTGGTCTTCTTGGTCAGGATGTGACGCTTGAAGGCTTGACCGCGCTTGACGGTGCCACCTGGACGAACACGGAACCGCTTCTTGGCGCCGCTCTTGGTCTTCATTTTGGGCATGTGAATGCTCCTTCTTTTCTGTGCTCGTGAGGCGTCTGCAAACTACTTGCATCCTTGTTGGCCCCGAGCCACTTGTTAAGTGGCGAGTGTTGGCTCACCACTTGTTGCGCACCCCCCGGGCGACCAGCCCGCGAGACGCAAAACTTCCTCTACCCTGCCTGCGCCGCCGCCCCCTGCGGGGCTGCCACGTCGGCTGCAGGCTTGGCCGCAGCCCCCTGCTTCTTCTTGCCCGGCGCGATCATCATGATCATTTGCCGGCCTTCCAGTTTGGGAAACTGCTCGACCACGATCAGGTCGGACAATTCATCCCGGATACGCTGCAACAGCGCCATGCCGATTTCCTGGTGCGTGATCTCGCGACCGCGAAAGCGCAGCGTGATCTTGCATTTGTCGCCTTCGGCCAGGAAGCGGCGGATATTGCGCATCTTGATGTTGTAGTCACCGTCATCGGTGCCAGGGCGAAATTTGACTTCCTTGATTTCGATGACCGTCTGTCGCGATTTGGCTTCGGCCGCTTTCTTCTGCTCCTGGTACTTGAACTTGCCGTAATCCATGAGCCGGCACACCGGAGGCGTTGCCGTGGCCACGATCTCGACCAGGTCAACGTCCTGCTCGCCGGCCAGACGCAGGGCCTCGTTGATATTCACGATGCCCAGGGGTTCGTTCTCGGGCCCACTCAGGCGGACCTCCGAAGCCATGATTTCACGGTTCAAGCGGTGCTTGCGTTCTTCGCGGTGACGACGGTCACGAAATTCAGTAGCGATGGTCTGATCCTTCAGTTCATGCTATAAAAGCTATAGCTGCTTGCACCCGTCCAGCAAGGACTTGAGGCCGAATTTCAAGAAATTCAAGCTTTTTTCGCGATGTCGGCAGCGATCAGTTGAGCGAAGGCTTCCAGAGGCATCGCGCCAAGGTCTTTGTTACCCCGGGCGCGCACGGCAACCGCGCCAGCGGCCTTCTCTTTGTCGCCCACGACGAGGATATACGGCAGCTTTTGCAGCGAGTGCTCGCGTATTTTATACGTAATTTTCTCGTTGCGCAGATCTAGTTCAACCCTAAGCCCTTGATTTTGCAGCGTTTTAGCAATTTCCCGACAGTATTCGGCCTGTCCGTCGGTGATATTGAGCACCGCCACCTGCACTGGCGCCAGCCAGACGGGCATGGCGCCGGCGTGCTGCTCCAGCAGAATGCCGATGAAGCGCTCCAGACTGCCCAGGATGGCCCGGTGCAGCATCACGGGGTGGGCGCGGCCGCTGCTTTCAGTGACGTACTCGCCCCCCAGGCGCTCCGCCGTGTTGAAGTCGACTTGCATGGTGCCAACCTGCCATTGACGGCCGATGGCGTCCTTCAGCGTGTATTCGATCTTGGGGCCGTAGAAAGCCCCCTCGCCGGGCGAGATCGAGAACTCCACGCCCGCGCGCCGCAGCGCCTCCATGACGGCGGTCTCGGCCTTGTCCCACAGCGCATCGGAGCCCACCCGGTTGTCCGGGCGCGTTGCAACCTTGTAGATCACATCCTCGAAGCCGAAGTCGCGGTAGACCTTCTGCAGCAGCGCAGTGAAGGCCATGCACTCGTCCTGGATCTGGTCTTCGGTGCAGAAGATATGGCCGTCGTCCTGCGTGAAGCCGCGCACGCGCATGATGCCGTGCAGCGCGCCGCTGGGCTCGTTGCGGTGGCACTGGCCGAACTCGCCGTAGCGCAGCGGCAGGTCGCGGTAGCTCTTGATGCCGTGCTTGAAGATCAGCACGTGGCCGGGGCAGTTCATCGGCTTGAGGGCGTACTGGCGCTTCTCGGACTCCGTGGTGAACATGTTGTCGCGGTAGTTGTCCCAATGGCCGGTCTTCTCCCACAGGCTGCGGTCCAGGATCTGCGGGCCTTTGACCTCCTGATAGCCGTTGTCGACGTACACGTGGCGCATGTACTGCTCCACCTGCTGCCAGATGGTCCAGCCCTTGGGGTGCCAGAACACGAGTCCAGGCGCCTCGTCCTGCATGTGAAACAGGTCGAGCTCGCGCCCGAGCTTGCGGTGGTCGCGCTTCTCTGCTTCTTCGATGCGGCGGATGTAGTCCTCGAGCTGCTTCTTGTCGGCCCAGGCGGTGCCGTAGATGCGCTGCAACTGCTCGTTCTTGGCGTCGCCGCGCCAATAGGCGCCGGAGATGCGCGTGAGCTTGAACACCTTGAGGAAGCGCGTATTGGGCACGTGCGGCCCGCGGCACATGTCGATGTACTCCTGGTGGTAGTACAGGCCCATGGTGCGCTCGTCGGGCATGTCCTCGACCAGGCGCAGCTTGTAGTCTTCGCCGCGCGACTTGAAGACCTCGATGACCTGATCGCGTGGCGTCACGCGCTTGATGACATCGTAGTCCTGCGCGATCAGCTCGCGCATGCGCGCCTCGATCGCTGCCATGTCCTCGGGCGTGAAGGGGCGCTCGTAGGAGATGTCGTAGTAGAAGCCTTCTTCGATCACCGGCCCGATCACCATCTTGGCCGTGGGATAGAGCTGCTTGACCGCATGCCCCAGCAAGTGGGCGCTGGAGTGGCGGATGATGTCCAACCCCTCTTCGTCCTTGGGCGTGATGATCTGCAGGAGCGCATCGTGATCGATCGGATCGCAGGCATCGACCAGGCGGCCGTCCACCTTGCCGGCCACGGTGACCTTGGCCAGGCCCGGGCCGATGGAGGCTGCGACCTCTGCCACCGTGACAGGACCGGGATACTCGCGGCGCGAGCCGTCGGGAAGCGTGATGTGAATCATGTGGAAGCAACAAAAAAGCGCGGATGCGTCCGCGCTTGTGATGAATGGGGAAAAAAGGCGCCCGGCAAGGCGCGCGGACTACGGCCTGCGGGGGTACGAATGCCTCGTGCTTGTAGTTCGCGGTGTCATAACCAGGATGCCTTTCTCGCTCTTGCTGTGGGCCGAAGTGGCTGGTGCGCCATTCTAACCGGGCGCCGATCCCTCTGGAATGACAAAGCCCATGCCCCTGCAACTCGGGCATTCGGCAATCACCGTCTGCTTCTCGGCCTCGAAGTTCTCGTTGATGTTTTCACTCTCGATGCGCAGTTCGCCCGTGCCCTCGCAATCCGGGCAGGGTATCCGCTTGAAGCTGATTGTCTTGTCGTTCATGGGCGCCTCCTGTTTCCCGTGCAATGTTAGCGGAAACACCCGCGCTGGAAAGCCACGCGCTGGCGACAAATAAAACGACTTCGGTAGGGGGGGCGCAGAGCGGCAAGATGGCTTGCTGATCCGAAATCCAATCGCTTATGTTCGATCACGCACAGATCGCGCAAGGCCTTAGCTGTTAGTTTGCATGGGCGTTCTATGGACGCACGCGGGATTGGGGTGCACGTCCTTCCGACAACCGACAGACCGCGCTTAACCTACCACCGAAGGAGATTCGTATGAACTGGGACCGTATTCAAGGGAATTGGAAGCAAGTCACAGGCAAAGCCAAGGAGCAATGGGGCAAGTTGACGGATGACGACTTCGACGTCGTTGCCGGCAAGCGTGATCAGTTGACCGGCAAGATCCAGGAGCGCTATGGCGTGGCAAAGGATGAAGCCGAAAAGCAGGTGGCCGAGTGGCAAGGCAAGGCGTCCGACACCTGGTTCACGAAGTAGCAACATGAACGCATTGAAGATCACAGGTATCGTGCTGATCGCAGCCGGCATCCTCGGGCTGGCGTACGGCAGCTTCAGCTTCACGAAGGAAACTCACGAAGCGAAGATCGGACCGCTCCAGTTATCGGTCAAGGACAAGCAGACCGTCAACGTGCCGGTCTGGGCCAGCATCGGCGCGATCGTCATTGGCGGCGTGCTCATGGTCGTCGGTGGCAAGAGGAACTGAGCCGCGCCATCCAGCAGGCGCCCGCCCCCGAGGGCGGGCGTTGACGCCGCCTTGCGATGCAGGCACGCAAGGCCCGCGTCAGGCGGCCTTCTTGTCGTCGAAGAACTGTTCGTCTTCGGTCGAGCCGTGCAGCGCCGTGGTGGACGACTGGCCGCCCTGGATGGTCTGCGTCACAGCATCAAAGTAGCCGGTGCCGACTTCGCGCTGGTGCTTGACTGCGGTGAAACCCTTGGCGGCAGCGGCGAACTCGGCTTCTTGCAATTCCACGAAAGCGGTCATGTTGTTGCGGGCATAGCCGTGGGCCAGGTTGAACATGCCGTAGTTCAGGCTGTGGAAACCCGCCAGCGTGATGAACTGGAACTTGTAGCCCATGGCGCCGAGTTCCTTCTGGAATTTGGCGATGGTCGCGTCGTCGAGGTTCTTCTTCCAGTTGAAGCTGGGCGAGCAGTTATAGGCCAGCAGCTTGCCGGGATGCTTGGCATGGATGCCCTCGGCGAACTTGCGGGCGAAAGCCAGGTCTGGCTTGCCGGTTTCGCACCAGACCATGTCGGCGTATTCGGCATAGGCCACGCCCCGCGCGATAGCCTGGTCCATACCGTTGCGGGTCTTGAAGAAACCTTCAACCGTACGCTCGCCGGTGCAGAAGGGGCGATCGATGGGGTCGATGTCGCTGGTCAGCAGGTCGGCAGCTTCCGCGTCGGTGCGGGCAATCACCAGAGTAGGCGTGCCCATGACGTCGGCGGCGAGGCGCGCAGCGTTGAGTTTTTCGCAAGCTTCGCGGGTCGGCACAAGGACCTTGCCGCCCATGTGGCCGCACTTCTTGACGGAGGCGAGCTGGTCTTCGAAGTGGACGCCCGAGGCACCCGCGTCGATCATGGCCTTCATCAGTTCGAAGGCGTTGAGAACGCCGCCGAAGCCGGCTTCGGCATCGGCCACGATAGGCGCGAAGAAATCGATATCGTTCTTGCCCTCGCTCCACTGTATCTGGTCGGCGCGCTGGAAGGTGGCATTGATGCGCTTGACGACCTTGGGCACGGAGTCCACCGAGTACAGCGACTGGTCAGGGTACATCTCGCCATTGCTGTTGGCGTCACCGGCGACTTGCCAGCCGGACAGGTAGATGGCCTTGAGGCCGGCCTTGACCTGTTGCATGGCCTGGTTGCCGGTGAGCGCGCCCAGCGTGTTGACGAAGGGTTCGGTGTTGAGCAGATTCCACAGCTTTTCGGAGCCGCGCTTGGCCAACGTGTGCTCAATCGGGATGGAGCCGCGCAGGCGGACCACATCGGCAGCGGTATAGCCACGCTTCACGCCCTTCCAGCGCGGATTCTCGGCCCAGTCTTTTTCAAGGGCGGCGATTTGCTGTTCACGGGACACAGAGGTCGAAGAGCTCATGAGGTTCACTCCAGAAGTTGCGATTGATGTTGAAAGCCGATGGATGAACTTTAAGTCTTCTACAAGACTTTGTGAAGCTCTTATGTCTTATACAAGATATATTTTTATTACGTTTAAAATCAATGGCTTAGAAATTATATTTCTCAATGTGGGATATTATTTCTTGTATTGAGAAAAAATCTTGCGGCGCAGCATTTTAATTTTTCATATTGCGATACAAATATATGTACGGTGAAACACCGTCTGGTTTTCAGCGCATGACCCAGTCACCGCCGGGTATCACGGGCCGGCCCAAGGCCCGGGCGGCGCAGATCTCGTAGACCAGGCAGTCCAGCCGCCGTCCCGCGACCTCGACCGCAACGCTGCGCTTGAGGTACTCGCTGCAGGCCACGTCCTCGATGCCTTCGATGCGGTCGAGCTCGCGCTCCAGCGCAGCATCGATGGCATAGACCTCGCCCACGACTACGCCGCTGCCGCCGAGCACCAGGCCCGGGTAGTAGTCGATGTGGTAGAGCCGCCCCGCCACCGCCCCGCGCCCGACCCACCGGGGCGCAGGCCGCAGAAGGTTGATGTCGTGCACCTGGCCCCGGCGCAGGGTGCCATAGACGAACACGTGGCGGGTGGCGGCTTCGGGCATGATTCGATGGCTTTCCAAGATCGCAAGGGACAAGTCTAGTGAATCCGCCCGCCCCGCACCACGCCCGCGCTCTCATCAGCTATGGCTGCCTGGCGCTGAGCATGGCGCTGGTGGGCTGCTATGTAGCGCTGGCCAAGCCTCTGGTGGCGGTGCTGCCGGTCTTCCTGCTGGCCTGGCTGCGCTTCGGCATTGCCGCCCTGGCCATGCTGCACTGGCTCAGGCGCCCCGTTGATGAACCCCCGATGACCGCCGCCACACGCCGGCTGGTGTTTCTCGAATCCTTTCTCGGCAATTTCCTGTTCTCCCTGTGCATGCTGTTCGGCGTGAGCCTGACAAGCGCAGTCTCCGCCGGGGTGATCCTGGCGGCCATCCCTGCGGTCGTGGCCCTCATGAGCTGGGGCTTTCTGCGCGAACGCGTCGGCCCCGGCACCTGGATGGCGGCCCTCTGCGCAGTTCTGGGCATAGGCCTGCTCGCGCTGGCCCGTGCGCAGCCGGCGGCTGACGCCCAGAGCCAGGCACAGCATGCGCGCGAATGGCTGGGCAATCTGCTGGTGTTTGCAGCCGTGCTCTGCGAGAGCGCCTACGCCGTCATCGGCAAGAAGCTCACGGGTGCCCTGGGGCCCCGGCGCATCAGTGCGCTGATCAACCTCTGGGGCTTCGCGCTGGCGACCCCCATGGGCCTGTATGCGGCCTGGCGCTTCGATTTCGGTACAGTGCCCGCCGGCAGTTGGCTGCTGCTGCTGTTTTATTCGCTGGCGGCCAGCATCTGGACAGTCTGGCTCTGGATGACCGGGCTGCGCGGCGTGCCTGCGGCGCGTGCTGGCGTTTTCACCGTGATGCTGCCGGTGTCGGCGGCCCTGGTTGGCGTGCTGGTTCTGGGTGAAAGCATCACCGCGATGCAGGCACTGGCGCTGGCCATTGCGCTGGTCGGTGTGGTGCTCGCGACGAGGCCGCCATGAAAAAACAACAGCGCAGAGTGAAAAAAGTCGCTTTTCGCTTGGAAACGCGTTTTTTCTCCAGTAGCATCCTGAGTGCCAGTGGAGAAGCAGTTTTTCGCTGGTGATTAATCAACTTCTAGAAGGAAAATTCAATCATGGCAACTGCGAAAAAAGCACCGGCTAAGAAGGCCCCCGCCAAAAAGGCTGCAGCGAAAAAAGCAGCTCCGGCAAAA
>JAURZS010000003.1 GCA_030653255.1 Burkholderiaceae bacterium | reverse complement strand
CAGCATCAGGGCAGCCACCGCCAGCAGGCTGGCAGACAGCGGCCGCGTCACGAACACGCTCCAGTCGCCACGCGACAGCAGCAGCGCGCGGCGCAGGTTCTCTTCCATCATCGGCCCCAGGATGAAGCCCAGCAGCAAGGGCGCAGGCTCTGCTCCCAGCTTGAGGAACAGGTAGCCGACGAAGCCGAAGGCCGCCACCAACCAGATGTCGAAGGTGTTGTTGTTGGTCGAGTACACACCGATCGCGCAGAACAGCACGATGGCTGGAAACAGGAAGCGATAGGGCACGGTCAGGAGCTTGATCCACATGCCAATCAGCGGCAGGTTCAGGATGATCAGCATCGCGTTGCCGATCCACATCGAGGCGATCAGGCCCCAGAACAGCTGCGGGTTGCTGGTCATGACCTGCGGGCCCGGCTGGATGTTGTGGATGGTCATGGCGCCCACCATCAGCGCCATCACGGCGTTGGGCGGAATGCCCAGCGTGAGCAGCGGAATGAAGGAGGTCTGGGCGCCGGCGTTGTTGGCCGACTCGGGGCCCGCCACGCCGCGGATGTTGCCCTTGCCGAAGGGCACTTCGCCCGGCTTCATCTTCATTTTCTTTTCCAGAGCATAGGAGGCAAAGGCCGACAGCAGCGCCCCGCCGCCCGGCAGGATGCCGAGTGCAGAGCCAAGAACCGTGCCGCGCAATACGGCCGGCGTCATGTTGATGAAGTCCTGCTTGGTCGGCCACAGGCCCTTGACCTTGGAGGTAAACACTTCGCGCTCGCCTTCGGGCTGCGCCAGATTGCTGATGATTTCGCCGTAGCCGAACACGCCCATGGCCACCGCAACGAAGCCGAGGCCGTCAGTCAGCTCGGGAATGTCGAAGCTGAAGCGCGCAACGCCGGAGTTCACGTCAGTGCCTACGATGCCCAGCAACAGGCCCAGCACGATCATGGCAATGGCCTTGAGCAGCGAACCCGAAGCCAGCACCACGGCGCCGATCAGGCCCAGCACCATCAGTGCGAAGTATTCCGCCGGGCCGACCTTGAAGGCCAGTTCGGTCAGCGGCGGCGCAAAGGCGGCCAGGATCAGTGTGCCCATGGAGCCCGCAAAGAAAGAGCCAAGGCCGGCTGCCGCCAGCGCGGGGCCAGCTCGCCCGCTGCGCGCCATCTGGTAGCCGTCGATACAGGTCACGACGGATGAAGATTCGCCCGGCAGGTTGACCAGAATGGCGGTGGTGGAGCCGCCGTACTGCGCACCGTAGTAGATGCCGGCAAGCATGATCAGCGCGGCCACGGGGGGAAGCGCATAGGTGGCGGGCAGCAGCATGGCGATGGTTGCCACCGGGCCGACCCCGGGCAGCACGCCGATCAGGGTGCCGAGCACGCAGCCGATGAACGCATAGAGCAGGTTGATGGGCGTGAATGCCACGCCGAAACCCATCGAGAGATTGGAAATCAGATCCATGTTGTTTTCCGCCTTAACCGGTGATGAAAGTGGGCCACACCGGAATCTGCAGTTTGAGCAGAACGATGAAAGCCAGATAGCTGCCGATCGCCAGAACGGTGGAGAGGATCAGCATTTCGCGCAGTTTGAAGTTGTCGCCGGCACGCCCCGCAATGATGACCAGCGCATAGATGGCCACCACCATGCCCATGGCCGGCAGCTTGATGCTCGGCAAGCCCCCCAGCAAAACGCCGAAGGCCAGATTGGAACCGAGCACGTAACACAGCGGCCGCCAGGCCCAGCGACCGATCTTGTCGCCATCCACTGTTTCCACGACAAGGGCCTTGACGAGGATGACACCGCCCATGATGGCCAGAATCGCCCCCAGCATCAGCGGGAAGTAGCCCGGGCCCATGCGGGCGCCCTCACCTACGTTGTAGCTGGTGGCACCGACGGCAAAGCCGAGCCCCATTACACCGAACATGATTCCTGACCAGAAATCTTTTGAACTCTTGATTCTCATTCACTCATCTCCACGATCTGTATGTGACGCCAGCAGCGAAGCATTTCCCCGGCAGTTGCCGTATGCTCAGGTACCGTTTATCGCGCCCCCGTACTGACCGCTGACTGACCGCCGATCTGCGTAGTTATGCGTACGGAATAGCCCTCATCCAGGCCTGACAGTGGCAGTACGCACAAGGAGGTGCGGCCCCATGCGAATCCTGCTTGTTGAAGACGATGCCATCCTGCGCGATGTGATGAACCGCAGTCTGAGCGACGCCGGGCACCGCGTGGACATGGCGTCGACGCTCGAACAGGCCGAGCATTTCTGGCTGGTTCAACCCTTCGATGCCGTGTTGCTCGACCTGAATCTGCCCCTGACCGATGCCCCTCAGAGCGGCCTTGGCAGTGGCCTGCGGGCGCTGCGCAATGCGCGCGCCCGGGGTGACCGCACTCCGGTGCTGGTGCTGACCGCCCGCAACCGCACCGACGAGCGCATCGCCGGACTCGACGCCGGTGCCGATGACTACCTTGGCAAGCCTTTCGATCTGGCCGAGGTGGAAGCGCGGCTGCGCGCTCTGGTGCGGCGCACGCAGGGTACGGACGATCGGCTGGAAGTCGGTTCGCTCGCGCTGGACCGCAAGGCCAGGCGCTTTTCGCTGAACCAGCAGCCGCTGGATTTCCCGGCCCGCGAGTTCGAGGTATTGTGGGAATTGATGACGCCGCCCGGCCGCGTCATCAACAAACGCAGTCTGTCGGACAAGCTGTCCGACTTCGACGAGTCTCTGGGTGATAACGCGCTGGAGGCTTTCATCTCGCGCCTTAGAAAGCGCCTGGTCGGCAGCGGGGTGCGCATCCGTACGCTGCGCGGCCTGGGCTACGTCCTGGAGGCCGACCAGTGACGGAACAGGGGAAGCCATCCCTGCGCGCGCGCGTGGTGCGCCACATCATGGTCCCGCTGGGTCTGACCTGGCTGGCGGGAACACTGGTGGCCTTGTCGGTTGCCAGCTACTTCACGGCCCAGGCCTTTGACCGCGCCTTGCTTGACGATGCGTACTCCGTGGCGGCCAACGTCAGGAGTGGAGACGATACCCTGCAACTCGCTCTGTCACCGCGCGAGGTCAACACCGTGCTGTTTGACCAGGTCGAGTCACTGTTCTTCGCCGTGCGCCGCATCGACGGTGCGCTGATCGCTGGCGAGCCGTGGCTGCAAACCTCGACACCCCCTGCCGCAGCGAACCATGTATTCGTCGACACCGAGTACCGCAGCACCAAGTTGCGCGCAGTGACGCTGCGGATCAACAAGCCTGCGGCTTTTCTGGTGGTCGTGGCGCAGACGACCCAAAGCCGCACCTCGTTGCTGGAGCAGCTGCTGCTGTACTCCATCGGTCCACAGATTCTTCTGTTGGTCTTGCTCGCCATGTGGCTGCGCCGGGCCATCGGGAGCGATCTGCGCCCTCTGTCGGAACTGCAAATGGCGGTGGATCAGCGCGACGCCTATGACCTGACGCCCGTCCCGGTGTCAGCGACCACCCGCGATGTGGAGCGTCTGGCCATCGCACTGAACGCGCTGCTGGAGCGCGTCGGCCAAAGCGTGCGGGCGCAGCGTGAGTTCGCCGGCAATGTCGCTCATGAGTTGCGCACACCGCTGGCAGGCATCGGCGCACTGGCGGAGTACGGCCTGGCTCAGCAAGACCCGCAAGCCTGGCGCGAGCAGCTCGCGGGAATCGCCCGCAGCCAGGCCCGTGCCAGTCATCTGGTTGATCAGTTGCTGGCGCTCGCCCTTGCCGCCGAAGCCAAGGCCGGGATCCGGCTCCAAGAGGTGGCGCTGGAGGAGATCGTCCGCGACGCCGTGCTGCGCTTTTTGTCTCGCGCCGATGCCGCAGGGATCGATCTTGGCGCCCGCGGTCTGGAGCAATCCACGCACGTGCTTGGCGACCCGACCCTGATCGAAGGTATTGTCAACAACCTGCTGGACAATGCGCTGCGCTATGGCCGCGCCGGCGGGTCGGAGCCCACGGCGATCACGGTGGCCATCTCCCAGACTACGTCAGGCACCGCGCTGTCGGTGATCGACAACGGGCCCGGTATTTCAGCTGAAGTGCATGCGCACCTGATGGGACGCTGGGCGCAAGGCGAGGCTGGCCAGTTGCTGGGACAGGGGGTCGGGCTTGGTCTGCCGATCGTGGCGCAGTATGCCGGCTTGATGCAGGCCCGACTGGAACTCAAGCCCGGGCCGCAAGGCCGTGGCTTGACCGCCAGCGTGGTGTTTGCCAATATCGCGGCCTCGCCCTGATAAAGCGCGCCAGACTGCGCGCATCCTGCATCACCACTCGCCGACTTCACGGACACGTTGGTCCAGCTCACGGGCGTCGGGCTGGGGTGCTTGGCGAGCCGCCGGGGCACCACGGGCACTTTGCCAGAAGGCGAAGCGACGGAACAGACCATGGCCCGCCGTGCCCTGCCGGGATTTCGGATACTGAGGGGCAGATGGTTTGCGCATGGGTACTTCCTTTCTGGATAACTCCAGTCTAGGAAGATTCAGGTGACACGTCTGTGACGCAGCGCACACAGCGCATCAATGCGCGCACACCGCCGCGCAGATTCCGCATTTTTACAACAGGACTGCCCATGCGCTGCGAACCAGGCCCTGCTCAGTCCGGCATGGACGGTCTGTCCACTGCTGTGGACAGGGGTAGTTGGACGACTTCCTGCAGCATCAGTGCGAGTTGCCGCGCGGCGGCATCCAGCACGGCGCGCCCCTTCGCCTCCGACGCCGCCAGCGCGTTGCCGGCGGCTCCCTGCGGGTTGTAGTCCTGCATCTGCCAACCAAGCTTGGCGCTGCTGCCATTGCCCAATATCGGATAGCGGGCAGCGCGATCACGCGCAGTGGAGGGAAAATCCGCCGCCCGACTCATGTCCACCCACTGCGGGCGAAGCGCCAGCATCAAGGAAGTTTCGACGTCGCCCCCGTGCACTCCAAAACGGTGTTCGTCCGGGCCGAACAGGCCGCGCACCTCGTCGCCCAGCGGCAGGCTGTACCAGCTCGCGCTATAGACGATCAGTCCGTGGCGGCTGCGCAATTCGCGCGCAACGATGTCCATCACGCTGACCTGGCCGCCATGGCCATTGAACAGCACGAGTTTGCGCAAGCCTGCGCGCGCCACGCAGGCGCCAATCTCGGTCCACATCCGGACCACGGTTTCCGATGACAGTGTGAGGGTGCCCGGAAAGTCCGCATGCTCCGGGCTGTAACCGACCTGGCAGGTCGGCAGAAACAGCACCTGCAATTCGGCTGGCAAGTGCGCCAGGGAAGCCTGGACCACGCCGTCGATCAGCGTGGTGTCCACGCTCAGCGGCAGATGAGGGCCATGCTGCTCGATGGCCGCCACCGGCAGCACAGCGACCGTTCGCTCAGCCTGACCGGAAGTCTTCAGTTTGGCGAAGTCGCGTGTGCCGAGATCGGCCCAGTATCTGGATTTGAGTGTCATGGGCCTATCTTAGGGCCCCGCCCCGCGCTTGTCAGGCGCGAAGACCCTGCATGGCCGCACGGGCGATGCCCTCGGCATCAACGCCGAAGTACTCCCGCAGGTCCGCCCGGGTGTCGCTGCGACCAAAGCCATCGGTACCCAGTGTCAGGTATTTGCGGCTGGCAGGAATGTAGGCGCGAATGGCCTCCGGCACCGCCCGGACATAGTCGCTTGCCGCAATGACGGGGCCGCGGCTCGCCCGCAGTTGCCGCGTGACGAAGGGCAGCGCTTCATCCTTCGCAGCGGCGGGCGGCGGCTCCCCCTGCGTGCCGATGGTGGCCTGCTCGCAGACACGGGCTTCGCGGGCCAGCTCGCTCCAGCTCGTCACGCTGAAGACGTCGCTGGCAACCCCTTGCTGCACCAGAAGCTGCGCCGCCTTGATCACCTCGGTGAGGATGGCGCCCGAGCCCAGCAAAGTGACACGGCGCGGTGTTTTGTTTCCCGGGACCTCAAAGCTACTGAAATGATAGCAACCGCGAATGATGTCGAGTTCCGCCCCGGGCAATAGGTCGGGCTGGGCATAACTCTCGTTCATCAGGGTGAGGTAGTAGAAGACATCTCTTTGTTCGACCAGCATTTCGCGCATGCCGTGGTCGAGGATCACCGCCATCTCGGCGGCAAAGGCAGGGTCGTAGGCTTTGCAATTGGGAATGGTCGCAGCCCACAGATGACTGCTGCCGTCCTGATGCTGAAGCCCTTCACCGCCGAGCGTGGTGCGCCCGGAGGTAGCACCCAGCAAAAACCCCCGCGGCCGCTGGTCGGCCGCCGCCCAGATCTGGTCGCCCACCCGCTGGAAGCCGAACATGGAGTAGTAAATGTAGAACGGCAGCATGGCCAGCCCATGCACGCTGTAGCTGGTGGCCGCAGCGGTCCAGCTGGCAATGGCGCTGGCCTCGCTGATGCCTTCCTCCAAAATCTGGCCGTCGGTGGCCTCGCGGTAGCTGAGCACCGAGCCGATGTCTTCCGGCGCATAACGCTGGCCCACGCTCGAATAGATTCCGACCTGCTTGAACAGATTGGCCATGCCGAAAGTGCGAGCCTCGTCGGCCACAATGGGCACGATGCGCGGCCCCAATTCCGGGTCCTTGAGCAAAGAGCCCAGAAGACGCACGAAGGCCATGGTCGTACTCATCTCCTTTTGAGCGGCATGCACAGCAAAGCCCGCATAACTCGACAGCGCAGGGACTGCAAGCACATCGGCCGTACTTTCACGCCTTGGAAGGTACCCTCCCAGCGCGCTGCGGCGCGCATGCAGGTAGCGCATTTCCGGACTGTCCTCGGCTGGCTTGTAGAACACCAGGCCGCGCGCTTCCTCGTCAGTCAATGGGAGATTGAAGCGATTGCGAAACTCGATCAGCGCGTCGCCATCGAATTTTTTCTGCGAATGCGTGGTCATGCGGCCCTGGCCTGCGCTGCCCATGCCGTAACCTTTCTTGGTGTGCGCCAGGATCACGGTGGGCTTGCCGCAGTGGTTCGCTGCAGCGGCATAAGCCGCATGGATCTTCACGAGATCGTGCCCGCCGCGCTTGAGCCGGTCGATCTGCTCGTCAGTCATGCCCTGGGCGAGCCGGGCAAGCTCCTCGTTCTGTCCGAAGAAATGCTCGCGGTTATAACGACCGTCTTTCGCCGCAAAGGTCTGCATCTGCCCATCCACGGTTTGGGCAAATGCGCGGGTCAGCGCGCCGGTGACATCGCGCGCAAACAGGCCGTCCCAGTCGCTGCCCCAGATGAGCTTGATGACGTTCCAGCCCGCGCCGCAGAACAGCTGCTCGAGCTCATCGATGATGCGGCCGTTGCCGCGCACCGGGCCGTCCAGGCGCTGCAGGTTGCAGTTGACCACCCAGACCAGGTTGTCCAGCCCCTCACGTGCGGCAAGGGTCAAGGCGCTCATGGATTCGGGCTCGTCCATCTCTCCGTCACCGAAGACACCCCAGACTTTGCGCCCGCTGCAGTCAAGCAAGCGCCGATGGGTGAGGTATCGCATGAAGCGGGCGTGAAAGATGGAGCTGATCGGGCCGATACCCATCGAGCCCGTGGGGAACTGCCAGAAGTCGGGCATCAGGTAGGGATGGGGGTAGCTGCTCAGGCCACGCGCGCCGGCGCGCTCACCCCGTATTTCCTGGCGGTAAAAGCCGAGATCGCGCTCGGTGAGGCGCCCCTCGAGAAAGGCCCTGGCATACACCCCCGGCGCGCTGTGCGGCTGGAAGAACACCAGATCGCCGTCATGCCTGCCCTCGCGGGCCCGGAAGAAATGATTGAAGCCGGTCTCGAACAGATCGGCAGCACTCGCATAGCTGGCCACATGACCACCGAGCTCGGCCGAGCCGCCGGTCTCGGCCTGATTGGCGCGAACCACCATGGCCAGTGCGTTCCATCGCATCAGGGAAGCCAGACGCTCTTCGATGGCAAGGTCGCCGGGAAACACCGGCTGCTCGTCCACCGCGATGGTATTGCGGTACGGCGTCGCCAGTGCAGGTTGCCAGCCGGTACGCAGTTCTCTGGACAGGCCGACCAGTTCGTCAAGGATGGCGCAGGCGCGCTCCCGCCCTTGCGTGGCCGTCAGCGCCAGAAAGGCTTCACGCCATTCGGCGGTCTCCTGGGGATCGGGGTCGACCGGCTGGACTGCGCCGGCCGGAGTTTGCGAAGGGAGCCACTGGGCCAGAGAAATCGGGGCATTCATGCAGGCACTTTAGTGCGATAGATGCCGAATTTTGTACTTAGATTGATGAAATATATACAATTTCTCAGCATAATATGCTTATATTAATCATTTTTGAAGCATGTTATGAATCTCGATAGCATGGATTTGCGCATTTTGAATGAACTGCAACGTGACGGCGCTCTGTCCAATGTCGAACTGGCCCGGCGCGTGCACCTGAGCCCCTCTCCCTGCCTGGCACGCGTCAAGGCCATGGAGGCCGCAGGCGTGATCGACCGCTATGTGGCGATCGCCAACGCGGCGGCCCTGGGGCTGGGGCTGAGTGTGTTCATTTCGATCAGCCTGAAGTCCCAGAACAAGGCGTCCCTGGCGGAGTTCGAGCGGCGCATCGCAGAACATGAAGAGGTCATGGAGTGCTACTTGATGACGGGCGACTCCGACTATTTCATTCGCGTTGCCGTGGCAGACATCGGCGCCCTGGAGAAGTTCATCCTGGAGCAACTCACGCCCATCCCCGGCATCGAGAAGATCCGCTCCAGCTTCGCGTTGAAGCAGGTGCGCTACAAGACGGCGTTGCCGCTGCCGGGCTGGGCACGGCCGGCTCCCGCAACCAAAGCGAAGCGCCGGCCCTGAAGTGATCTAATCCGGGTTCGGCCTGCTGCGCACCATCTCTGGCATGGGGCCGGCGGGAACCAAATGCAAGCGCGCGTGCTCCCACTCCGATATGACCCGCCTCTTTTCTCTGTCACGCTCTTTACCCCGATTTTGGCTTGCCCCCTTGCTGGTCCTGCTCGTGGGCATCGGTGGCTCTGTCGGCGTCCGGGCCGCCATCGGCGACAAGAACGTGGTCGTCACCGAACAGGTGCGCGCCGAGCTGAAGGTCCATGCGCCACAGGGCATCCTCCCCGGCGCGCCGCTGTGGCTCGGCCTGCAACTGATCCACAAGCCAGAGTGGCACACCTACTGGAAGAATTCCGGCGACTCCGGCCTGCCGACGCAACTTGAATGGCGCCTGCCAGCTGGCGTGAGCGCCGGCGAGATCGTCTGGCCCGTGCCAAAAAAGATCCCCATCGGCAACCTGGCGAATTACGGTTATGAAAATACGGTACTGCTGCCAGTACCAATGACCATCTCGTCCGAATTCAGGCCTGCGGCGCTGCAGGATTCGCTCGAGGTCCGATTGAAGGCGTCCTGGCTGGTGTGCCGCAAGGAGTGCATTCCTGAAGATGGGGAATTTACGCTGCGCATCCCGCTCAAGGGAACGACCGCCATTGACGGCGCGGCCTTTGAAGCAGCACTGGCCGCCGCACCGCAGGCGCTGGATGGCGCGGCGCGGATCGCGATCGCTGGCGACAAGTTGCAGGTTTCTGTCAACGGACTGCCGGCGCTCTGGCAAGGCCGGCAGCTGGCTTTCTTTCCCGAAACCGCAGAGGTGATCGAAACTGCAGGCGCCTGGACACAGGCCTGGCAAGGACCGACTTGGACAGCGCAGATACCGCTGTCCAGGCAGCGCAGCCAAAGCCCGGCCGTGATGCCCGTGGTGCTGGCTCTTGAGGGCAAGGGTTTTCGCGCCGAGGCCCCTGTCTCCGGCCAGTGGCCCCAGGCCCAGACTGCGGCCTCGGTGTCGCCGGCCCTGGACGCGGCTTTGCGCGCCAACAGCGTCACAGCGCAAGGCGCCGTATCGATGAGTCTGGTTGCGGCATTGATCGGCGCGCTGATCGGCGGCCTGATTCTCAATCTCATGCCCTGCGTCTTTCCGGTGCTGGCCATCAAGTTCGCGGGTTTCGCAAGACATGCACAGGACCGCCACACGCTGCGCATTGGCGCTCTGGCCTACACAGCGGGCGTTGTCGCATCCTTTTTGCTGCTCGGCGTGCTGATGCTGGCCTTGAGAGCGGCCGGCGAACAGCTCGGCTGGGGGTTCCAGTTGCAGTCCCCGCTGGTGGTCTCTTTGCTGGCTTTGCTGTTCACCTTGATCGGTCTGAACCTCGCCGGCATGTTCGAGTTTGGGCAGGTGCTGCCCTCGGGCCTGGCCAGCCTGCAGGCCCGCCATCCTGTGGCAGACGCTGCGCTCTCTGGCGTGCTGGCCGTTGCGGTGGCTTCGCCTTGCACAGCGCCTTTCATGGGTGCGTCACTGGGGCTGGCCATCGCTCTGCCGGCCTGGGAAGCCCTTCTGATATTTGCCGCCCTTGGGGTCGGCATGGCCACGCCTTACCTGGCCGCGAGCTTCGTGCCTGCAGTTGCGCGCCTGCTGCCCCAGCCCGGCGCATGGATGCAGACCCTGCGCCACTGGCTGGCATTTCCAATGTTCGCCACCGTGGTTTGGCTGGTGTGGGTGCTTGGGCAGCAAAGCGGCATTGATGGCGCGGGCGCGCTCCTGGCGCTGCTCGTGGCAGCGAGTATGGCCATCTGGGCACTGACGCGCACGGGCCGCTCATGGTGGATTGGCGCTACGCTGTCTCTGGCCCTGCTGGTCGGGCTGGGCTTCGCGCTCGGACCGAGCATCGTGCGCGCCACAGGGTCGCCGTCCGATACGCAGGCGCAGGGCCCGTGGCAGGTCTGGTCGCCGGCAAGAGTCGAGCAATTGCTGAGCGCCGGGCAACCCGTGTTCGTGGACTTCACTGCGGCCTGGTGCGTGACCTGTCAGTACAACAAAAAAACCACTTTATCGAATAGGGGTGTTCTTGCCGATCTGGCGTCCAAGAACGTAGCATTGCTGCGTGCCGACTGGACGCGCCGTGATCCGCAGATCACCGCCGCCCTGGCGCAACTGGGGCGCAGCGGCGTTCCGGTGTACGTGATGTACCGGAGGGCGGCCCCTCCGGTCGTCTTGTCCGAGATATTGAGCGCCAGCGAGCTCAGGACGCTGGCGGCCAGTCTGTAGAACCCGATTCGATCCACCAGGAGGCCCCCATGATGATTCGCCGAACTGCGTTGTGTCTCGCCTTGATGGTCGCCGGCGGCCTCGCCGTGCCGGCCCATGCCGCAGCGACTGTCGGGCAGCCGGCGCCAAACTTCCGGGCCACGGACACCAACGGACGGACACACCAGCTCTCAGATTTCCGCGGCAAGTACCTTGTCCTGGAATGGACCAACCCCGGCTGCCCCTTTGTGCGCAAACACTACGACAGCCGCAACATGCAGGCGCTGCAAAAGGAGTTCACGGCGAAGAATGTAGTCTGGCTCGCAGTCAACTCCACCGAGACCGCCGCCTCTGACTACCTTCCGCCGGCCAAGCTCGCAGCCTGGATGACGGGCCAGGGGACAGTCCCCACAGCCACCTTGATGGACGTCGAAGGCACCATGGGCCGCGCCTTCGGCGCACGCACGACGCCCCATATGTACATCGTCGATCCGCAAGGCCGTCTGGTCTATGCCGGCGGCATCGACAGCATCGCATCGAGCCGTATGGACGACATCAAGACCGCGACCAACCATGTGCGGCGCAGCCTGTCCGAGGCGCTGGCAGGCAAACCCGTGAGCATGGCGACGACGCCGCCCTACGGGTGCTCCATCAAATACAAGTCCTGAAGCCGGAGGCTGCCCCGCCTGCGACAATCGGGCGATGACGACGCCCACGACTTTCGCCCCGCTCCAGAACGACACTTTTTTGCGCGCCTGCTGGCGTCAGGCCACCGACCACACGCCGGTATGGTTGATGCGCCAGGCCGGCCGCTATCTGCCCGAATACCGGGCTATTCGGGCCCGCGCGGGCAGCTTCATGGGCCTGGCAACCAATAAGGACTACGCCACCGAGGTGACGCTGCAGCCGCTGGCGCGCTATCCGCTGGATGCCGCGATACTTTTCAGCGACATCCTGACCGTGCCGGACGCAATGGGGTTGGGCCTGAGCTTTGCGCTCGGCGAAGGTCCGCGCTTTGCCTCCCCGGTGCGCGATGAGGCCGCCGTGGCGCGGCTGCGCGTGCCCGACTTGAATCTGTTGCGCTACGTGTTCGATGCCGTGGGATCGATCCGCAAAGCCCTGACCGGCAGGGTTCCGTTGATCGGCTTCTCCGGCAGCCCGTGGACGCTGGCCTGCTACATGGTCGAAGGCGCCGGCTCCGACGACTACCGGCTGGTCAAGACCATGATGTACCAGCGCCCTGACCTGATGCACCGGATGCTGCAGATCAACGCCGACTCGGTTGCGGCCTATCTCAATGCGCAGATCGAGGCCGGCGCGCAGGCCGTGATGGTCTTCGACAGCTGGGGCGGCGTGCTGGCCGACGGCGCCTTCCAGCAGTTCAGCCTGGCCTATACGGCACGCGTGCTGTCGCAGCTCAAGCGCGAACATGACGGCGCCATCATCCCGCGCATCGTGTTCACCAAGGGCGGTGGCCTGTGGCTCAAGAAGATGGGCCAGCTGGAGTGCGAGGTGCTGGGGCTGGACTGGACCGTCAATATCGGCCAGGCCCGGCATTTCGTCGGCGACCACATGGCGCTGCAGGGCAACCTGGACCCCAATGTGCTGTTCGCCCAGCCCCACCAGATCGAGGCAGAGGCGATCAAGGTGCTGGACAGCTTCGGCGCACCCCACACCGGCGAGGGTGTTGGCCCCACGCACATCTTCAACCTGGGCCACGGGATCAACCAGCACACACCGCCCGAGCACGTCTCGGTGCTCGTCAATGCGGTGCACGCCCATTCAGCCCGGCTGCGATCGCCAGGCGCCTGATCGAGCGGCCGTCATCAGGGTGTACCCTAGTCCAGTGACATTGCAAAAACTTTGCCAGTTACTTGACTTATGCACAAAAGCCATGTTGCGCAGCACACAAAAAACCAGGTGCGCAAGCCGCTTGCTACAAAACCCATAGCGCTTGCAAGTGCTTGATTCATAAGGGTTTTCTTTTCTGCCCGTTTTCGAGGCAATCCAGCCAAGGCCTTGATTTTTCAGGGGTTGCGACCGCTCCAGGCAATACTGTCAACAAAGTTATCCACAGA
>JAURZS010000001.1 GCA_030653255.1 Burkholderiaceae bacterium | reverse complement strand
ATCTCGTCGATGAACAGCACCGCATTGGGCTTGTCCTTGAGCGCCTTGAGCACGCCCTTGAGCCGCTGCTCGAAATCGCCGCGGTACTTGGTGCCGGCCAGCAAGGCGCCCATGTCCAGGGAGTAGACCTGCGAGTCGGCGAGGATTTCCGGGACTTCCTTCTGGCTGATGCGCCAGGCCAGGCCCTCGGCAATGGCCGTCTTGCCCACGCCAGCCTCACCCACCAGCAGGGGGTTGTTCTTGCGGCGGCGGCACAGGATCTGGATCACGCGCTCGACCTCGTACTCGCGGCCGATCAGCGGATCGATCTTGCCGTCGCGGGCGAGCTGGTTCAGATTCTGGGTGAACTGCTCCAGGGGCGAGGCCTTCTCGCCCTTTTCTGCAGCTTCCTCGTTGTCGCTGGGCGGTGCTTCGCTGCCCTTGGCGGGCTCTGGTGGATCGGTCTTCTTGATGCCATGGGCAATGAAGTTGACGACGTCCAGACGCGTCACGCCCTGCTGGTGCAGGTAGTACACCGCATGCGAATCCTTCTCGCCGAAGATGGCGACCAGCACATTGGCGCCGGTGACTTCCTTCTTGCCGTTGCCGGTGGACTGCACATGCATGATGGCGCGCTGGATCACGCGCTGAAAACCCAGGGTGGGCTGGGTGTCGACATCGTCGGTGCCGGCCACCTGGGGCGTGTTGTCCTTGATGAAGTTCGTCAGGGACTTGCGCAAGTCATCGATATTGGCGGAGCAGGCGCGCAGCACTTCTGCCGCGCTGGGGTTGTCCAGCAAGGCAAGCAGCAGGTGCTCCACCGTGATGAATTCGTGGCGCTGCTGCCGGGCCTCGACGAAGGCCATGTGCAAACTGACTTCGAGTTCCTGGGCAATCATGTGGATTCCTTTTGCCTTGCGTGATAGATATAACAATAGATTGGTTCGATCCGGATTTATTCAACCGGTTCACTCAAGGCTTGCAACGGATGCCCGGCCTCGCGGGCCGCCTCCCGCACCTGATCGACCTTGGATGCCGCAACATCCTTGGAGTAGACCCCGCAGACGGCCTTGCCGTCCAGATGAATCTTCAACATGATCTGGGTGGCAGTTTCCCGGTCCTTGCCGAAAAACTCCTGGATGACCACGACCACAAACTCCATGGGGGTGTAGTCGTCGTTCAGCATCACCACCTGGTACATCTGGGGCGGCTGGACCTTCTGGGTCCGCCGCTCGAGCACCACCGAGCCGCCGTCATCCCGCTGGGGCGGCTGCACCTTAGGGGCGACAGGCGGGGTGGGTGATTTGGTTGCCATGAATTTCATTCTAGCGAGCGCCTTCGATGGCCGCAGCCTGTAGGTGAATTGGGGGAGGATTCGTCACATTCAAGCGACACCGGCGGCGTTGGCAGCGGCAGCGTCTGCGATCCATTGCCCCGCCATGCGTGCGCCCCCCCGCGGAACGGCGAATGTCTTTATGTTGACAGAGTGTCCGGCTTCCCTGACACTCCTGTCAGGAATTGGGAATTGCGGGGGAAACAAAAGATGGCCACAGGCACAGTCAAATGGTTCAACGACGCCAAAGGGTTCGGGTTCATAGAGCCCGACGGTGGCGGCTCCGACATTTTCGCGCATTTTTCCGCGATTGCGATGGAGGGATTCAAGACCCTGAAACAGGGCTCCAGAGTCCGCTTCGAAATCACCGAAGGCCCCAAGGGCCTGCTGGCGCAAAACATTCATACCGAATCAAGTCTGCTGATGGAGAACGCCGAGGCCTCCAGCCCTGTCGCTTACCAGCCTGCTGCGCAAAGCGAATCTCCGGCTTTCGGTTCCTGAAATAAAGAACCCCTGGTCTCCAGTCAGGGAGCCAGGGGCCGGACGGGTCGCAATCAAACGGCCCGGCGCATTACGGCGCGATGTCACATGTGGTCGATCATCACCTGACCGAAGCCAGAGCAGCTCACCTGCGTTGCGCCTTCCATCAGGCGAGCGAAGTCGTAGGTCACCTTCTTGCTGGCGATGGACTTCTTCATGGAGCTGATGATCAGGTCGGCCGCAGCGGTCCAGCCCATGTGGCGCAGCATCATTTCTGCCGACAGGATCTCGGAGCCCGGATTGACATAGTCCTTGCCGGCGTATTTGGGCGCCGTGCCGTGGGTGGCTTCGAACATGGCGACAGTGTCGCTCAGGTTGGCGCCGGGGGCAATGCCGATACCGCCCACCTGGGCCGCCAGGGCGTCAGAGACGTAGTCACCATTGAGGTTCAGGGTGGCGATCTCTCTGTATTCGTCCGGACGCAGCTGGATTTGCTGCTGGAAGGCGTCGGCAATGACGTCCTTGACCACGAGGTCCTTGCCGGACTTCGGGTTCTTGAACTTGCACCATGGGCCACCATCGATCAGCTCGGCGCCGAACTCCTTCTGGGCCAGGGCATAACCCCAGTCGCGGAAGCCGCCTTCGGTGAACTTCATGATGTTGCCCTTGTGCACGAGCGTCACGCTGGGCTTGTCGTTGTCGATCGCATACTGGATGGCCTTGCGCACCAGGCGCTGTGTGCCCTCGACCGAGACCGGCTTGATGCCGATGCCCGAGGTTGCGGGGAAGCGGATCTTGGTGACGCCCATCTCGTCCTGCAGGAACTTGATGATTTTCTTGGCCTTGTCGCTGCCGGACTCGAACTCGATGCCGGCGTAGATGTCTTCGGAGTTCTCGCGGAAGATCACCATGTTGGTCTTGTGCGGCTCCTTGACGGGGCTGGGTACGCCATCGAAGTACTGGATGGGGCGCAGGCAGACGTAGAGGTCGAGTTCCTGGCGCAGTGCCACGTTCAGGCTGCGAATGCCGCCGCCCACAGGGGTGGTCAGGGGGCCCTTGATCGACACGACATAGTCGCGCACGGCATGCAGGGTTTCTTCGGGTAGCCAGACGTCCGGGCCATAGATTTTGGTGGATTTCTCGCCGGCATAGACCTCCATCCAGTGGATCTTCTTCTTGCCGCCATAGGCCTTGGCCACGGCAGCGTCGACGACCTTCAGCATCACGGGCGTGATATCCGCACCGGTGCCGTCGCCTTCAATATAGGGAATGACGGGCTGATCGGGCACCTTCAGGGACATGTCGGCGTTGACGGTGATTTTCTGGCCTTCGGCGGGTACCGAAATGTGCTTATACATGGGGAATCGTCTCCGATGAGGACTGGGGAAAGAGCGGTGCCTATGGCTTGCATGCTAGGCAAAACCCTATGATTCTAGCCCCAAAAAGCCGATCAGCGCTGTCAACCAGCCAGCAGCGATCCGCGTTATCTGTCTGCCACCGTACATTCGTCGGTGGCAATTTTCGAAAATTTAACTTTTGTCCTGAAGGAACTCACATGTACAAGCTCATCGCAGCAATGATCGTTGGCCTCTTCGCCACCGTTTCTTTCGCTCAAGCCCCCGCCAAGAAGGAAGAAGCCAAGCCCGCCGCCAAGGCCGCTGCTCCTGCTGCCAAGAAGGAAGAAGCCAAGCCTGCTGCCAAGGCCGCTGCTCCCGCCGCCAAGAAGGAAGAAGCCAAGCCTGCCAAGGCCGCTGCAAAGCCTGCTGCCAAGGCCGCATCCGCTGCAAAGTAATCTTCGCTTCTGCGTCCAAAAGCCCGCCTTGCCGCGGGCTTTTTTAATGTCTGCAGCCTGTCAACCATCTGAAGAGCCGACCCGTTATGGAAAGACCTCGGGCATCGCGCGAGGATTTTTTCAAAAAGTATCATCCTCCAAGGAAAACTGACATGAACAAGCTTTTCGCTGCCCTGATTGCCACCCTGTTCGCTGCTGGCGTGTATGCCCAGGCTGCGCCTGCCACGCCCGCCACGCCCGCCACTCCGGCCGCGCCTGCTGCTCCTGCCGCTGCTGCCAAGCCCGCTGAAGCCAAGCCGGCCGCCGCTGCCAAGGATGCCAAGAAGCCCGCCAAGAAGACCCGCAAGGCCAAGAAGCCTGCTGCCAAGAAGGTCGAACAGAAGAGCTGATCTTCCGATCCCCTTGAAAATGCCCGCCTCGCGCGGGCATTTTTCTATGGCAAACCGGATAATCATTGGTCATGAAACCTTACCCCCTGAAGTCCGCCCTGTCGTTCACACTGGCACTGATCCTGGCCGGCGCCTGCCTGGCCCAGGACAGGCCCCAGATGGACCTGCCACGCACCCGGCTTTCCGCCGGCATGCATCAGATCGAGAGCCAGGTTGCCGCTACGCCGCAGCAGCGCATGATCGGCCTCATGTTCCGCAAGGAGATGCCTCAGCACGAAGGCATGCTGTTTGTTTTCGAGCAGCCTTCGGTCCAGTGCTTCTGGATGAAGAACACGCTCTTGCCCCTGACGGCGGCCTTTGTTGAAGACGATGGCACGATCGTCAATCTGGTGGACATGAAGCCCCGGACCGAAAGTCCGCACTGCTCGAACAAGCCGGTGCGCTATGTGCTCGAAATGAACCAGGGCTGGTTCGCAAAAAAGGGCGTCAAGCCCGGCATGAAGCTGAGCGGACGCCCCTTCGAACAACGCTGAGCCCCGCTCAGCGTCAGCGTGGCCGGAAAGGCTCCGGCCGACGCCGCATCAAGCGAAATTGCTTTCGGCAAATCCCCAGTTGACCAGTTTGTCGAGGAAGGTTTCGACGAACTTGGGACGCAGGTTGCGGTAGTCGATGTAGTAGGCGTGCTCCCACACGTCCACAGTCAGCAAGGCCTTGTCGGCGGTTGTGAGTGGCGTGCCGGCAGCGCCAGTGTTGACGATGTCCACCGTGCCGTCGGCCTTCTTGACGAGCCAGGTCCAGCCGGAGCCGAAGTTGCCGACGGCGGACTTGACAAAGGCTTCCTTGAATGCGGCATAGCTGCCCCACTTGGCGGTGATGGCCTTGCCGAGCGCACCCGTTGGCTCGCCGCCACCGCCGGGCTTCATGCAGTTCCAGAAGAAGGTGTGGTTCCAGATCTGCGCTGCGTTGTTGTAGATGCCGCCGCTGGACTTCTTGATGATTTCCTCCAGGGACAGCTTTTCGAATTCTGTGCCCTTCTGCAGATTGTTCAGGTTCACCACGTAAGCGTTGTGGTGCTTGCCATGGTGGAACTCCAGGGTTTCCTTGGAGTAATGGGGGGCCAGTGCGTCGATCGCATAAGGCAGTGCGGGCAGGGTGTGTTCCATGGTTTCCTCGTGAGGTTGTTATGCGGGGGAATCCGCGATTGTAGAAAGATTGTGAATTTCGTTCCGGCAAGGGCAAACTTCAATCGGGCCGGATCGATGTCACGCGCAGGCCCAGTTCACCGTCGGCCAGACGCGCCGTCAACGTCTGGCCGGCATGTGCCTGCGCAACACGGGCAAGGGCGTGCCCCTCGCCGTCCATCAGCCAGGCGTAGCCGCGGAGCAAGACCAGGCGCGGGTCCACTCCGTCGAGGCGCAGCCGTGCGCGCTCCAACCGCTCGCGGCTACGGCTGCCCTGCCTGCCGGTCGACTCCGGCAGCAAGCGCGCCAGAGTCTGCAACGCCGTGTGCCGCAGGCGCAGATCAGCCTGTGCCGCATAGCGCAGACGCTGCGCCTGGTGGGCCAGCCGCACCTGTTGTCTGGCAACAAGCCCTGAGGGGCGCCCCAGCCGTGCGCCGGCCTGGTCCAGGCGCTGCGCCTGTCGGTCGATATGCCGCATGGCGGCATCCGCCAGCCGGGAGTTCATGGCATCGAGCGCCCCCAGCCAGACCTCGCGCGGCTGCACCGCCAGTTCGGCCGCCGCCGTCGGCGTAGGCGCACGAAGGTCGGCGCAAAAATCCGCGATCGTGAAGTCTGTCTCATGCCCGACGCCGCACACCAGCGGTACCGGGCTGCGCACCATGGCGCGGGCCAGGCGCTCGTCGTTGAACGCCCAGAGGTCCTCGATCGACCCCCCGCCGCGCACCAGAAGGATCAGGTCAATGTGGGGCGCTCCTGCCTGCTCTGGCCGCACCAGGCGGTAGAGGCTTTCGAGCGAACGCACGATTTCGGCCGGCGCGCCGCTTCCCTGCACGGCAGCCGGAGCCAGAAACACGGGAATATGGGGCGCGCGGCGGCGCAGGGCCGTGACCACATCGTGCAGGGCCGCAGCGCCCAGGGAGGTGACCAGGCCAATGCCCCTGGGCATCAGGGGCAGCGGGCGCTTGCGCGCAGCGTCGAACAGCCCTTCGGCTTCAAGCTTGGCCTTGAGGCGCAGGAACTGTTCGAACAGCGCGCCCTGCCCGGCCTGCCGCATGGATTCGACGATCAATTGCAGATCGCCACGAGGCTCGTAGACGCCCAGGCGGCCGCGCAACTCCACCAGCGCGCCGTCGCGCGGGCTGAAATCGAGCAGACTGGCAGCACGCCGGAACATGGCACAGCGGATCTGCCCCTGGCCGTCCTTGAGCGAGAAGTAACAATGCCCACTGGATGCGCGCGAGAAGCCTGAAATCTCGCCCTGAACCGCGACAGGATTGAACCTCGACTCCAGGGCATCTGCAATGGCGCGGCATAGCGCGCCGACTTGCCAGATTCGTGGCGTGGATACAGGCACTTCAGAATCAGACATCAGTAAATCCGGCCGTTGCAAGGGGATTCGAGGGTGTGACTACTCCACAGCGGCACGCCAAAGCTCCCAAAATGGGCCCATCCGGCGCAAACGCAGATTCTGTCGAGCAAGCAGTTGATTTCATTGGATTTTTTTCTGCTCAATTTGTCATCGTTCTGTCACAGCCACGTATTGGCGCGGTCTGGCGGGCCATCCTGCCCCAGTTCTTCACAAAGTTATCCACATGTTCTGTGGGTCGCGCGCCGTGTGCTTCATGGACCGCCGGACGCCACAGGACAGCGAAACGGGACATGCGCCGGGCCTGGTCCCTGGGTCATAATCGCGAGGCATTCGAAAACGCGTCACCCGAGAGGTTCCCCTTTGCTGTCGATCATACAAGCCGCAGGCTGGCCCATCTGGCCCCTGCTAGCCAGCTCCGTTCTCGCGTTGGCGCTCATCATCGAGCGTTTCATCAGCCTCAAGACCTCCCGTGTCGCACCTGCGCGCCTCCTCGACGAGGCCATTGCCGTGTCGCGCAATGCCGTTCCATCACACGACGTGGTGGTCCAGCTGGAGCAGAACTCGGCACTGGGCGAGGTGCTGGCCAGCGGCTTTCGCGCGCTCAATGCCAACCCGCATTGCAGCGACGCCGACCTGCGCGCCAGCATGGAAGGCGTAGGCCGCTCCGTTGCCCATCGGCTGGAGCGATATCTTGCGGCCCTGGCCACCATCGCCTCGGCCGCGCCGCTGTTGGGCCTGCTGGGCACGGTCATCGGCATGATCGAGATCTTTGGCTCGCAAGCCCCCGCAGGCGGCGCCACGGGGGGCAATCCGGCGCAGCTCGCCCATGGCATCTCGGTGGCGCTCTACAACACGGCTTTTGGCCTGATCGTGGCGATACCGTCCCTGATCTTCTGGCGCTACTTCCGGGCACGGGTCGACGGCTACCTGCTGACGATGGAGCTTGCCAGCGAACGCTTTGTGCGCCACCTCGAAGACCTGCGCCGCTGACGCGGCGTTCGCGCTGCTGCCCATGAACTTCAGACCCCGCCCCCGCGACGAACCCGAGATCAATCTGATCCCGTTCATCGATGTGCTTCTGGTCGTGCTGATCTTCCTGATGCTGTCAACCACGTACAGCAAGTTTTCGGAAATCCAGCTCAAACTGCCGGTGGCCGACACCGAGGCGCAGCGCGACTATCCGCGCGAAGTCATCGTCACCGTGTCCGGCGACGGCCGCTATGCTGTCAACAAGCAGCCCGTCAACGGGCGCGAAGTCCAGACTCTGGCCGGTGCCATGTCCGAAGCGGCCCGGGCCGGCAAGGACACTGTGGTGATCATCAGCGCCGATGCGACCGCAGCCCACCAGTCGGTCATCACCGTGATGGAGGCTGCGCGCCGGGCCGGTCTGTCGCAGATCACCTTCGCCACTCAGCCGTCGGCCCAGGCCGGCGCCAGGTAGCCCATGCCCACGGGGGCACAGGACATGCTGCTGCGCGCCTGGACGCGCCGCGGGCTGCTGGCATGGCTGCTGTGGCCCTTGTCCTTGCTGTACGGCGTGGCCTTCGCCTTGCGGGGCATGCTTTGCCGATGGGGTTTTTGCAAGCGCTGGCGTGCGCCCGTGCCGGTAGTGGTCGTAGGCAATGTGCTGGCCGGCGGCGCCGGCAAGACGCCGGTGACACTGGCGGTGGTGCAGCATCTGCTGGCCCGAGGACTGCGCGTCGGCGTGGTGTCGCGCGGCCACGGGCGCCGGTCCCGGGAATGCCGGGCGGTCGAGTTGCAAAGCAGCGCCAGCGAGGTCGGCGACGAGCCCCTGCTCATCGCCAGGCGCTGTGGCGTGCCGGTGTATGTCGCCCGCCAGCGCAGCGCAGCCGTCCGGGCCTTGCTCGCAAAACACCCGGACACCCAGGTGATCGTCAGCGACGATGGCCTGCAGCATCTGGCCCTGGTGCATGACATCAGCATCTGCGTGTTCGACGAACGCGGCATCGGCAACGGCTGGCTGCTGCCCGCTGGCCCGTTGCGCGAGCCCTGGCCACGGGCCGTGGATCTTGTGCTGCACACGGGCACCACTGCCGCCTTCGAAGGCTTTCGCGCCACCCGCACGCTGGATTCGCTGGCCCTGCGCGCCGATGGCTCGCGCCTGACACTGGCCTCGCTGGTCGGGCGTCGGGTTCTGGCGCTGGCTGGCATTGCACGGCCGCAGTCCTTTTTCGAGATGTTGCGCGCCCAGGGCCTGCAGCTCGCGGCCACGCTGCCGCTGCCCGACCACCACGACTTCAGCGCTTGGCGAGCGCCCGAACTGGCTTACGACGCGCTGCTGTGCACCGAAAAAGACGCGGTCAAGCTCTGGCCCCTGCACCCGGAGGCGCTCGCCGTGCGGCTGCTACTGGCGCCCGATCCCGGATTCTTCGCAGTGCTGGATCGCCTGCTGGACACAAGGCTATCATCGACAAATGGACAGCAAACTTCTTGAGCTCCTCGTGTGCCCCGTCACCAAGGGCCCTTTGCTTTTCGACCGTGCGCGCCAGGAACTGGTATCGCGCAGCGCCCGGCTGGCCTACCCGGTGCGCGACGGCATTCCGATACTGCTCGAAAACGAAGCCAGAACCCTGAGCGACGAAGAGTTGGAGCAACTTCCCGCGCGCACTCCCCTGGCTGGATGATGAAAGCCCACGCGTGACACCGCCCTTTACCGTGCTCATTCCCGCACGGCTGGCGTCGACCCGCCTGCCAGACAAGCCACTGGCCGACATCGAAGGCCTGCCCATGGTCGTGCGCGTGGCGCGGCGCGCGCTGCTGTCGGGCGCCACCCGCACGGTCGTCGCCGCCGACAGCGAACGCATAGTCCAGGCCTGCCGGGCGCACGGTGTCGAGGCCTTGCTCACGCGCACGGATCATCCATCCGGCAGCGACCGCCTGGCCGAGGCCTGCGATTTACTGGGGCTCGACGACGAAGCCATTGTCGTCAACGTTCAGGGCGACGAGCCGCTGATCGATCCGGCGCTCATCGACGCGGTGGCCTCGCTGATGGCCGCAGCGCCTGAAGCCGAAATGGGCACGGCGGCACACCCGATAGATGCCGTCGCAGATTTCACGAATCCTAACGTCGTCAAAGTCGTGCTTGATGCGCGGAGCCGGGCGCTCTATTTCAGCCGCGCGCCCATTGCCTGGTGGCGCGACGGCTTTGCTGGCGGCATCACGTCGCTGCCCCAGCCCCGGCCCTTGCGTCACATCGGCATCTACGCCTACCGGGCACGCTTTCTGAGGCTTTTCCCGCGCCTGACCCCGGCGCCGATCGAGCAGACCGAGGCACTGGAACAATTGCGCGCGATGTGGCACGGCCACCGCATCGCGGTCCATGTGTCGAACACGGTGCCCGGCCCCGGCGTGGACACCTCTCAGGACCTGGCACGGGTGCGCGCCCTGTTGCGCGAGGCAGGCTGAGCCGCACAGCGTGCGTGCTATCCTTGAATGCAACGAAGCGCCACGGCGCCGCCCCTTGCGGCGGAGCCAGTGGAGCCGACAAGAACATACCATTCGAGGACATTCATGAGACTGATTTTGTTGGGCGCGCCAGGCGCAGGGAAAGGCACGCAGGCGACCTTCCTGTGCCAGAAATACCGCATTCCGCAAATTTCCACGGGTGACATGCTGCGCGCTGCCGTCAAGGCCGGCACACCACTGGGCCTCCAGGCCAAGAAAATCATGGACTCCGGCGCACTCGTCAGCGACGACCTGATCATCAATCTCGTGATAGAACGCATCGCCCAGGCGGACTGTGCGCAGGGCTTCCTGTTCGACGGGTTTCCGCGCACCATTCCACAGGCCGACGCCATGAAGTCCGCTGGCGTGAAGATCGACTACGTCCTGGAGATCGACGTTCCCTTCGACGCCATCATTGAGCGCATGAGCGGACGCCGCTCGCATGTGGCCAGCGGGCGCACCTACCACGTAAAGTTCAACCCGCCGAAGGTTGCCGGCGTCGACGATGTGACCGGCGAGCCACTGATCCAGCGCGAGGATGACAAGGAAGAAACCGTGCGCCGGCGGCTGGAGGTCTATGCCGCCCAGACCCGACCCCTGGTGGACTATTACGCCAGCTGGGCGCAGCGCGAGCCGGCGCTGGCGCCGAAATACCGCGCCATCAGCGGCATGGGTTCGGTCGAGGACATCACTTCACGCGCGTTGCAGGCGCTCGAAGGCTAGGACTTTGCAGCGGGCCGCCTCGATGCGGCAATGGCCTGCTAGATTTCCAGGTCCAGAAGTGGAGCAAACTGTTGTGCGCCGTCGAAGTCGGATTCGTCGATCCCACCTGAAAATGTTGCGCGAGGGATCGTCACCTTCAGCGCCTGCGCGGGATCGTATTCGTAGATGCGCACATCCTCAGTGCGCACCCCATAGATCTTCGCGATCAAATCGGGATTGATCACCTTGCTCGCAATCGCACGGCGGTAGTACGCCTCAGTGTCGAAGGGAATATCGATGCTCAACCAGGATGCACCGGCGTTGCGGCACTTGATCCCCGGCGCCATGTCTTTCAGCAGCATGTGGTGTTTCCTTGGGATTCAGATGTCGACATACTCGATGCGAAAAGGGTCGCGCTCGTTCTTCACTGTCATCAGGTGCCAGACGCTCCATTCGTAGGTCTCACCCATGCGAATGAAATTTGGCGAGAACGGCGCCGCGAAGTTTCCGCCGGCGGGAATGCCCGGCACCGGGTCCAGCTTTGCACCGATGGAGCTACCACGCGTCACCAGCGCCTGCGCATCCTCCTCGCGATCTGCAACCACATCGATTAGCAGACCAACTTCATGCGAAGGTTGCATCCGCAGGGGCTCGCGATCGCCCATGACCGCATCGCGGCCATAGACCCTGAACTTCAGGTGCCAGGCGTCGCCTGCGATACCCAGACTGCGCGCGGTGCGTTCGAACAATGCCCGCCATCGTGCCAGGAAATCGTCCATGTTGGCGATCAACCGCGGATCCCGGATGCCGACAAGGAAGGCGTAGCGATAACCTACGGGCCTCGCCCCTTCCAGCTTGACCGTGTGGTACTCCGCCGGCGTAAAGCGGCTGCCAGTGACACGCACTCTGCGGTCATCGAGCTGCTCGAAGGTGGCGAACTGTGTCGTGATGGCGCCCGCGGGCTGATAGACCGACCAGGGGTCCGGATTCTCATACATGGTCAGGGAGGACACGCTCTTCACGGTGCAATGTGACCCCTCCTTGGTGGGTTCGATAATGAACCCTTCGCGCGTGACCGACACCATCACGGGAGAGCCTTCCGACACTTCCGTGGTGGCAAGATTGCCTTTGTCCACGCTGCGCGCCGCATGCCACACCGGCCCGGGCGGCAGGCCGGCACGAAGCGGCACGGCCGCATAGATGGCAGGGTCGGTACAACGGCCCGCCAGAATGACGTCCGCTCCCCCGTCGAGGGCATCGATGAACGGCTGCGCCCCCGCCATGGCGACAATATTGGAACTGGCATCAATCGCCTCGGCGGTGAGAGCCGGTACCGGGCCCAGGCTCTGGATCTGACCTTGCGCGAGCGCCGTCTTCAGCACCTCCTTGTCCTGGTCCGAGTAGATCAAGGCGATCCGGAAATGCATTCCATGCTCGCTTGCGATCTCCTTGACGATGCGGGCCACGGTGTCGACTTGTGGCGCCGCACCGGCAATTCCGCAAGATCCGATGATCAAGGGTATCTTCAGCTGACGCGCCCCCTGTAACATGATCTCCAGATCGCGCCGCACGCTTTGCTCCGGCTTGGTGGAAATTCCCGATCCCAACGGGCCTGCACCATAGTCCGAGGTTCCGGCGTCGCACCCAATCATGTGCGGCTTGCGCGCCAGAGCGTTCTGAAATCCGCGCCATGAAAAGCCGTTGCCAACCATTCCGTTGGCGACCATGCGGATTTCATCCGTAGCATCAGACATTGTTTTTCCTTGCTGTCAGGCCATCTCGGCCGCGGGTTGCGTTATCTCGGACTTGTTCAGTGGACGGCGCACCAGCAAGGCATCCACCGCAGTAACGCCGCTTGGAGTGCAGATCAGGGGATTGACGTCGAACTCCTGAAGAAGACCCGCCTGGTCGTGCGCGAACTGTGAAAGGCGGCACACCACAAGTGCAAGTTGTTCCATGTCCACGGCTGCACTGCCCCTGAAGCCGGTGAGAAGCGGCGCGCCTCGCAGGCGCTTCAGCATCTCCATGGCCTGATTCGGGTCCACGGGGGCAAGCGCAATCTGGACGTCCTTCATCAGTTCCACCATGACGCCGCCCAGCCCCACGATCACGAGAGGCCCGAACTGCGGATCGTTGCGCGAACCCACCATCACCTCGACGCCGCTGGCCACCATCGGCTGCACCAGAACCCCTGCGATCCGGGGGGCCGGGGACAGGAGTGCAGCGCGGCGCAGCAAGCGGGCATAAGCCTCGCGCAAAGCGTTGTCGCCGGAAACGCCCAGTGCGACCACTCCGGCTTCGGTCTTGTGAGGAATGTCCGGTGACTCGACCTTGAGCACTATGGGGTAGCCCATTTCGCGGGCCGCCGCGACCGCATCCTCTACCTGGGCCGTCAGGGTGTCCCGCACAACGGGGATTCCATAGGTGGAGAGTATGTCCTTTGCCTCGCGCTCTGTGATGTTGTCGTGAGCCGCAGCACGGATGCGCTGTGTGACGCGTGCCACAGCGCCTGGCGGCAACGACGGCTCTGGCACAACTTTGCCACCCGGTGCCGCCAGGTGCCCCGTGCGCGCTTCCTGCAGGTCATGCCACCGGTTCCAGGCAGCGATGGCGGCGAAGCACCGGTCCATCGAACGGAACAGTGCCACGTGCGCACTGCGCTCCAGCGCTTGTAAGCCAGGCGCGCCATCGGTCCAACCGCTCAGCCAGACAAGGCACAGCGGTTTGCCTGCGGTCGCAGCCAGTGTCTCGAATTCGGTGATTCGGGCTGCCGACGCCACGTTGACGCGGGTCTGCGCGACCACAAGTGCTCCGTATTCCTTGCCCGAGAGCAAAGCTTCACTGCAGGCCATCAGTCCACTGCGCTGAGATTGAACCTGGGCAGTCACGTCGCAGGGGTTGCCGGGGGTGGCAAATGGTGGCAGATTCTCCCGCAGCACGGCGAGCACTCCTGCCGAAGGAGCCGGCAGTTCGACGCCATGGCGGTCGGCGCAGTCCGCACCCATCACCGCTGCGCCGCCGGACGTTGCCACGATCGCACAGCCCGTGCTGGAGCGACGGGTCGCTTTCGCAAAGAAGGTGCTTGTTTCGAGCAATTGCTCCCAATGGTCTACCAGAACGGCGCCGGTCCCCCTCAGGGCGGCCTGATAGGTGGCCTGCGCACCCGCGAGTGAGCCGCTGTGCGACAGGGCCGCTTGCGCACCTCGCTCGCTCACCGCAAGTTTGAAGATCACCAATGGCTTGCCGCTCGCGGCCGCGGCCTCAGCGGCTGCTACCAGGCGCATCGGCTCCCGGAGTCCTTCGAAGACACATGAGATGGCCCGGCAACTGGAGTCCCCAGCCAGATACGTGATGTAGTCGCAAACGTCCACATCACAGGAATTGCCCGCCGTCAGCAAGTGACTGAGTGACACGCCGTTGCCCACCGCCTGGCCCAATCCCAGACCGAGGGCGCCCGATTGACTCACCACGGCGACTGCGACGTCTCCCGGCAGCGGAAGCTCTGTGCCGGTGGCAAACGTGGCTCCCATGCGGAGTTTGAAATTCACAAGGCCAGCGCAGTTGGGTCCGACCAGGCGCATCCCGCCAGAGTGGGCAATGTCGGCAAGTCGCTGCTGGGCATCGATCGCTTCGCGTGTGCCCAGTTCCGCATAGCCAGAGGCATAGACAATGGCTCCGCCGATTCCCGCCTCGACGCACTGGGTCAGGACGCCTTCGACCGCCTCTTGGCCCACGGTGACAATGGCACAGTCGGGCACTTCGGGCAGATCCTTCACCGAGGGGAGGCATGGATGCCCATCCACGCTGGCGTACCGTGCGTTGACCAAATGGAGACGACCGTCGAACTGCAGCATGTTTGCAAGAGTCGTCTGCCCAACCGAGCCACTGCGAGGGGATGCGCCCACAATCACCACGCTGCGTGGGGCTATCACCCGGTGCAGCGCGCTGACGGGGGCTTCACTCATGGCGTGATGCCGCGTTCGCGGATGATTTTTCCGGTCTGATCGAACCGCGCTTGCACCCGCTTTGCGAAAACTTCTGGCGGTTGGTAGTTGGGCTCAAGCCCGGCGTCGATCAATTTGTCCCGGATCGCCGGGCGCGCGATGACCGTTCTCAACGCCTCTGACCACATTGCCACCACGCCGGCCGCAGTACCGGCAGGCGCCGCGAGGCCGAGAAAGCTTGCCGCTTCGAAGCCAGGAAATCCCTGCTCTGCCACGGTCGGTACGTCAGGCATGCGGCTATCGCGCTTCGCTCCGGCAACGGCGATGGCCTTGAGCTTTCCAGAGCGGATGTGTGGCATGGCAGTAGGCAGATCGGAAAAATAGATTCCTACCTGCCCCCCCAAGACGTCGATCAAGGCTTGGCCGGATCCCTTGTACGGAATATGCTGCAGCGTCACGCCTACGATTTGGCGCAGGCTCTCCATGCTGAGATGCGCCATGCTGCCAACGCCAGCGGTGGTGTAGTTGGTCGAAGGCCTCGACTTCGCGTACTCGAACAACTGGGCGAGCGTATTGATGGAGGGCACAACGGCTGGATTCACCACCAGTACGATGGGGACCTCGGCATAGCTGCCGACGGCTGCCCAGGTCTTGCTCATGTCGAACGGCTTGTTCAAATAGTTGTAGGCAACCACAGCGGTGGATGTCAGCAGTGCCAGCGTGTAGCCGTCCGCCGGCTGAGACAGCACATATTGCAACCCGATGTGCCCGCTCGCGCCTGGCCTGTTTTCGACATTCACCGTTTGCTTGAGCAAGCCCTCGGCCTCCTGCGCCAGCATTCGCAGCGTGGCATCGGTGCCGCTGCCCGGTGGCGTCGGCAATACGATGGTGATGGGTTTGCGCGAAGGGTAAGCCTGCGCAAGTGCCAAGCCGGGGACCAAACCCCCAACCGTTGCCGCCAACGACAAACGGGTCATTGACGAAAGAATGTTTCTTCTGGTGAGGTCGGACACGGCAAATCTCCTGGAAATGTGGATTCCTGTCTGATCGAACATCTGCGGAACTCTTGTCGCGACGGAAGTCTCGCAAGCATGAACGACTCAGTCACTGTTGCGTCGACAGGACGCGGTCTCGGCAGCCATTGCGCAGCCCTCGGCCCCCTGCGAGACTTCTGAATGACTTCAACAGTTCATTGTATGGAATTTTTTTTCAGCCGGCAACTGTTCAAAACTCCCAAACAAGCGACGCCACAACCAAAGAGGAACGAAGGAGAACCACCGCGTACCGTCAACGTGTCAGGCTGGTTGTTCGATAGCGGCTTTTGCCTTCAGGAGCGCTGTTGCATGTCCCACGTCAGAAGGAAGGCGCGATATAGGGCCGATAACGGCAATGGCATAGGGTTCGCCTGCGATCATGACCGATGCAGCGACCGATGCCAGGTCGATAGCGCCTTCGCCGCGGTTCACATGCCAGCCGCGTTCGGCCCCCTCGGCGAGCAGTTGCTCAAGCTTGGCCGACGAAGTGACAGTGAACGGGGTGAGCCGCGCCATCCCTGCTGCCCGCAATATCGCTTTGCGCTCCTTCGGCTCCATTGTTCCGAGAAGGGCCTTACCGCTTCCCGTGGAGTGAAGAGGGCGCAGCATTCCGGACATGATCGCAGGACGTAGCAGGTGGGGAGAGTCGAGCACCAAGAGGTAGATCAGTTGCCTGCCCTGCATCTTGCCCAGAGTAACGGTCTCACCGGTTTCATCCCGCAAGGCAGTGAGCGCGGGCAAGACCCGGGCGTTGACTGAATCATGGGTCACAATCGCCTGAACGCAGTCGAACAGACGCAGCGTTGGATAGTAGCCCCCCCGCTTGGATGTCTGATACAGGTAGCCATGCTGCAACAGAGTGCGTATCAACTGCAGGCAGCTTGAGCTTGGAATGTCCAGTTGTTCAGAGAGATCGCTCAGCACGAGCGGCTGCCGCTGTTTCGCGAACAATTCGAACAGATTCAGTGTGCGCAGTGCAGCTTTGACGTCGGACATGAAATAGAAGAACGAAATCGAATGGTCTTGAGGCGTCCGCCAGCCGGGCAGGCATTCACGGGCGCCCTTGAGGCGGGTGTCTGCGCAGTCCCGCCGCCATCATACGCGGCTGGCCTCGCCAGCCCGCTTAGCCCGCCCCCAGCAATTCGAGCATCAAGGCAATTCGCGCCTTGACCGGCGACAGCCCCGCAGAATCAGGGATTCGATCTGCAGGGGTGGGCAGCACCTGCCCCTCGGCGCAGCGCGTGCTGCGCCAGACACGCAGGCCGCTGCGCTGTGCATCCAGCAAGGCCGCTTCCAGATCCTCATGCAACGTGCCATTGCCCGTGCCCGCCACCACCAGCCCGCGCAAGGCTGAAGTACCCTCGGCGCAGTTCTGCAAGGCGCGCACGATGGCACCGTCGGCGCCGGCATGGCTCATGACGATCTCGACACGGGGCCAAGGCGACTGCGAATCCAATGCGGCCATCAGCGTGTGGCACGGCGACGCCGGCGGTGGCCAGGATTGCAACAGGCGCAGGCGCCCTTCTTCGACGACCGCCAACGGTCCGGCCTCGCCTGAACCGAAGGCGTCAAGTCGATAAGGGTGAAGCTTGCGAACCTGGAGCGCGCCGTGGACCCGCCCGGCGCACACGGCCAGTACGCCGCGGGCGTCGGGATGCATGACCGTGGCAAGCGCGTCCAGCAGATTCTGGGGGCCGTCGGGCGTCAGTGCGGTCGCGGGGCGCATCGCGCAGGCCAGTACCACGGGTTTGACTGGCGCCAGCACAGCATGCAGGAAATAGGCGGTTTCCTCCAGGGTGTCGGTGCCGTGAGTGATCACGACGCCCCTGACTGCGGGGTCAGCTGCCCAATAAGCGACTCGCTGCGCCAGCCGAAGCCAGACGGCTTGGCTCATGTCCTTGCTGTCGATCTGGGCTAACTGCTCGACCTCTATCGCATGACCTGCGACTGCCGTCTGTAGGCCGGGAACCGTGTCCAGCAGCGCCGACACGCCCAGTTGCGCCGCCCTGTAGGAGGTGTTGTCGCCGGGCTGGGCCGAGGTCCCTGCAATGGTGCCGCCGGTGCCAAGGATCACGATCTTTTTCGCGGCGGGGGTCTGCATGGCTTGCAATCTTTCAAAAACTGGTTAAAAATACAGGTACTGGATATTAAGACAGTAAATGTAATTCATTCTGCCTGCCCACTGTCTTGCCAGCCACAGGAGCAACCATGGATTTGCCACAGTTTCCCGCCAAACTCACGGCCCGCCAGCAACAGATCCTGGAGCTGATTCAAAGCGCCATCGCCCGCACCGGCGCGCCGCCTACCCGCGCCGAAATCGCCACCGAACTCGGATTCAAATCCGCCAACGCAGCCGAAGAACATCTGCAGGCCCTGGCCCGAAAAGGCGTGATCGAACTGGTCAGCGGCACCTCTCGCGGCATCCGCCTCCAGACCGAGGCCTTGCGCTCCATCAACGAGTCACGCATCAAGCAGTTCACGCTGCCTCTGCAAAGTCTGGCCCAGCTTGCCCTGCCCCTGATCGGCCGCGTTGCCGCCGGCTCCCCCATTCTCGCGCAGGAGCATGTGGACCAGACCTACTACATCGAGAGCAGCCTGTTCCAGCGCCGCCCGGACTACCTGCTCAAGGTGCGCGGCATGTCCATGCGCGACGCCGGCATCATGGACGGCGACCTGCTGGCAGTGCAATCCACCAAGGATGCCAAGAACGGCCAGATCGTAGTGGCCCGCCTGGGCGATGAAATCACCGTCAAGCGTTTTCGGCGCAACAAGAATCAGATCGAACTCCACCCCGAGAACCCCGACTACGAGACCATCATCGTCGAGCCCGGCGAGCCCTTCGAGATCGAAGGCTTGGCGGTCGGCCTGATACGCAACACCATGCTGATGTAGTTTTTCAGTTCGACCTCACATTCCATCTCGAAAGGTTTCACATGGGAATCGCAGTACTCACGATGTCCGCGCTGTTTGCGCCGTTACAGAGCCTGGTTGGCTGGTTCGTTTCGCCAGCGGGCAGGGCTCATGGGCAGCGCCCATCCAGCCGCGCCGCATACGCCCGCCCGGCCTGGGTGCGGGCGTCGGCGCATGGTTCTCAGCAAAACAGGGCGGCGCTGCCTGTATCTCCCCAGGCGCTGTCACGGCCGCTGCGCGTGTTGCGCGTGCTCGACCCAAGCCAGACCACGGCTGGTGCGGCGGGCCGCCTCGTCATTTCGGGCCGCATGTCCGATGTCTGCGCCGAACTTGATCGACTGGCGTCCAGCGACGGCCCGCGGCACTGATCGGTTCTGCCTCGCCGACAAACGCCGCGCAACTGACTGCGCACCTCGCTGCTGACAGCCCCTG
>JAURZS010000193.1 GCA_030653255.1 Burkholderiaceae bacterium | reverse complement strand
AAACAAGCGCCTCCGCATGAGATCAACCCCACAAACAGGGCTTCGCAGGCCGAATGAGGGACCAACAGAAAATCATTGCCTGACAAAGACTTACCCTGGGCCAAGGAACCAGACCCGCGCAAATGCTCGCTCTCCGGGCGGCTGGGAACCGTCACTTATTGCACTGAAATCAAAGGGACCCCGGGTTGTGCCCGTAAGAAATGTTCTCCGGGCGGCAGAGTCAGAGTATGCCAACAGGTATCAAGTCTCGGTCCATGGATAGACGTAACCAACCCTATCGAAGTTGGGCTGCCGCTGATCAATGCGGCTGAGGGGAACGTCGGATCATGGCTCCTGCGCGAGCCTGTGCAGGATAGCTCCATCGCGCGGTGCGTTGGGGACATAACTTCGCCACGCGACGACCTGTACGGGTTCCACGGTGCTTGCGGCTGGCAGACCTCGCCGAAGGCGAGCCGGCCAAGGACGATTGGCGGCTCACTTTGAGACTCCCTTGCGGGTGCGCGTGGGGGCCAAGTCTGCCTGGCCTTTGAACAAGCCGACGAACAGGCTTCGCATCCACCGGTGGGCAGGGTCCGCATCGAAGCGCCGGCTCCAGTGGATGGACACGGTGAAGGTACTGCGGGGCAACGTCGCGGGAAGCAGCGCATAGCGCCGGGCATCGACGAACCCGCGCGCAATGGCCTGCGGCATGATGACCGCCAGATCTGTCCGCGCGATGATGGCCGGCAGTGCGAGGAAGTGCGCCGATGTCAACACCAACTGTCCGTCGAGATCGAGCTGCTTGAGGATGCGGAAGGTCTCCGAGTGCGAACGCACAGCGACATAGTCCAGCTTTCGCAGATCCTCTGCCGTCACGCGTCCTTTCGTCGCCGTTGCCAGCGGATGCCCGGCGCGGACCACGACCGCATAGCGGTCGCGCAGCAGTTCGACCCGCTCGGTACCACTGACGGATGGCAGGAAGCCGAGGGCGAAGTGGATGGCCCCGGTTTCGAGGGCGTCCGGGATCGCCTCGTGCGGCAGCGGAATCGTCTGCACGCGCACGCCGGGCGCCTCGCGATGCAGCGCGGCCATCAGCTCCGGCAGCAGCCTTGCCTCGCCGATGTCGCTCATGTGCATGCGAAACGTCATCGTCGAGCGTGAGGGCTCGAAGCTGTCCTTGTCTTGGAGTGCCTCCTGGATCGCGGCGATGGCGGGCTGGATGGTGCCGGCCAGTCGTTCGGCACGCAGGGTAGGGCGCATGCGGCCGCTGGTACGCACAAACAGCGCATCGCCCAGCGACAGTCGCAGCCGGGTCAGCCCCTGGCTGGCTGCAGGCTGGGACAGGCCGATCGAATCGGCGGCACGGCTGACGCTGCCCAAGCGGTACACCGCCTCGAACAGGCGCAGCAGATTCAAGTCCAGTCTTTCACTATTCATCCAATGCATTATTGCTTAGTAGGCGGATTGCATTGATGAATATGCTGATGGCCTCGACACTGGTTGGCATTTGCAAGGAGTATTCATGGATCAACGCATCCGGCCCGGCGAAGCCGAGGTCATCGCGACGGGCGGCATGGTGACGGTGCGTGAGGCCGTCTATCGCCTCCTGCGCCAGCTGGGCATGACCTCGATCTTCGGCAACCCCGGCTCGACGGAACTGCCGATGTTCATGGACTTCCCGCAGGACTTCCGCTACGTGATGGCGTTGCAGGAGTGCGTCGTGCTGGGCATGGCCGACGGCTACGCGCAGGCCACGCACGGCGCAGCTTTCGTGAACCTGCACTCTGCCGCCGGCGTGGGCCATGCGATGGGCAACATCTTCACGGCGTATCGCAACCGCACGCCGCTCGTGATCACCGCAGGGCAGCAGGCGAGGTCGCTTCTGCCTTTCGATCCCTTTCTCGGTTCTGCGCAGGCGGCGGAACTGCCCAAGCCCTATGTGAAGTGGAGCGTCGAGCCGGCGCGCGCCCAGGACGTGCCGTTGGCACTGGCCCGCGCCTACTACATCGCGATGACGCCGCCGCGTGGGCCGGTCTTCGTATCGATTCCCTCGGATGACTGGGGCGTGCTGACCACACCGGTCGATGCCCGTGTGGTCAGCCAGCAGCTGCGGCCGGAGCCGGCTCTCTTGGCGCAGTTGGCCGAAGCGCTGGACGCCGCGCGTGCGCCGGCCTTTGTGGTCGGTGCAGCTGTCGACCGTGACCGCGCCTGGGACGAGGCCGTGCAACTGGCCGAACGTCACAATGCGCGTGTCTACGTCGCACCGATGTCGGGTCGGTGCAGCTTCCCCGAGGACCACCGCTTGTGGGCCGGCTTCCTGCCGGCGATGCGTGAGCGCATCGTGGAGCGTCTGGCTGGCCATGACCTGGTCTTTGCGCTCGGAGCGCCGGCCTTCACCTACCACGTCGAAGGCCAGGGACCTCACCTGCCCGAAGGCGCTGCGCTGGTGCAACTGACGGACGACCCGCAAGTGGCCGCCTGGGCGCCCACCGGCACCTCGGTGGTGGGAAGCATCCGCCTCGGGCTGCTCGATCTTCTGGAACGCAGCCGGCCGCCGCAGAGGGAATTGCCCGCGGCGCATGCACGGCCGCCGCGTGTTGCTGAGCCACAGGCCGACGAACGCCTGCCGGTGGACTGGGTGCTGCAGACCCTCACCGACGTGCGTCCGCGCGACAGCATCGTGGTCGAGGAAGCACCCAGCGCCAGGCCCGTGATCCACGGACACTTGCCGATCTTCGAGTCCGAGACCTTCTACACCATGTGCAGCGGCGGCCTGGGCTACTCGCTGCCCGCGGCCGTCGGCGTGGCACTGGCCAAGCCGGGCGCGCGGGTCATCGCGCTGGTGGGCGACGGCTCCGCGATGTACGCGATCCAGGCGCTCTGGAGCGCGTCGCAGCTGAGGCTGCCGCTTACCGTCGTGATCCTCAAGAACCGCCGGTACGCCGCACTGTACGAGTTCGCGCGGATCTTCGGCTACCGCCCCGATGAGCATGTCCCGGGCACGGACCTGCCCGACCTGGATTTCGTCGCTCTGGCTGCGGGGCAGGGCGTCCAGGCGCTGCGTGTGGAGAAGGCGGCGGAACTGCGGCCAGCACTCGAGCGGGCTTTGCATTCGGCCGCGCCGGTGCTGGTCGAGGTCGAAGTGGCCTGACGAGATTTCTTTCAACCCTGTATCAAGGAGACAAACCCAATGGGCACGATATCGATGCTGATCAACGGCGAAGCCCGCCAGGCGGCGAACGGCGCCACCTTCGAGCGGCGCAATCCTCTGGACGGCGCCGTGGCCACCACGGCGCCTGCGGCGACCCCGGCCGATGCGGTGGCCGCTGTCGAGGCCGCTGCCGCCGCCTTTCCGGCCTGGTCGCGCACCGGGCCCGGCGAGCGCCGCGCGCTGCTGCTGAAGGCGGCGCATGCCCTCGAAGCCAAGGCCGAGGCGTTGACAGCCGCGATGGCGGCGGAGACCGGCGCAGCCGCCCCCTGGGCCGGCTTCAACGTCCACCTGGCCGCTGGCATGCTGCAGGAGGCTGCGGGCATGACGACCCAGGTGGCAGGCGAGGTCATCCCGTCCGACGTGCCCGGAAGCCTGGCGCTGGCGGTGCGTCGTCCGGCCGGCGTGGTCCTGGGCATCGCGCCTTGGAACGCACCGGTCATCTTGGGTGTGCGTGCGATCGCCACGCCACTGGCCTGCGGCAACACGGTGGTATTCAAGGCCTCGGAGCTGAGTCCGGCGACCCACGGGTTGATCGTCGAGGCGTTCCAGGATGCGGGTTTCCCGCCCGGCGTCATCAACTTCGTGACCAACGCACCGGCCGACGCCGCTGGCGTGGTCGAGGCGATCGTCGCCCACCCGGCCCTGCGGCGCGTGAACTTCACCGGGTCCACGCGCGTGGGCAAGCTGATCGCACAGACCTGTGCCAAGTACCTCAAGCCGGTGGTGCTGGAACTGGGCGGCAAGGCGCCACTGGTGGTGCTGGACGACGCCGACCTCGATGCCGCGGTCAATGGCGCGGCCTTCGGCGCCTTCGCCAACAGCGGTCAGATCTGCATGAGCACCGAGCGCATCGTGGTCGATCGCCGCATCGCGGATGATTTCGTGAAACGGCTCGCCGCCAAGGCCACCAAGCTGCCTCTGGGCGACCCGCGCAAGGGGCCGGTGGTGCTGGGCTCCGTGGCGGACGCGAGCACGGTCGAGCGCTGCAACGCGCTGATCGACGACGCTCTTGCCCATGGTGCCAAGCTTGTTTGCGGCGGCAAGGCCGAGAACACCCTGATGCCGGCGACGCTGCTCGACCATGTGACACCCGCAATGCGCATCTACCATGAAGAAAGCTTCGGCCCGGTCAAGCCGGTGGTGCGCGTGGATGGCGTCGAGGAGGCGGTGAGCGTGGCCAACGACAACCCCTACGGGCTGTCGGCGGCGGTGTTCGGGCGCGACATCGCGCGGGCCTGGGAGGTGGCCAACCGCATCGACTCCGGGATCTGCCACGTCAACGGGCCCACGGTGCACGACGAGGCCCAGATGCCGTTCGGCGGCGTGAAGGATTCGGGCTATGGCCGTTTCGGCGGCAAGGCCGGGATCGATGCCTTCACGGAATTGCGCTGGATCACGGTGCAGATGACGCCGCGGCATTACCCGTTCTGAACAGGAGACGCAAGATGAAATCCATGTTCAGAATCGCTGCGCTCGTGATCGGCCTGGGCGCCTCTCTGCTCGCCCAGGCGCAGAACTGGCCAACGCGGCCGGTGATGGTGGTCGTCAACTTTGCGCCCGGCGGCGCGGCCGACCAGTTGGCCCGCATCGTCGGCACGCCGCTGCAGGAAGCCCTGGGACAGCCGGTGGTGGTGGAGAACAAGGCCGGGGCAGGGGGCAACCTGGGCGGTGAATTCGTCGCCAAGGCGGCGCCCGATGGCCACACGCTGCTGATGAGCTCGGGCGGGATGGTCTCGATCAACCCGCATCTCTACCAGAAGATGTCCTTCGATCCCGCGAAGGACCTGGTGCCGGTGGCCTCCGTGGCGCGCGTGCCGTTCTACCTGGTCGTGCGCGCCGACAGCCCGATCAAGGACTTCAAGGCGCTGGTGGCCGACCTAAAGGCCAACCCGGGCAAGCGCTCGTTCGGCTCGCCCGGCAACGGCAGCTCGCCGCACCTGGCGGCCGAAATGCTGACAAGCCGGACCGGCACGAGCGCCATCCACGTCCCTTACCGAGGGGCCGCGCCGGCACTGACGGACCTGATGGGTGGGCAGATCGACTTCCTGTTCGACCCGGGCATCAGCCTCCAGCACGTCAAGGCCGGCAGGCTGAAGATGCTGGCCGTCGCCAGCCCGCAGCGGGCGCCGTTGGTGCCGGACGTGCCGACGCTGGACGAACTCGGTTTGAAGGGCTTCGATGCTGATGCGGTGTTCGGCTTCTATGCGCCGGCCGGTACCCCGGCTGCCATCGTGAAACGGCTGAACTCGGAGATCAACCGCGCGTTGGGCCAACCGGCCATCAAGGAACGCATCGTTGCCATCGGCAACGTGCCGCAGGCGCTGACGCCCGATGCGTTCGGGCAGAAGGGGGCCGAGGATTTCCGGCGTTTCGGAACGATCATCCGCGAACGAGGCATCAAGGGCGATTGAGCCCAGCGGTATGGCCGCTCAGGCGTTGCTTGCGTCGGCTGCTGCTGCATAGCGCGCGATGTCCTCAAGGAGCATCGCCATGGCCGGCTTGCCGACTTCCTTTGCCATTTCGCGCTGTGCGCGCTCGACGGCTCGGCCGAATGCATCCAGCCATGCCAGCCCGAGGGGGGTGAAGCGCACGATGCGGGCGCGCCCGTCGGCCGGGTCCGGCACGCGCTCGACCAGCGCCAGCGACTCGCACTGATCGATCAGTTCGGTCATCGCGGCATTGGTCATCGCGGCGCGCCGTGCGAGTTCGGTGATGCGGGTGCCCTCGAGGTCCAGGTGGCGCGTCAGGTTCACGTGCGAACGCCGGGTCTGGACATGTCCGGCTTCGCGCAGCAGTTCCATGACGCGGTCCTCGAAACGGCGCAGTGCGTTGTCGAGCACGCGGCCCGGGTTGTGGCGGCGCCAGAAGTAGTTCTGTGGCGGAGCGGAATCGGTCATGGTTAACCCTGATGGGCGTATGAATTTTATTTAGGTAACCTAAGCAAATATTGACTTAGGTTAACAAGCAAGAAAGCTGATCATGACCGATTCCTCTTCCCTCGCGCCGTCCAAGATCACGACGGACGTGTTGATCGCCGGCGGCGGTCCTTGTGGTTTGATGCTGGCCATCGAACTCGGCCGGCGTGGCATCCGCAGCCTGCTCGTCGACGCAAAACCCAGCACTGCCTTCAACCCGCAGGCCAACGCCACGCAGGCGCGCACGATGGAGCACTTCCGGCGGCTGGGCTTCGCCAACGAGGTGCGCGTTCAGGGCCTGCCGCCGGACCATCCGACTGACATCGCGTATTTCACGCGCTACGCGCAGCACGAACTGGCCCGCATCCGCCTGCCCACGGCCGCGGAGGCGACCGTCAAGATCAAGTCGATGACGGGCTCGTGGAGCGCAGCCGAGTTGCCGCACCGCGTATCGCAGAAGTTTGTCGAGCAGACGCTGCGCCGCCACGCGCAGGCGAGCCCGTGTGCCGACGTGCGCTATGGCTGGACGCTGGAGCGCTTTCACGACCATGGCGACTCCGTGAGCGCGACCGTGCGGCCCACCGAAGGCGGCCCTGCGCAGGAGGTGAGCGCCCGGTACCTGGTGGGCGCCGATGGCGCGCGCAGCCTCGTGCGGCGCGAGCTGGGCATTGAGTGGGGCGGAGTCACCGGCATCCAGCGCGAGTTCATGGGTGGCAAGATGTTCGCCGTCTACCTGCGGGCACCAGGCTTCACCTCGGTCCTGCGCCACCCCAAGGCCTGGATGTACGTGGCCGTCAATCATCGGCGCCGGGCCTTCATGGCATCGGTGGACGGCATGGCCGAATACGCGTTTCATGCCGCGCTCAAGCCGGGGGAGGACTCGGAGCACTGGACACACGAGGACGCGCGCCGTGTCTTCGAAGAGGCCGTGGGCGTCGAGCTGCCGGTGGAGATTCTCTCGACCGGCACCTGGCTGGCCGGGCACGCGCTGGTGGCGCAGCGCTTCCAGCAGGGGCGCGTGTTCATCGCGGGCGACGCGGCGCACCTGTTCACACCCACTGGCGGCCTGGGCTACAACACGGCGGTGGAGGACGCGGTGAACCTCGCCTGGAAGCTGGCGAGCGTGATCCGCGGGAAAGCGCCCGAGGGGCTGCTCGACAGCTACGAGATCGAGCGCAAACGGGTGGCCGAGCGCAACACCGGCTTTGCGCGGCGCTTCGCGGATTCGGTGGGCCTGTTCAAGGCCCAGCCGGAACTGGAGGAGGAGTCCGAACGCGGAGAAGCCGAGCGCCGGCTCGCCGCCCAGCACCTCGACGAACACGCGCGCCTGGAGTTCAACATCCCCGGCGTGACCTTCGGCGGCCGCTACGACGGCTCGCCCATCATCGCCGGCGACGGCGCGGCGCTGCCGCCCGACGAGCCCAACAACTACGTGCACACGGCCAGCCCCGGCGGCAGGCCGCCGCACATGTGGCTGGACGACGGGCGCTCGCTGTTCGACCTGTTCCACAGCGAATGGACCCTGCTGGCCCTGGGGCCCGACGCGCCGGCCACCGACAGCTTCGAGGCCGCCGCCCGGGACGCAGGCATGGACCTGCGCGTCGTGCACCTGCCGCAGGCGGCGCTGCTCGAACTCTACGAGGCGCCGCTCGCGCTGATCCGCCCCGACCAGATCGTCGCCTGGCGAGGCGCCACGGACCACGAGGCTACGGCCGTGCTGTCGCGCGTGATCGGCCGGGCCACCGCCTGAAGGACGGCAAAAAAACCATTCACCCACAGGAGACAACTTTGAAACACATCCGGAAACTGCTTGCCTGGACGGCGGGCGCCATCTTCGCCTTGAACGCGGCAGCCCCTGCGGCCTTCGCACAAACCTGGCCTACCAAGCCGGTTCGCATCGTGGTGTCGTTTCCGCCTGGAACGCCTGGCGACGTGATCGCCCGCTTGATCCAGCCTACGCTGCAGTCGGCCTGGGGCCAGGCCGTGGTGGTCGACAACAAGCCGGGGGCCGGTGGCAACCTCGCGGCCGGCGAGGTGGCGCAGGCCAAGGACGGCCACACGCTGCTCGTCGGGCCCGACACCGTGCTCACCATCAACCCCCACCTGTACAAGAAGTTGGGCTTCGACCCGCGGACCGCCCTGCAGCCCGTGTCCTACTTCGCCAGTTTCAACCAGACACTGGTGTGCAACCCTGGCGCTGGCATTGCCTCGCTCGATGCCTTCTCGCGGCTGCCTGCCGGCAGGCTCTATGCGTCGGGTGGAGCGGGCTCGCCCAGCCACATGGCCATGGAGCTGCTGCTGTCGACGCTGGGCACCCGGCTGACCCACGTGCCCTACAAGGGGCCGGGGCCGGCGGCGCAGGACGTGATGGCCGGCCATGTCGATTGCAGCTTCGTTGTCTCGTCCGTGGTGTTGCCGCATGTGCAGAGCGGACGGCTGCGGGCCATTGCGGTCTCCAGCAAGGAGCGCTCGGTGGTCCTGACGGACGTGCCGACCGTGGCGGAGAGCGGTCACCCGGGATTCGATGCCACCTTCTTCGAGACCTTGATGGCCCCTGCCGCCTTGCCGGCCGCCGTGGTCGACAAGATCCAGCGCGACGTGCGGGCCGCGCTGGTGGCCCCGGCGATGAAGGCGCGCCTGGCCGAGATGGACCTGCGTGTGGAGGCCAGCACACCGGCGCAAGCCCGCCAGCGCAGCCAGGAGGATTTCGCCAAATGGGGTGCCGTCGCGCAGAAAACCGGGCTGCAGTTGGACTGAAGGGAAAAATGCAGGGCGTCGGCCCCAGTACCTGAGGCTGGTCAGCGAACCGCTCTCATATGGGGCCCGTCCATTTCTTCTCATAGTCGTTCGCTGCGAACTCCTCGACCATGAAATCGATGAACGACCGTACCTTGGCGGCAAGGTGCTTGCGGCTGGGATAGGCAATGTTGATCTGCAAGCGTGGCAGATCCCAGTCGTTGAGCACCGGCACCAGCCGGCCCGCCACGATGTCGTCGTAGACGATGTAGCTGGGCTGCACCAGTATGCCCAGGCCATTGAGAGCGGCGGCTCGCAGGACCTGCCCGTCGTTGGATTCCAGCAGTCCCTGCACGGTGACCGCGTGCTGTTCGCCGCCGTGGGTGAACTTCAACTCATTGGGATTGTTGGCGTGCACGTAGATCAGCAGGTTGTGCCGGGACAACTCGTCGGGAGAACGGGGCGTGCCCTTGGCGGCCAGGTAGGCGGGGGAGGCGGCCAGGATGCGCCGGGTGGAAGCCAGGCGCCGGATGGTGATGGCGCTGTCCGGTTCGTACTCGCGGGTGCGTATCGCCACGTCGATCCCGTTGTCGATGATGTCGAGGTAGCGGTTGGCGGTTTCCACGTGCACACGCACCTGGGGGTAGCGCAGGTGGTACCGGGGCAACCGCGGCGCGATCATCTGCATGGCGAACGACAGCGAGGCGCTGACGCGCAGTACCCCGGATGGGTTGAGTGTGCTGCCGTGGATCGCGGCTTCGGCCTCCCTCAACTCGGCCAATACATGGCGGGCGCGTTCCAGGAACTCCCGTCCTTCGCTGGTGAGATAGAGGCGGCGTGTGTTGCGCTCCACCAGCCTGGCCTGCAATCGATTCTCGAGCGAGGCCAGGTAGCGCGTGGCCGCGGGATTGGACAGTCCCAGTGCTTCCGCCGCGGCGCTCAAGCTGCCCCGTTCAGCCACTTCAACGAACAGCGATAACTCGGTGAAACGGTCCATTTTTCCATTCTTAGGAAAAGTAATTTCCTAAATAGTTGTTTTGGGAAGCTTTGTGAAATTATAGAGTTCGGGCCCAGAGACATTCCACACGCCGACCCACGGAGCAACCATGCGCAATCTCAACCAGGACAACATCACCCAAGCCGTCATCGCCAGCTTCGCCAACACCGCGAATCCGCGCCTGAAGACAATCATGACGAGCTTGGTCCAGCACCTGCATGCTTTCGCGCGCGAGGTGAAGCTGACCGAGGAGGAGTGGTTCCAGGGCATCGACTTCGTGACGCGCTGCGGGCACATCACCGACGACAAGCGCCAGGAGTTCATCCTGCTGTCCGACGTCCTGGGCCTGTCCATGCTGACCGTGGCGATGAACAACGACAAGCCCGAGGGCTGCACCGAAGCCACCGTGTTCGGCCCCTTCCATGTGGAAGGCGCACCGCACTACGAGTTGGGCGACGACATCGCCAACGGCGCCAAGGGCACGCCGTGCCTGGTGCGCGGCACGGTGAAAGGAATCAACGGCGAGCCGGTTCCCGGCGCGGTGATGGACGTATGGCAGTCCGATGACGACGGCCTGTACGACGTGCAGCACGAAGGCCTGGACCATGCCCAGTCACGCGGGATCGTGACCGCCGATGCCAATGGCAACTACCACTTCCGCTCCATCGTGGCGGTGCCCTACGCCATCCCGCATGACGGCCCCGTGGGCCAGATGCTGGACGCCACCGGCCGGCACCCCTGGCGCCCGGCCCACCTGCACTTCATGATCAAGGCGCCCGGCTACGAAACCCTGATCACGCACGTGTTCCGCGACAACAGCGACTACCTGGACTCCGACGCGGTGTTTGGCGTGCGCCAATCCCTGGTGTGCGACTGGGTGCAGCAGCCCGATGGCACCTACTTGATGGAATACGACTTCGTGCTGAATCCGGTGAAGGCCCAGTAAGCGCATGTTGTTCGCCTTCATGTTGATGGACAAGGCGGGTGCTGGCCCCTTGCGGCAAAAGATGCGTCCTGTCCACAAGGCCTATCTGGCCGAGGTGCAGGACCGCATCGCCTTCGCGGGCCCGCTGGTTGCCGATGATGATGCCGCCACCATGGTGGGCAGCCTGCTGGTCATCGAGTTTCCTTCGCGGGAAGCCGCACACGCCTGGCTGGCCCAGGAGCCGTTCATGCAGGCGGGTCTGTTCGCCAGCACCTCGGTGCAGGCCTTCGTGAATCTGTGGCCGCAAAAAGCCGGCTTCCCGGCTTGAGGGATGGACGTGATTCGACACATCGTGATGTGGAACCTGGCAGGCGACAGCCCTGAAGAAAAGCGCCACAACATCGATTTGCTGCGGCGCAGCTTTCATAGCCTTCTCGGTCGCATACCGGGGTTGCGGCACCTGGAGATCGGCGTGGACCACAGCGGCGTGGACTACGCCTGCGACGTGGTGCTGTACAGCGAGTTCGATTCGCAGGCGGCGCTGGACGCCTATGCCACCCACCCGGAGCACTTGCGCGTGAAGGCGGAAATCGGCGCCATGCGCATCTCCCGGCACCAGGTGGACTACGCCGTGCAGCCAGGCTGAACACCGAACAAGGAAGATGAGATGAAAGACTTTGTCTACAACGGCCAGCCCTCGCGGGTGGTCTTCGGCCCGGGGTCGCTGGCCCATCTGGAGCGCGAGATCGACTTGCTAGGCGCGAAGCGCGCGCTGGTCCTGTCAACGCCGGAGCAGGCCGCCCAGGCGCAGATGGTGGCCGACCGCCTGGGTGGCCGTTCGGCGGGGATCTTCCCGCGGGCCGTGATGCACGTGCCCATCGAGACGGCCCGGGAAGCACGCGAAGAAGCCCGTCGTCTGGGCGCCGATTGCGCTGTCGCCATCGGAGGCGGCTCCACCACCGGGCTGGGCAAAGCCATCGCGATGGAATCGGGCCTACCCATCCTGGCCATCCCCACCACCTACGCCGGCAGTGAGATGACGCCGATCTACGGCATCACCGAAGGTGGCCTGAAAAAGACCGGCAAGGATGCCCGCGTGCTGCCGCGCACGGTCATCTACGACCCCGAGCTGACGCTGAGCCTGCCCGTCGCGATGAGCGTGACCAGCGGCATGAATGCGATTGCCCACGCGGCCGAGGGCCTGTATGCGCAGGACAGCAACCCGGTGATGAACCTGATGGCCGAGGAAGGCATACGTGCCATCGCGCAGGCCCTGCCCGGCATCCGCCGGCGGGCCGATGACGTGGACGCGCGCGGCGACGCGCTGTACGGTGCCTGGCTGTGCGGCTCGGTGCTGGGCAACGTGGGCATGGCGCTGCACCACAAGCTGTGCCACACGCTGGGCGGTAGCTTCAACCTGCCGCACGCGGAGGTGCACACGGTCGTGCTGTCGCATGCCATCGCCTTCAACGCATCGGCCGCGCCCGAGGCCATGGCCCGCATTGCGCGCGCGCTCGGCACCACAGGCCGCGCCAGCGCCGCGGCGGGGTTGTTCGATCTGGCGCGCGACAACGGGGCACCGGTGGCGCTGAAGGACATCGGCATGAAAGCGGAGGACCTGGATCGCGCGGCCGACATCGCGGTCAGCAACCCCTACTGGAACCCGCGCCCCTTCGGCCCGGCGCAGCGTGGCGACATTCGCCAGCTGCTGCAACGCGCCTACGAGGGCGAGCGTCCGGATTGACCCGCACCCAGGCACGCCTGGGCTATTTGCTCAAGACCCCATGATCGACAAGATTTCTCCTTCCATCGCACACGCGCTCTCGGGTGTGCAAGACGGCTCGACCGTTCTCATCGGCGGCTTCGGCACGGCCGGTATTCCCAACGAACTCATCGACGGCCTGATCGAGCAGGGCGCGCGCGAGCTGACCGTGGTCAACAACAACGCCGGCAATGGCGACAGTGGCCTGGCAGCGTTGCTCAAGACCGGCCGCGTGCGCAAGATCATCTGCAGCTTTCCGCGACAGGCCGACTCCTTCGTGTTCGACGAGCTTTACCGCGCCGGCCAGATTGAACTGGAACTGGTGCCTCAAGGCAATCTGGCCGAACGTCTTCGCGCCGCCGGCGCCGGTGTGGGGGCCTTCTTCACGCCCACCGGCTTCGGCACCGAACTGGCGCTCAATGCCGACGGTTCGCCAAAGGAAACCCGCGTCATCAATGGCAAGCCCTATGTGCTGGAGTACCCCATCCACGGCGATGTGGCTCTGATCAAGGCCGAGGCCGGAGACCGCTGGGGCAACCTGACCTTCCGCAAGGCCGCGCGCAACTTCGGCCCGGTGATGGCCACCGCCGCCAAGCGCACCATCGCCAGCGTGTACGAGATCGCCGAACTCGGCAGCCTCGACCCTGAGGCGGTGGTCACGCCCGGCATCCACGTGAGCGCCGTGGTGCGCATTCCCCGCGTGGCCACGCAGGCCGGCGGCTTCAAGACCGCCGCGTGAGGAAGGCACCATGAGCTACACCCGCAGAACCAAGGACGAACTGGCGCGCCGCGTGGCGCAGGACATCCACGACGGCGCCTACGTGAACCTGGGCATCGGCCAGCCCACGCTGGTGGCCAACCACCTGCCCGCAGGCATCGAGGTCGTGCTGCACAGCGAGAACGGCATCCTGGGCATGGGCCCGGCGCCGGCGCAGGGCGAGGAAGACTACGACCTGATCAACGCCGGCAAGCAGCCGGTGACGCTGCTGCCCGGCGGCGTGTACTTCCACCACGCCGACAGCTTTGCCATGATGCGTGGCGGCCACCTGGACATCTGCGTGCTCGGCGCCTTCCAGGTCTCGGCCACTGGCGACCTCGCGAACTGGAGCACCGGCGAGGCCGGCTCCATTCCCGCCGTGGGCGGTGCGATGGACCTCGCCATCGGCGCCAAGCAGACCTGGGTGATGATGGACCTGCTGACCAAGAAGGGCGAGAGCAAGGTGGTTTCGGCCTGCACCTATCCGTTGACCGGCATCGCCTGCGTCAAGCGGATCTACTCCGACCTGGCCACCTTGGTGTGCACCCCGCAAGGCCTGAAGCTCATCGACAAGGTCGAGGGGCTGGACCACGCCGAGCTTGAGCGCTTGATCGGTCTGCCGGTGCGGGCCTGAGTCCGGTTTGCCCTGTTGCCTTATCCCGAATAGCTTCCCCAGTCCATGAAGTCTGCTTTCATCTGCGACGCGATCCGCACGCCCTTCGGCCGCTACGCCGGCAGCCTCTCGCCGGTGCGTGCAGACGACCTGGGCGCGGTGCCCATCAAGGCCCTGATGGCGCGCAACCCCGGCGTGGACTGGACCGCTGTCACCGACGTCATCTACGGCTGCGCCAACCAGGCCGGCGAGGACAACCGCAACGGAGAGTGATCCAAACCGTGGGAGGCCTTACGCGACCTGACGGGCCTGAGAAGCGTTCGCGCATGGCACCCTCGAAAGCGCTGCCAGGCGCTTTGGCGTCAGTTCACCGTTCAGCGCAGCGACACGAACCTGAACGAGATGGTGTGCGCCCTCATTGGTCCAGCGCATCTGCTGTTTCTTGGCCATTCGGTGACTCACCAACAGGTTGACCGCCGACTCTGCAATGCTGCTGCTGATGGGCAGCCCCTTTCGGTACCTGGCACCGTAGTTGACCAATGTCGATTCGTTGTTGTCGATGTAGAAATACAGTCGGCGTAGGTTCCACCACAGGGTCGAGTCCTCGTGCTCGGGTCTGGCCAACAGCTCTTCGTCGATGCCCTTGATCCTGGCTACAGCTTGGCGGCCCTTTCCGTGCCAAACGAGCCACTGGGCCCTGCGCAGCCAATCGCGCACCCTGTCTCGCTCATGCGGCTCGACGTGCTTGCTGCCCCAAACAGAATTCTCCGCTGCCTTGAACTTCATCGCTATGTGAAACCAGTCCAGAATGCGACCTCTTGCCAGTGCGCTGCCCTGGACGGCTTTGACGAATTCACCGGCATCGTCACTGATCACGGTGACACGCTCGTCGGGCTGGACGCCACCAGCACGCAAGAACTGATCAAGCCTTTCGGCCGCCGAGGCGACCTGTTTGTGCACGTAGCCGTACAGCCGCGCGGGCCGGCTCGCGAACGTCGCTCGGCCGGCGACGATATTCACGTGGTGGGACCAGACCTGCTTCATTCGCATGCAATGAAGTTGCTCCTCGGCATGCTGCGCCCGTCGGATTTTCGGGCTGGCATAGAGGGTCAGCCAGGCGGAATCGACGGCGACGCAGGCGACGTCCTTTGACTCGCGCGACTCAAGGCCGCCATTGTCGCGATTGCGGTGCTGAGCGATGTCATGTTGGACCAACTGGTCGAGACGCTGACCCACTGCGAGTACACGTCGCCGAGTCCCGCCGAAAGATATGGCCTGGTTCAGCGGCAAGACCTCCTTCAGCAGCGAGTTCGCCTGTCGGTAAGGCAGGTGCACCGCCCATTTGGTTTCAAGACACTCGAGTTCCAGTGTCGTGCGGCGAGTGAGCACTTTGCTCAGAGGACTGAAGGTCTGCCGTCGGCCATGCGTCCCGCATTGGCACGTCCACCAACGTGGGCTCGGCACCGCCATCTTGCCGAACGCTGTGCGAACGACGATGGACCGAGTGTCCTTGTGGGCCAGCGCCTGGCCACATCGACGACACCTCGAGTGCTGCTCTAACCACCGCTGTGCCTGCAGCGACACCAATCTGGACTGCACTTGACCAAGTAAATCTTGCCCCTCCGCCAATTTCAGCCCAAGGTCGGCGAGATTGCCATCCCGGCGCTCAATCTCGCCTACGACGATCGGCGGGTCGGAACCGCCGTCAGAATCCTCGAACCGGGCTTCAATGATCAATTTCATGCAGAGCCTCCGTGTGTTGGCGGAGCCTCCAGAGTACCGTTTTGGCCAACCCAACGCGAGTTCATCCATCTGGGGGCCTCCCACGGTTTGGATCACTCTCGAAGTCATCCTGGCGGTGGACGCCCAGGTGCGCTTCAGCTGGGTGATGCTTGGCCGTGAGCCGCGTTCTGGCCAGGAACTGCTGATGGTCTACGCCGGCATCCTGGCCCACGGCACCAGTCTCACGGCGGCCGAGTGCGCG
>JAURZS010000022.1 GCA_030653255.1 Burkholderiaceae bacterium | reverse complement strand
CGGCATCACGCCGGTGGCGGCTGCAAAGGCGACCAGGCCCGAGCCTGCGGGGAAGCTGATGCCGATCGGGAAACGGGTGTGGCTGTCGCCGCCCGTGCCCACCGTGTCGGGCAGCAGCATGCGGTTGAGCCAGCTGTGGATGATGCCGTCGCCAGGCCGCAGGCTGATGCCGCCACGGTTGCTGATGAACTCGGGCAGTTCATGGTGCATCTTGACGTCCACCTTCTTCGGGTAGGCCGCAGTGTGGCAGAAGCTCTGCATCACGAGGTCGGCGCTGAAGCCCAGACAGGCCAGGTCCTTGAGCTCGTCGCGCGTCATCGGGCCGGTGGTGTCCTGCGAACCGACCGAGGTCATGCGCGGCTCACAATAGGTTCCGGCGCGCACGCCCCGGCCATCGGACAGGCCGCAGGCGCGTCCGACCATCTTCTGCGCCAGCGTAAAGCCGTGCGTGGACTCCGCCGGCGGCGTGGGCAGGCGAAACAGCGTGGAAGGCGGCAGGCCCAGCGCTTCGCGCGCCTTGGCCGTCAGGCCGCGGCCGATGATCAGGGGAATTCGTCCGCCAGCGCGCACTTCGTCGAACAGCACATCGCTCTTGAGCTTGAACTCGGCAATGACCTTGCCGTCTTTCAGGGCCCGGCCTTCGTAGGGCCGCAGCTCGACCTCGTCGCCCATGTTCATCTGGCTGACGTCCAGCTCGATCGGCAGCGCGCCGGCGTCTTCCATGGTGTTGTAGAAGATGGGGGCGATCTTGCCGCCCAGGCACACGCCGCCGAAGCGCTTGTTGGGCACAAAAGGAATGTCTTCGCCGGTGAACCACAGCACCGAATTGGTGGCCGACTTGCGGCTCGAACCCGTGCCCACCACGTCGCCGACGTAGGCCACCAGATTACCCTTGGCGCGCAGTGCTTCCATCAGCTTGACCGGACCGCGCTTGCCTTCTTCCTCGGGGACGATGCCAGGGCGCGGGTTCTTGTGCATGGCCAGCGCATGCAGCGGAATATCGGGACGACTCCAGGCATCCGGCGCGGGAGACAGGTCGTCGGTGTTGGTCTCGCCGCTGACCTTGAACACCGTGATCTTCAGGCTATGGGGCACCTCGGGCCGGCTGGTGAACCACTCGGCATCCGCCCAGCTCTGCAGCACGGCCTTGGCATAGGCATTGCCATGGTCGGCCTTTTCCTTGACATCATGGAACTGGTCGAACATCAGCAGCGTTTTCTTGAGCGCCGATGCCGCAGTGGGGGCCACTTCGGCATCGTCCAGCAGGTCGATCAGAGGGCCGATGTTGTAGCCGCCCAGCATGGTGCCCAGCAGTTCGGCTGCCTTCTGGCGCGAGATCACGAATGTCTTTTCAGTGCCATGGGCCACTGCGGCGAGGTAACTGGCCTTGACCTTGGCGGCATCATCGACGCCGGCGGGCACGCGCTCTGCGATGAGCTTGAGCAGTTCATCAGCGTCGGCCACCGTGGACTTCTTGATCTGCTCGACCAGTTCGGCCGTCTGCGTTGCCGACAACGGCAAGGGCGGGATGCCCAGCAATGCGCGTTCGGCGACATGTTCTCGATAGGCTTGCAACATCTTTCTCTCCTGAATGTCAGATTCAATGAAATGCGGGTGTGGGCCGGCTCGCGGCCCTGCGCTTATTTGGATGCGGACGCACCTTGCTGGGCGGCCAGAGCTGCCGGGTCGACCGACGCCACAGCAGCCCCGCCCACGCGCGGCAAGGGCTCCAGCAAGTTCGGTGCCGGATTGGTCTTGAAGCCCTCGGACACGATCAATTGCGTCGGGCTCATGCAGTCGTCGGCCAGGCGTTGCCCCAGCTTCTGGTTCATCAGCATCGACTTGTTCATCAGTTGCAGCCACACGGCCCCGCCATGCCTGTCCTCAAGGCGCACGGCGCCGGTGGAGGTCACCACCGGCGCCATGCGGTACCGGGCGCTCTTGGTTTCCATGGTGAAGTAGCCTGGCTTGACCGGGTCGGCCGAGAGATGCACCACGGCGCCGAGTTCGCAAGGCAGATGCCCCACGTGCACACGCTCGGCGATGGCCAGTTCGGCGGGCCCCAGGGGCTGCTCATCGGCCGCAATCTGATGGACTGCCGCCGGCGCAGGCTTGTTGGCAACGCCCTTGGTAACTGCTTTGGCAACTACCTTGGCCGGCGACCTCGACGCGGTCCGGGGAACGCTTTGCGCGATGGCCATGGAACAGGCCACGAAGACGATGACAGCAGCGGCAGTGTTTCTCATGAACATCCCCTTTGTGTGAGTGTCAATGTAGCCGACCCGCAAAATAGGCCTGCATGTCTGCCGGCAGCGGGCGACCGGTGCGGTGAGCCCGCTCCAGCACCTGCCAGTAAAAGCGGTAGCTCGCCCGGTCGTGAAGCTGCCCGGCCACGCTGATCGGCGCCCAGTCGGCGGCCTGGGCCGCAGCGATGATCTGCCCGGCGGCTTCGATGTCGTCCAGGCTGGGAGCGAAGGCTTCGAGGATGGGGCGAATCTGGTTCGGGTGGATGCTCCACATGCGGGTGAAGCCCAGTTCGCGCGAGGCCCGGGTGGCGGCGCCGCGCATGGCAGCGGCATCGCTGAACTCGGCCACCACACAATGAGAGGGCACCTTGCCCTGGGCATGGCAGGCCGAGGCGATCTCGAGCTTGGCGCGCAGCACCAGCGGGTGCGTGAACTGCCCCTGCACGCCCATGCCCTGGGCCGGAATGGCGCCGCCATGCGCGGACACGAAATCCAGCAGGCCGAAGCTCATGGACTGCACGCGCGGATGGGCCGCGATGTCGAAAGCGCGGTGCACGGCGGCCGGAGACTCAATCAGCACATGCAGCGGCGGGCGCGCGCTGGTTGCGGCGTCGATCACCTGCACGGCCCGTATCACGTCCTCGACCGACTCGACCTTGGGCACCATGATGTGACACAGGCGGTGGCCGGCGCGCCCGGCGATGATGGCCGCATCCTGCTCGAACGCGGGATGGTCCACCGGGTGGATGCGCGCAGCCACGCGGGCATCCGGGGCGCTGTCCAGCGCGAGCGTGGCCACCAGCGCCGCATGCTCGGCTTCCGCACCGACGGGCGCGCCGTCTTCGCAGTCCAGCGTGACATCGAACACGCAGGCGCCGAACTCCTCGGTCATCTCGGCCTGCAACTGCAGACTCTTGCGCATGCGCGCTTCGACGCCGCTGTAGTGATCGCACACTGGGAGAAAGGCCGACGCGGCCTGAGCGCCGAGAAGGATTTCGCGCGGATGCTGCTTCATGGATTTTGCAGTGGTGACGACACTCACAGCAGGTGCGCGACGCCGGCCTGTTCTTCCAGCAGTTCCTTGAGGGTCTTGTCGATACAACTCTGACTGAAGGCGTCGATCGGCAGGTTCTCGACCAGTTTGTACTCCCCCTTGTCGCAAGTCACGGGGAAGCCGAAGATCACGTCCTTCGGAATGCCGTACTGGCCGTCGGAGGGAATGCCCATGGTGACCCACTGGCCGCCCGTACCCAGCGCCCAGTCACGCATGTGGCAGATCGCGGCGTTGGCTGCAGAGGCTGCCGAAGACAGGCCGCGGGCCTCGATGATGGCAGCGCCACGCTTGCCCACGGTGGGCAGGAACACGTTGGCATTCCATTCCTGATCGTTGATCATCTGGGCAACGCTTTGACCGTCGATGGTTGCGAAGCGGTAGTCAGCGTACATCGTGGGCGAGTGGTTGCCCCAAACGGCGAGCTTCTGAATCGAGGCCACGGGCTTGCCGGTCTTGAGCGCGACCTGGCTGACCGCGCGGTTGTGGTCCAGGCGCAGCATGGCGGTGAAGTTCCTGCGCTTGAGGTCCGGCGCGCTCTTCATGGCGATGTAGGCGTTGGTATTGGCGGGGTTGCCCACCACCAGCACGCGCACATCGCGGCTGGCCACCGCGTTGAGCGCCTTGCCTTGCGCGGTAAAAATCTGGGCGTTGGCGGCCAGCAGATCCGAGCGCTCCATGCCGGGGCCACGCGGACGTGCGCCCACGAGCAGCGCATAGTCGGTGTCCTTGAACCCGGTCTTGGGGTCGCCATGCGCCTCCATGCCGGCCAGCAGCGGGAAGGCGCAGTCTTCCAACTCCATCATCACACCCTTGAGCGCCTTCTGGGCCTTCTCGTCAGGAATCTCGAGCAACTGCAGAATAACCGGCTGATCCGGGCCGAGCATGGCTCCCGATGCAATGCGAAACAGCAAGGCGTAACCGATTTGACCGGCGGCACCTGTGACAGCAACGCGGACGGGTTTTTTGCTCATGAGAAAACTCCAGAAATAGATGAAACGGATGCAGGCGACGCGTCTTGACTCGCACACCGTGCGGCAGGCCGCAACGCGCCTTCAAAACAGTCTTGGAGTTTACCCGCGATCGACGCTTTGCGTCAATTTGTCTTATGTCTTATATAAGATATGATTAACCCTCTCAAAAGGGGTTCCTCCACGATGGCCCACATGCTCTCTTTCATGCCCGCAGCAGTCGGCTCCGATGCCGACGGTGCGGCGGCGGGCGCCCAGGGCCCGGCCTTCAGCCCGCTGTACCAGCAGATCAAGGCGCTGATTCTGAAAAGCCTGCAGGCTGGCGAATGGAAGCCAGGCGAGGCCATCCCCAGCGAGATGGACCTGGCCGCGCGCTTCCGGGTCAGCCAGGGCACGGTGCGCAAGGCCATTGACGAGCTGGCCGCTGGCAAGCTCGTGGTGCGCCGCCAGGGCAAGGGGACCTTCGTCGCCACCCATGCCGAGCACCATGTGCAGTACCGCTTCCTGAAGCTGCTGCCGGACGCCGGAGACCCGACCAGCGAAGGCCCGGCGCAGCGCGCAATCCTCGACTGCAAACGCCTGCGCGCTTCGGCCGACGTGGCGCGCGCCCTCGCGCTGCGACCTGGCGACCCCGTGCTGCAGGTACGCCGCATCCTGTCCTTTGCCGGCACCCCCACCATTCTTGAAGACCTGTGGCTGCCGGGCCAGCCCTTCAAGGGACTCACCGCCGCGCGGCTGGCCGAAGACCAGGGGCCGATGTACGCGCTGTTCGAGACCGAGTTTGGCGTTCGCATGTTGCGCGCCGAGGAAAAGATCCGCGCCATTGCTGCCGACGCGGCGCAGGGTGTGCTGCTTCAGGTGCCGGCTGGCACGCCTCTGCTCAGCGTCGAGCGCATCGCCTACACCTACAACGATGCGCCCATGGAACTGCGGCGCGGGCTGTACCGAACCGACACCCATCACTACCGCAACGAGCTCAACTGAGTGGCCGCACGGCGCTAAGAAGAAGGTCTGCATTTAGACACTTTTCGCGCCCGGTGCTGCGTTGCAATAGAATTTTGAGTTGTCTGCGTTCGATAAATAACAAGCAAGCCCCCATCCACGAAAGCCCATCCCATGCCAGCGATCCCTCGAAAGCGGCCCGAATTCCGCAACATCAATGCCTTGACCGACCTGCCCAGCTATCGTCTGCCGGCGGCCGGGTGGGTGTCAATCATGCACCGCATCAGCGGACTTGTCCTGTTCCTGCTGCTGCCCTTCATCATCTGGATGTTCGACACCTCGCTGTCGTCCGAGTACTCCTACGCGCG
>JAURZS010000188.1 GCA_030653255.1 Burkholderiaceae bacterium | reverse complement strand
AGGTCTGGTCGTCGGGCGCGCGCCAGTTGCCCACGGTCTGGCCGGCCACCAGTGTGCGCAACGAGGCGGCAATCTGCGCGACGCTGAGACCGAGGTCCGACGCGGCCTCGCGCTGCACATCGATGGCGATGGCCGGCTTGTCCGGCTTGTTGCTGGCGTCCAGGTCCACCAAGCCCGGGATGACGCGCACGCGCTCCATCACGATGCGGGTCAGCCGGTCCAGCTCCTTCAGGTCGGGGCCCTGCAACGAGAACTCCACCTGCTTGTTGCCGCCCACGGCGTCGAGCAGGCCGACATGCGTGACCGCGATGCCCGGCACCTGGCGGAGCCGCTCGCGCAGCACGGACGACATCTGGTCGACGCTGCGGCTGCGCTGTTTGCGGTCGACCAGCCGCACATAGATGCTGGCGTAGATCTTTCCCTGGGCGTTGCCGGTGTTGATCGTGGCGACGGTGTAGCTCACTTCCGGGAACTCGCGCACGATGGTTTCAACCTGGCGGGCCCGGGCTTCGGTGACTTCGATCGACGAGCCCACCGGCGTGTTGAAACTGATCGTGGTCTCGGAGAAGTCGGCCTTGGGCACGAACTCCGTGCCCAGCAACGGCACCATGAAGACGCTGCTGACGAAGATGGCCAGCGCCAGGCCCAGGGTGGCCAGCTTGTGCCCGAGCGACCAGCGCAGCAGCGACTGGTAGGTGTCGGACAGGGATTCTGTCGCGCGATCGAACAAGCCGGTAACGCGGCCTATGGTCTTGTCGTACCAGCCCCGGGGCGGACCGCGCCGGCCGTGGTCGGCAATGCTCGGGTCGTGCCAGATGCTCGACAGCATGGGGTCCAGCGTGAAGCTCACGAACATGGAGATCAGCACCGCGGCGACGATGGTGATGCCGAATTCGTGGAAGAACTTGCCGATGATGCCGCCCATGAAGCCGATGGGCATGAACACCGCGACGATGGAGAAGGTGGTGGCCAGCACCGCCAGGCCGATCTCCTGCGTGCCGTCCATTGCGGCCGCATAGGCGCTCTTGCCCATCTGCGCATGGCGCACGATGTTTTCCCGCACCACGATGGCGTCGTCGATCAGCAGGCCCACGCACAGGCTCAGCGCCATCAGCGTGATCATGTTGATCGTGAAGCCGAACATGTTCATGAACAGGAAGGAGCCGATGACC
>JAURZS010000182.1 GCA_030653255.1 Burkholderiaceae bacterium | reverse complement strand
AGCGCAGTAATGCGTTAAGCTAACTGATACTAATTGCTCGTGCGGCTTGACCCTATAACTTTGATCAGCCGATCAAGGTTGTTATGCCAAGTTGACGCATTCAAAATACCGAAGCTAATTTGCACTCTATGAATTCGCTGCCTTGACCTTGTCAAGGAAGCAACAAGTTATGCCTGATGACCATAGCGAGGTGGTACCACTCCTTCCCATCCCGAACAGGACAGTGAAACGCTTCAGCGCCGATGATAGTGCGGGTTCCCGTGTGAAAGTAGGACATCGTCAGGCTCTTACAGCCAGAAAAAGCCCAGCGGAAACGCTGGGCTTTTTTTTGTGCATCTGACATGCGCGCGCAGAGACCGATTCGAGTAGAGTCTCATGAAAATGGATACAAGCCGAATCAGTGGGCGGCATCTTGAAATTTTCATGACAGTCATGACCAGTAGCACCCTGGTCGAGACAGCCGAAAAACTCATGATTTCCCAGCCAGCGGTATCGAAAGCAATCCGCCAGATGGAGAACGAGATCGCCCTTCCTCTTTTTGAGCGGATTCATGGGCGCCTCGTCCCGACGCCTTTTGCCATGCGGCTGTTGCCACATGCGCAAGCTGCAGTCGATCAGCTTCGAACAGCCCAGCGGATGTTTCGCAATATCGCCGATCGAATGTCCGGGCACATCACAATTGCAACGACCAGCACATCGCTCGCCACCCTCGTTCCGGATGCTGCTCGTCTTGTCAGGGAAAAATGGCCTCAGACCACTTTCGATATCGTTCCGGAACTGATCATGCACGATGTGCTTGAGCAGGTTGTCAGCCGAAGAGTTGATATTGGCATCTGTCACCGCACCTCCAAAGAGGTTGATCCCCAGAGTGTCCACTTGTGTGAATGCACTGAGCTCTGCAGTCACGCCATGGCCGTAGCATTTCCGGCAGGACACTCGCTGGAGCGATCCAAGGTGATTCGGCCAGCGGACTTGCGCGACATTCCGATCATCAGAATTCGGTCCGAACTTAGTACCCAGAGCTTTGTCGATGCAGCATTTCGACGGGCGAAGGCTTCCTTGATGCTCGTAGCCGAGGTGGGCAGCTCATTCGCAGTCGCGAACATGGTGCGGGCTGGGCTGGGCGTGGGACTGCTGAATCCGATGCAGCTCGCAGCGGGCACGTTTACCGACATCAGAGTGCGCCCATTTTCACCGCGCATCAATATCAAGACCGCTGCATACCATCTTTCGGCCTCTCCTTTGACCGAGCAGGCGCAATACTTCCTGAAATGCCTTCTTCAGGTGGGCGCTGCGCTCCAGAGCGAGTGAGGCCTGCTCAGGAAATTCCGCACAAACCGCTGGCGGAACTGGGTTCAGTACACCGTTTGCAGGCTTGGCACGTCGATGTTCAGAAAACGGGCTGCATTCAAGCCAAGAATCTTTGCTCTCGATTCCTCTTTCAATCCACCCATTGTTCGCTCGATGGCTTGCGCCGAGTGAGGCCAAGTTCCCTCGTGATGGGGATAGTCGTTGGCCCACATGAAGTTATCGACGAGATTGTGGGACTCCGCCAGGTCGAGTCCAGAGCTGTCTTCCTGAAAGGTCGCAAAGCCCTGCCGCCGGAACAACTCACTTGGCAAGTTCTTCAACTTGGGGCGGGTCCACATGTGGTGCTTCAAATAGGCCTCGTCCATGGCCTCGATCATCCACGGTATCCAGCCAATCCCGGCCTCGACAGTCGCGAACTTCAATCCTGGAAAACGCTCAAGCACGCCGGAACTGCACAATGTGGATACCGGCTCGAGACATTGAACGAGCGTGTGCGCCGTCATGTTGATTACGGCGCCACCGTGGCCACGTGCCGAGCGGGGATCCCGACCAGTGCCAATATGAAAGGTGATCGGCAGGCCGGCTTCCTGGATTTCGGCCCAAAGGGGATCGAATTCCGGCAGGTTGTAGTTCAGTTCGTCAATGTTCGCAGGGCCCCAAATCGGCTTGGTCGGGAGTGTCAGCGCCTTGAATCCCATCTTGGCCACTCGCCGGACTTCCGCCAAGGTCCCTTCGAGATCACCGGGCGCCAAGGATGCGACTGTGATCATCGTGTCCTTGTATGGCGCGAAAGTTTCCCAGGCCCAGTCATTCCAGATGCGGCACATAGCGTTGGAAAACACAGGGTCGGGAGTTGCCCACATGGCCAGCCCCTTGTTTGGGAAGATAAGCTCGACGTCGATGCCGTCGCGCTGGTGATCGCGCAGGCGCTGCTCCGGGTCTGCCCCAGCCTTGGAACGTAACTTGTCCTCCCCGGTGAATGTGGTGACTCTTAACTTATCGGGGCGGTAGCCTTCGACCTTGCGCCATTGCTGACCCGCCTCGTCAACGACCACGCGCGGAAGACGATCGCGGTACTTGGCGTCAATGCGCTTCTCCCATAGGTCGAAAGGTTCATTGGCATGGCAGTCCGCAGAGAGGATGAAATACTTGTTCGGATCGCCAGCACGCGCTGTGCGTTTCCAGCCGGCATGGCCTGGAGTCTCAAGGCGCCAGAGGTTTTCAGGATTGGGCTCTTCAGAAATTTGCTCTTCAACTTTCATGTAGAAATTTCCTTTGGTTATAGCGGAGCTGCATATGGATCAAGGGGCTTGAAAAACGACACCTTCGCGCTTCAGCGCAGCGATCTCATCGGCCGAGAGGCCGTTCTGCGCGAGGATCCGGGTCGTGTCTCCTCCCAACTCTGGAGCGCCCCTTGCCGCCCTGGCCGGCACATCCCGAAACCACATCGGACTGCTCACGGTTTGGTCAAACCCCGGTGCATCGAAGATCGGTGCTATGACCGAAGCTGCCAGCATCTGAGAGTCGGTGGAGGCGTCTTGCGAACGGTTCATCACCTCGATGGTGAATCCGAGATGACGGAGTTGCTGGACCCAGTCATGCGAGCCCTTCTCTCTGAATTTCGCATCGAATGCGGAGATCAGTGTTTTCCGGTTTTCCTTGCGGCTGGAGAAGGTATTGAACTTGGGGTCACTCGCGAGTTGAGGCATGTCCAACGCCTGCATGAGCTCGGAAAATCCCCTGTCGCCTTCGCCGAAGGGCACGTAGAGGATGATCCAACGGTCATCGGCGCAAAGGTAATAACACTGCATGGCATTGTGGGTCTCGGTCCGGGGTGTTGGCGGGGGAAATGTGGCCCCTCCCAGTGCAGCCTGAATGGCACAGCTGTTGATCCAGGCACCCGTAGAGAGAAGGGAAGTCCCGACATACGCACCTTTGCCGGTTCGCTCACGCCGGAACAGCGCGCTCAGAATCGTGCCGTAGAGAGCCAACGCTGTCGTGTGATCCCCCATGGCGACCGGTGGGCGGACGGGGTCGGAATCCGGCTCGGAACGCAGCTGCTCCATCAGTCCGGAGCGCCCCCACCACGCCGTATGGTCGTATGACTTTTGGTGAATTTCCGGTCCCACCTCGCCATAGCCTGTCAGGGAGGCATAGATAAGGCGTGAATTCGGCTGGACGAGCGTCTCATAGGCCAAACCTAGTTTGGCTCTGGCATGCAAGGGTAAATTCGTGATGAAAACGTCGGCAGTCTCCACCAGGCGGTGAAGTACCTTCTGCCCTTGTAGCTGCTTCAGATCAAGGGCAATGCTTTGCTTGTTGCGCGCCGCGAGTTGCCAGAGATAGTTGCTCTCGCATTCGGGAAGGCCTGGGCGACGAAAGGCATGACGCCATGCATCACCAGAACCTGGCGCTTCCACTTTGACGATCTCAGCGCCCAAATCGCCCAACAAGGTCGACGCGACCGGCGCTGCGATATAGCTCGCAACTTCAATGACGCGAAGTCCTGCAAGCGGGGCAGTCTCAGATGGATTCAGGGACATCAGATCATTCCATCCATTGATCCGTAGCCTCGATCTCCGCCAGATTGTGCGAAGACATGGACAGGCAATGCGGCCGCATTGCCTGCGCGCATGGTCGTCAGCAGCCGCCTTCTGTCAAATCGGTTTGTCATGTCAGCCTCCAACTGCCAAGATAAACCGGGAAGCGCTGAAACAGCAAACGAAATTGCATGAGTGCAGGTTATAGCCATCAGGGCTGCCACATATAGGAAAGGGCCCGGTGCTGAAAGACGCGGGCTCCCGGGCGACTTCTATTTGCCTGTTCGAAGCTCTCTGCGGAGGATCTTTCCGACATTGGTCTTCGGCAACTCGTCGCGAAATTCAATGTATTTGGGGTGTTTGTAGCCTGTCAGATTTTCGCGGCAGTAACGCGCCACATCGTCTTCGCTGAGTGTGGGGTCATTCTTGACGATGAATATCTTGATGGCTTCGCCTTGCTTGTCGTCTGGCACTCCGATGGCGGCGCATTCGACAACGCCAGGGCACAGGGAGATCACGTTTTCGAGCTCGTTGGGGAAGACGTTGAAGCCGCTGACCAGAATCATGTCCTTTTTGCGGTCGACGATGCGTGTGTATCCGCGTTCGTCCATGATGCCGATGTCGCCGGTACGCAGATAGCCATCGCTTGTGAAGGCCCGGGCGTTTTCTTCGGGCTGCTGATAGTAACCGGTCATGACGTTGGGGCCCTTGATGCAGATTTCGCCGGACTGGCCCACAGCCAATGTCTTGCCGTCGTCGTCCTTGATGGCAATCGAGATTCCGGGCAAGGGCAGACCGATGGTGCCGGTGAACTCGGTATTGCTGACGGGGTTGTTGGTGCCGATGGCGCAGGTTTCGCTCATGCCCCAACCTTCAATCATGGGGCTTTTTGTCACCTCTAGCCAATGCTTGGCGGTACCGGCAGACGCGGCCATGCCACCAGCCTGGGAAATGCACAGAGCGGAAAAATCGACGCTCTGGAACTGGGGGTGCTGCAGCAGCGCATTGAACAGGGTGTTCACCGCAGGCAGCATGTGAAACGGCCTCTTTTTCAGGACTTCTATGAATTTCCCGAAGTCCCGAGGATTGGGTATCAGGGTCATGTGGGAGCCCCAGCGTATCGCCAGAAGACACAGGGTCAGCGCAAAGATGTGGTACAGCGGCAATGCGGCAATGCTGTTGATCCGGTGGACTTCACCGACCCGGGAAAGTGCCGGTGTAAACCAGGCCTCGGCCTGCAGGATGGCAGCAACGATGTTCCGGTGGGTCAGCACGGCGCCCTTGGACAGACCCGTTGTGCCACCTGTGTATTGCAGGAAGGCGATGGAGTCCAGGGACTGAGGGCTGGACTTGAGCGAGCTTGACGCCCCCTTGGCCAGGGCACGCTTGAAGGACGTCACTGTACGTCCGCCAGCCAGAGGGAGCTTGTAGGCCGGAACCATCTTGGCCAGATGGCGGACCGCGAAAGTGATCCAGGCGCCGAACCAAAAGCCGAGCATGTCTCCCATCGAGGCGATGACCACGTGCTTGACGGGCGTTTTTTCGATCACCTCTTCGAGCGTGTGAGCGAAGTTTTCGAGGATGACGATGACCGTGGCACCAGAGTCGCGCAACTGATGTTCCAGTTCGCGTGCCGTGTAAAGGGGATTGACGTTGACACAGGTATAGCCAGCGCGCAGGACGGCGGCCATGGTCACAGCGAACTGGGGGACGTTGGGCAGCATGATCCCGATACGCTCGCCAGGGGCAAGCCCGAGTCCCTGAAGCCAGGCGCCCAAGGCAGCGGATGCATCGTCGAGTTCGTGGTAAGACATCCAGCGATCCATGCAGACGGAAAAAGGACGCTGCGCATTTTTCTTGAAGGATTCTTCCAGCAACTGGGTGAGCGAGTGGTATTGCTCGGGGTCGACATCGTGAGGCACGCCCGGGGGATAACTGTTCAACCAGAATTTTTCCATTGATGCTCCTTGCTGGATGCGATTGTGGAAGCTGTGTCGGCAAGGCGTTATCGGGCTTGCCCTAGGGTGGGGCGGCCAGGCCTCGCCGGCGACAATGTCTTCGCTGGCCGCATACCTGCGGCAAGTACTTATCCTTTTTCCTGCTTTTGACGATGCTGGCCCGGATTCAACAAGCGCTTATAGCCTTTCTCTGCCTTGGGGCCATCGTGTGGGCCTGGGCTTGGTGGCGGGTGTCGCCTGCGATGGCGATGGCTGGCGCACTGGCAATCGCCTTTTCCTATGCGATGGTTCTGGCCATGGAGTTTGTGTTGATGCGCGTGGGCTCTCGCCAGGCGGGGGCCGGGGCTGCGGGGTGGCGTTCCCTGTCGCGCGCCTGGTTGGGCGAAGTCTTGGCCGCGCCCCGCGTATTTTTTTGGCGGCAGCCTTTTTTTTCGGACGCGGCTCCTGACTTCGTTCCGGACAATGCGGCGGTGAAAGGTCTTCGCGGAGTGGTCTTCATTCATGGGATCGTCTGCAATCGCGGCTTCTGGACGCCTTGGCTGCTGCGGCTGCGCGAGCAGGGACGCCCCTTCGTTGCCGTTTCCCTGGAGCCGGTTTTTGGCTCGATCGATGGCTACGCGCCCCAGATTGATGCCGCTGTGCGGCGACTCGCTCAAAGTACCGGGATGGCACCTGTGCTGGTGTGCCATAGCATGGGCGGACTGGTGGCGCGCGCCTGGCTGCGCGCATGCGATGCCGACAGCCGCGTGCATCATGTGCTCACGCTGGGCACTCCACACCGCGGCACCTGGCTGGCGCATTTAGGGCAGTCGACAAGCGCTCGGCAGATGCGTCCGGATTCCGGGTGGCTGCAGTTGTTGGAGCGGGCCGAGTCTCCGGCCCGCAGGGCGTTGTTCAGTTGCTGGTATTCCGACTTTGACAACATTGTGTTTCCGGCCGCCAATGCCAGGCTCGAGGGGGCGCAGAATCGCCTGGTGTCGGGCCTTGCCCATGTGCAAATGGCGTTCGACGAGGGGGTGGTTCGGGACTGTCTGGCTAGAATCGGGCAACAAGACAGGAAAGAAAGCTCACAATGCCCTTGATCGTCGTGATGGAAGACGACGCTGGCACCCGGATGCTGGTTGCGTCGGTGCTGAAGAAGGATGGGTACGATGTCCTGATGGCTGACAACGGCGCGCAGGGACTGCGGCTGGTAGAGAAGCACAGGCCCGACCTGATCATCAGCGATGTGCAGATGCCCGAAATGAATGGCTTTCAGATGCTGACTGCCGTGCGACAGAATCCGGCGACGGCGGCCACGCCGGTGATTCTGCTGACATCACTGCAGGAGCGCGCGCACATGCGCATCGGCATGACCACGGGCGCGGATGACTACATCACAAAACCCTTTCGTCCAGGAGAGTTGCGTGAGGCCGCTGCGGCCCAACTCAACAAGCGGGTGATGCAGGCTGCCTTGCAGAACATGGCGGTGGACGCCGCGGTGCAGACGGCGCTGGAGGAGCAGAAACACAATCTTGCCAAGCTGTATGAGCATCGCCTGGCCAAGGAATTGAGCGACCGCTGGCCGAGCGGGGATGACAGCGCAGACGATGAGAAGTTCGTCAATGCGACCGTTCTGTTTGTCGATATCCTGAATTACGCGACGATGGCAGAGCGCCTCAGCAGCGACGAGGTCGGCGAACTGGTGAAAAAGTTTTATGGCAGCGCTGGTGACACGGTGCATTTGTTCGGGGCACGCCATATGCAGTTCATTGGCGAGGGTCTGTTGGCGGTGTTCGTGGACAGCTCCGACACCCGCTCGGTGAACCATGGCCTGCGTGCTGTGCGGGCGGCTCTGGGTCTGGTCGATTCGGCCCAGCGCATGCGGCAGTATCAGCATGTCCAGTTCGGCGACCGCGATCTGCCGCGCTTTGAGGTGGCAGTGACTCTGCACGATGGGCCGGTGACGTTGGCCCGACTGCATGATCCCCTGCACGGGACTGGTGTGCAGACCCTGCCCGTGGGCGATGCGGTGAGTGCGACCATGCTGCTCCAGAAGCACGCGCGCTCCCAGGGCTGGGCCATCACGGCCAGCGTGACGACCTTGCGTGGGATCACCGGCGCCGTGAAGATGGGCGCGCGGGCCCTGATCGAACTACCGGGGCGCTCTGCGCCGATGGATGCGGCCGAAGTGTTAAGTCTGGCCTTGTAGGCCGCCGGAGCCGGGCATGCGACTGTTCTCACTGCGTCGTCTTCTGGGGGTCAGCATGCTGCTGTTGGCTCTCGTACCCGCTCTGCTGGCCACCTGGCTACTGGCCCGCGCCAGCGACCGTGCGGCGCAGGAACTCGCCGGCGGAATCCTGTTCCATGTGGCCGCGCGCGTGCAATCGGGCACCGAGGCGCATCTGGCGCAGGCGCAGAACGTACTCAATGCCCTGTTCCCTGAGAACATGTCGGCGGCTCAACAGGATCAGGCGAGGGATTGGTTGCGTGGCTCCGCAGCATTCGAGCCCATGGCCTTTGCGCTCACGCGACAGTCGAGCGGTGTACCCAGTCTTTACTGGGGCAATCGCAGGGGCGAATATTTCTCGGTGGAGACGGCGCCAGACGGGGTCCTGGTGCGTCAGCGCAGCGCGGGCGATGCGGGGCGGCGCAGCTATCTGGCGAAGCGCCCTGGCGACCGCAGTCAGTCCCTGCCGATGGAGGCTGTCAACTTCGAGCCTCGCACTCGCAGTTGGTACCAGGGTGCGATGATGGCCAAGGGTCGTGGCTTTTCACCGATTCTGCAGGTCCCTGGTAAGTCGCAGCTGTACATGTCGTTGTCGCAGCCGGTCTATGAGAGCGATGGCGGCGCGGCCGGGGTGTTCGGCGTGGACATCTATTTGCAGCAATTGGCCGATCTGTTGCGGACCCAGAGCATCAGCGCGCGCGGTGCAGCTTTCATTGTGGACGAAGCTGGCAAGCTCGTGGCGAGTTCTGCCGGTGACCCGCTGTTTCTGGATGCCGTCGCTGATCGTGTCCAGCGCCGCGGGCCGCAGGACAGCGCCAATCCAGCGATACGTCAGAGTTATGTTGCCTTGCAGGCGGAGCGGGCCCGCAAGAGGGATGATTCCGTGGCCGTCAGTTCCGCCTTGCAACGCCTGCCAATGGGGAACGATACGCTGATGATGGTTCAGCGTCCTTTCGGTCAGGCGCTCGGCCTGCGCTGGACGCTGGTCGTTGCTGCCCCAGAGAGCGATTTCACCGGTGAGATCAACAACGCCTGGCGCGTTTCACTGGGGGTGATTGCCGCACTTGTCTTGCTGGCTGCATTGACTGCCACGCTGATTGCACGCTCCCTCGGGCGGCGTCTACAGACACTGAGCAAGGCGGCACAGAGTCTGGGGAGCGGCGAGGTGCCGGAGATAGACAAGACGACGCGGGTGTTGGAGGTACGGCAGTTGTCGCAAGTGTTGCACGACAGCGCCGGACAATTGAAGGGTTATCGCGAACAAGTGGCCGCTGATGCACAGGCACTGCGGCAGGCTAATGAAACGCTGGAGACCCGTGTTGCATTGCGAACAGCGGAGCTGGAGGCCTCCCGCGAGGAGGCGCTGGCTGCAGTCAGAGCGAAGGCGGCTTTTCTTGCCACTATGAGCCACGAGATTCGAACGCCGCTCAACGGTGTGGTGGGCATGAGCACCTTGCTGGCCGAAACCCGGCTGGATGCAGAGCAGAGGGATTATCTGCAGACCATCCGACTGTCCAGCGATCAGTTGCTTGCTGTCATCAGCGACATTCTGGATTTTTCCAAGATCGAGTCCGGCAAGCTGGAGCTGGAGGCCGAGCCGCTGAGTGTACGGGGCATGGTGGAGGAGGCCTGCGATATAGCGGCACCGCGTGCACGCGAAAAGGGCCTGGAGTTGATCATCGACATTCCCGAGCCCAGGATCAGCGGCGTGCCGGGGGCAGTCCGGAGCGACGCCACGCGGCTCAAGCAGGTGTTGATCAATCTGATCAATAACGCAGTGAAGTTCACCGAGAAGGGGGAGGTCTCGATTCATGCGCGGCGATTGCCCCAGGCCGATGCGCAGGGACTCGCGGTCATTGAGTTCAGGGTGACAGACACCGGAATCGGAATTCCGCCGGAGCGGGTCGGTTCGCTGTTCCAGGCGTTTACCCAGGTCGACGCTTCGACCACGCGCAAGTACGGTGGCACGGGCTTGGGTCTTGCCATCTGCAAACGGCTGGTCGAACTGATGGGCGGGCACATCGGTGTCGAGAGCGAGCTGGGCAAGGGGTCTTCATTCTGGTTCACAGTGGCCGCGCCTGAGACCGAGATGGCGCCGACATTCAGTCATGCCGAAGTGGGTGTGCTCAAGGGCAATCGCGTGCTGATCGTGGACGACCATGCAACCAATGTGCGCATTCTCATGCGCCAACTGCAGCTCTGGGGCATGGAAGTGGCCAGTGCCGAGTCGGGTGCACAGGCGTTGCGCTGGCTGGAGCAGGCCTCGCGGGAAATCGGCCCCAAGGGCGACGCCTGGATGCCGGATGTGATCATCACCGACATGCACATGCCGGAGATGGACGGCGTGACCCTGGCGCGCATGATCAAGGCGCAGGCCCGGTGGCGCGATATTCCGCTGGTGTTGCTGAGTTCGGGCTTCATGCCCGCCAGCAACGACAGTGGTCAGCTGTTCGACGCCCGTCTCCTCAAGCCGGCGCGCCAGACCCATCTGTTCGACACGATCGCGCATTGCATTTCTTCGGAGTACAGGCTGCGCGAGCCGGCGCCCACGATCACCGATGCCAAGAAGCACATCACGGTTCTGGTGGCCGACGACAATGCAGTCAATCTGAAGGTGGCCTGCGCCATGCTGCTCAAGTTGGGCTATGACATTCAAACTGCGATCGACGGACGCGGGGCCGTCGATGCCGTGGCGCAGGCGATGGCGCAGGGGCGACGCTTCGGCGCCATCCTGATGGACGTCAATATGCCGGGCCTGGACGGATTGGAGGCCACGCGCGAGATTCAGGCTGAATGGGGCAGCGCTGCGCCGCCCATCATCGCGCTGACCGCGGCGGCTTCATCAGAGGATCGTGTGCGTTGCGAAGCGGCCGGCATGAACGACTACCTGACGAAGCCGCTGCATGTGGCGGCCTTGGCGGTGACACTCGAGAAATGGCTGCCAACCGGCCAGGCGCTGCCGGAGGTGCCCGCCCTTGCCGTGGGTGCCGCGGTCCCGGCAGGCAACGAGGAGGCGCTTCTCATCGACATGAGCCGGCTCAATGAGTTCAAGGAATTTGACGACGAGGCGCTGACCATGACGCGCGAAGTGGTGGCATTGTTCATCGAGGACGCGCCGCACCGGCTTCAGGCGGTCGAGGAAGCCGTGGTTGCGGGCGATGCGCTGGCGCTGTCGCGTGCCGCCCATGCGCTCAAGGGGGCGGCGGGCAATATTGGTGCCGCAGCGGTCCAGGCTCTGGCCACGGCGCTGGAGGCCGATGCGCAGCACGGTGTGCCGCCGGATGCGCAGGCGCGCCTGGATCGCTTGCGTGAGCTGCTGACGCGTACCCGTGAAGCATTGGACGACTGGACCTGATTTCTGTAGTTCCGCACTTTTCCCGCGGACAGGCTCGGCCTGGAATGTTGCGGCGCACCATTTCGGGTGAAGGGTTGTTTTTGCCCATTCTGAAAATATAGGGGTTAACCCTTACAGTGGGGGAGTGAACCAAGACAAGTCGCACTTTCTGTCCGTACCGATTCGCTCGATGGGGCCCTCCCATCGGGAGCGTATCCGTCAGCATTTGCTGGCGCTGGACGAGCGCGACCGTTATCTGCGCTTCGGCTATGCGGCGGGGGACGCGCAGATCGACCGGTATGTGGACGGTCTGGATTTCGAGCGGGATGAGATCTTCGGCATCTACAGCCGCAAGATCCAGCTGATTGCCATGGCGCATCTGGCGTTGCATGCCGACGCCAGCAGCGCCAACTGTGCTGAATTTGGCGTGTCGGTGGCCAGCGCTGCACGCGGCCGTGGTTATGGCGCGCGGCTGTTCGAGCGCGCCGTCATGCATGCGCGCAATGGCGGCGTGGACAAGATGCTGATCCATGCGCTCAGCGAGAACACCGTAATGCTCAAGATTGCGCGCAAGGCCGGCGCCGAGGTCCAGCGGGAGGGGCCGGAGAGTGAAGCTCTGCTGTACCTGCCTGCGGCTACGCTGGACACTCGGATGAGCGAGATGGTCGAGGAGCAGTATGCGCAGACCGACTACCGCCTGAAGGTGCAGGCCAAGCAGTTCCGCGACATCCTGGGGCAGTTGCAGGAAGTCCGTCAGGGCGTGCGCGACGCCCGTGGGAAGTCCGCCGCCTGACCGCCGCGGGACCCCGAACCGGGCAGCGTCGCAATCCGCTATCCTAGAGCCCTGTCAACTACCGCAAGTCCTGCAAGCCAGTCTGTGTCAGACCCGCACCCCGCGCGAGCCTCCGAAAAGGAGGACAAGCGCACTTTTCTGCAGAAGATCGCCGAGTTCATTCATCCCGGTCCGGATTCCAAGGCCGAGTTGATCGAAACCCTGGTCGATGCCGAAGACAACGAAGTCATCGGGACCGAATCGCGGGTCATGCTCGAAGGCGTGATCCGCATGGCCGACATGACCGCCGGTGATGTGATGGTGGCCGCGCCGCGCATGGACATGATCAACATTGCGGCGCCCTTCGACGAGTTACTGCATCTGGTGATTGATACGGCCCACTCGCGTTTTCCGGTTTACGAGAACGAGCGCGAGAACATCATCGGTATTTTGCTGGCCAAGGATTTGCTGAAGCTCCAGCGCGCACCGGAGCTGAATATCCGCGCCTTGCTGCGCCCCGCCGTGTTCGTGCCCGAGACCAAGGGTCTGAACGATCTGCTGCGCGAGTTCCGGGGAAACCGCAATCACCTGGCCATTGTGATCGACGAGTTTGGCCGTGTGGCCGGCCTGATCACGATCGAGGATGTGCTGGAGCAGATCGTCGGCGAGATTGAGGATGAGTTCGACATCGAGGCCGATGAGGGCGATATCTTCGGTTTGGCCGACCATACTTACCGCGTCAGCGGCGACACATCGATCGAGCGGGTCAACGAGGCCTTTGGCGTGACTCTGTCGCGCAGTGACGCCGAGAATCAGTTCGACACCATCGGCGGCCTGATTGCCCACGAAATGGGGCATGTGCCCAAGCGCGGAGAACTGCATGAGCTGGCCGGACTGCGCTTTGTCGTCCTGCACACCAAGGGTGGCGCGGTGCGCTGGTTCAAGGTCTCGCCTGCAGACCGCGCCCGTCCGACCGCCTGATGGAAGCGGCCGCGCGCTCCTGGCGGCCCGTGCGCGAACGCAGCGGTCCGCTCGGGGCGCTGGCGCTGGTGGCCGCCGGCCTGGCGCAGGCCTTGTCGCTGGCCTTGCCCTGGAGCGGTGAGCCTTCGTGGTGGCTGCAAGCAGGCGCCATGGCGGTGCTGGCATGGCGGCTTGATGCGCGCGCGCGTCAGGGCGCTTCGTGGCGTGAGGGCGCATTCCTGGTGTGGGTGTTCGCGCTTGCCTGGCTGTGCGGCACATTCTGGTGGCTGTTCATATCGCTGCATGTTTATGGGGGGCTGCCGGCCTTGCTGGCAGTGGCATCGGTCGGCGCACTGGCGGCTTTGCTGGCGCTTTATTACGCACTGGCCGGGGCGATCTACGTGGCCGTGTTCGGGCGTGGTGGTGCCGGGCATCCGGCGTGGCGCGCGCTGGTGTTTGCCGCCCTGTGGACGTTGGCCGAATTGATGCGCGCTGAGTGGTTCACGGGCTTTCCCTGGGGGGCCGTCGGCTACGGTCAGGGCGCAGGGCCCATGGCGCCCATGGTCAAGCTCGTTGGGGTCTACGGTCTGGGGGCGGCCGCTGCGATGGTGTCTTTCGTCCTCATGAACCTGCTGTGCCGGCCGTGGTCGAGAGCGAGCCGACACGCTTTGTGGATGCTGGCACCGGTGGCCTTGCTGACCTTTGGCGGGCACCACGTCTTTAGCCGCGATGCAGGCAAGCTGAGCGTCACGCTGTTGCAGGGCAATATCGCGCAGGATGAAAAGTTTCAGCCTGGCACGGGTGTGGCCGACGCGCTGCGCTGGTATGGCGAGCAGCTGCGGGACGCCGGCACGCAGTTGGTGGTGGCACCCGAGACGGCGCTGCCGATGCTGCCGCAACAATTGCCGGCGGGCTATGGGGAGGCGCTGCGCGCGCGTTTTGCCCGCGGCGCGCAAGCCGTACTGATCGGCGTTCCCCTGGGCAGCATGGCGCTGGGTTACACCAATTCAGTGCTGGGACTCAAGCCCGGAGCCGCTTCGGCATACACATACGACAAGCACCATCTTGTTCCTTTTGGTGAATTCATTCCGCCGTTTTTCCGCTGGTTCACCGACCTGATGAACATTCCCCTGGGCGACTTTCGCAGGGGCAGCGTCGGGCAGGCTTCTTTCGAACTGGGGGGCCAGCGGCTGGCGCCCAATATCTGCTATGAGGATTTGTTTGGCGAGGAACTGGCGGCGCGCTTCATCGATCCGCTGACCGCGCCCACTGCCTTTGTCAATGTCAGCAATATCGCCTGGTTTGGCAACACGATTGCGATCGACCAGCATCTGAACATCTCCAGGCTGCGTGCGCTGGAGTTCGAGCGGGCGATGATCCGGGCGACGAACACGGGTGCGACCGTGATCATTGACCATGAGGGGCGCGTCACGCACGGGCTGCAGCGGCATACGCGCGGCGTGCTGCGCGGCGAGTTCCAGGGACGCACGGGCGAGACGCCATTTGCGTGGTGGGCCGCGCGCTGGGGGCTGAAGCCGCTGTGGGGCCTGGCCTTGGCGCTGGTGGCATTGGCGGTCTGGCGGCGGCCGCGGGCGACAGGTTCATGGTCCGGCCGGACCCACTGATTTCTGGTCTCCCGGGAACTTTGGGTGCCACCGTCGGCGCGCCCGTAAAATCCAGGGTTTACGCGAGCGGTTCCGCGTTTCACCTAACGCAGGGCGCCTCGCTTTGCCAATGCCCTCCAGCACATGTTGACCTTCCAGCAAATCATCCTGAAATTGCAGTCTTACTGGGATGCCCAGGGCTGCGCCCTGTTGCAACCTTATGACATGGAGGTCGGGGCGGGGACGTCGCACACAGCGACTTTCCTGCGCGCTCTGGGGCCGGAGCCCTGGAAGGCAGCCTATGTGCAGCCGAGCCGGCGCCCCAAAGACGGCCGGTATGGCGAAAACCCGAACCGCCTGCAGCATTACTACCAGTATCAGGTGGTGCTCAAGCCCGCACCGGCCAACATCCTGGAGTTGTATCTGGGTAGTCTGGAGGCGCTGGGCTTCGATTTACGCGTCAACGACATCCGCTTTGTCGAGGACGATTGGGAAAACCCCACGCTGGGCGCCTGGGGGCTGGGCTGGGAGGTCTGGCTCAATGGCATGGAGGTGACCCAGTTCACCTATTTTCAGCAGGTCGGGGGTATTGACTGCAAGCCGATCACGGGGGAGATCACGTATGGGCTGGAGCGCCTGGCCATGTACCTGCAGGGCGTGGACAACGTCTACAACCTGAAGTGGACCGACAGCATGAGCTACGGTGATGTCTATCTCCAGAACGAGAAGGAGCAGTCAGCGTACAACTTCGAGCATAGCGATGTGGAGTTTCTTTTCACGGCATTCAGTGCGCACGAGAAGCAGGCCCGGCATCTCATTGAACAGTTGCTGGCCTTGCCGGCCTACGAGCAGGTGCTCAAGGCGGCGCACAGTTTCAATCTGCTGGATGCGCGCGGCGCGATCAGTGTGACCGAACGCGCAGCCTATATCGGGCGCATCCGCAATCTGGCGCGCTCCGTGGCCCAGAGTTACTACGAGAGCCGCGAGCGGCTGGGTTTCCCCATGGCGCCGCGCGAATGGGTGCAACAGATGACGAAGAAGGCCGCATGATGACTACCGCCAACCTCCTCGTCGAACTGTTTGTCGAAGAGCTGCCGCCCAAGGCGCTCAGGAAGCTGGGCGATGCCTTTGCCACCGTGCTGTTTGAGCAACTGCAGGCTCAGGGGCTGACGCAGGCTGGCTCGAAGCTGATGTCTTTCGCTTCGCCGCGCCGCTTGGCCGCCCACGTGACCGAGGTGCGCGAGCGCGCCGAAGACAAGGCTGTGTCGCACAAGCTCATGCCGGTGGGCGTCGGTCTGGATGCCGAGGGCCGGGCCACGCCTGCGCTGCTCAAGAAGCTGCAGGCGCTGGGAGCCGACGCGGCCGCCGTGCCGCGCCTGCGGCGCGCAATGGATGGCAAGGCCGAGGCCCTGTTTCTCGATGCCGCGGCCAGCGGCGTGACGCTGGTGCAAGGGCTGCAGAAGGCCTTGACCGAGGCGATTGTGAAGCTGCCCATTCCCAAGGTCATGACCTATCAATTGGCCGATGGCTGGAGTGATGTGAAGTTCGTGCGCCCCGCGCATGGCCTGGTGGCGCTGCACGGCGAGCGCATCGTGCCGGTGCAGGCGCTCGGACTGAGCGCAGGCAATACGACGCATGGTCACCGTTTCGAGGCTGCCGTGGATCCGGTGGTCTTGCGCCACGCCGATGAATATGCCCAGCGACTCGCGCAGGACGGCGCCGTGATTGCCAGTTTCGAGGCGCGCCGCGCCGAGATCGTGCGCCTGCTGGCCGCCGCCGCGGCGCGCGTGGGCGGCGGCGCGCGGGCGATCGAGGACGATGCCTTGCTCGATGAGGTGACGGCGCTGGTGGAGCGGCCCAATGTGCTGATCTGCCGGTTCGATACCGAGTTTCTGGAAGTGCCGCAGGAATGCCTGATCCTGACCATGAAGGCGAACCAGAAATATTTCCCTCTGCTGGATGCCGCAGGCAAGCTGACGGATTGTTTTCTCGTGGTCAGCAACATCAGTCCGGTCGATGCCAGTGCTGTGATCGGCGGCAATGAGCGCGTGGTGCGGCCGCGCCTGGCCGATGCGAAGTTCTTTTTCGATCAGGACCGGCGGCGGTCGCTGAGTGCCCGGGTGCCGGGGCTGGCCAGAGTGGTCTATCACAACAAGCTGGGCTCGCAGGGTAGGCGCACGCAGCGTGTGCGCGCCATTGCTGCGGGCATCGGGCGCCAGTGGGGTGGCGACATTCTTGCGAACAAGGCAGAGCAGGCGGCGACGCTGGCCAAGGCGGACCTGCTGACGGACATGGTGGGCGAGTTTCCCGAGCTGCAGGGAACGATGGGGCGCTACTACGCGCTCAACGATGGCCTGGGCGCGGAGGTGGCCGACGCCATTGAGGATCACTACCGTCCGCGCTTTGCCGGCGACGAGCTGCCGCGCAATGAGGTCGGCGTGGTGGTCGCGCTGGCCGACAAGCTGGAGACGTTGACCGGTCTGTTCGGCATCGGCAATCTGCCCACCGGCGACAAGGATCCTTTTGCCTTGCGCCGCCATGCGCTGGGCGTGATTCGCATGCTGGTGGAAAAGGATCTTCCGCTGCGGCTGGCGGACTTGCTGGATCTGGCTTTGGCCGTATTGCGCGAAGATCTGGCGGCACAGGCCAAGGGTGGCGATGCGGCTGCTTCGCAGGCCGGAGAGTCCTTGAAGGCGCTGGAGCCGAGCAAGGTCGCCGAGGCACTGAGCGATTTCATCTACGACCGACTGGCGGGCCTGCTGCGCGAGCAGGGCTTCAGCAGCAAGGAAGTCGATGCCGTGGTCTCGCTGCGGCCGCAGCGCCTGGGCGAAGTGCCGCAGCGCCTTGCGGCTGTGCGCGAGTTCGCGCTGCTGCCCGAGGCGCCCGCGCTGGCGGCGGCCAACAAGCGTATTTCCAATATCCTGAAGAAGGCGCTCGATGTCGATGCGCATGTCAGCGAGCTGCTGCTGCGCGAACCGGCCGAGCGCGCCCTGCACGCGGCTACCGGCCCGATCGCGGCGCGGGCCGGTGCGCAGTTCGATGCAGGCGACTACGCGGCGTCCTTGCAGACGCTGGCCGCATTGCGCGGGCCAGTTGACGATTTCTTCGACGGCGTAATGGTCAATGCGGAAGAAATGGACCTGCGGCTGAACCGGTTGGGTCTGCTGGCCACTTTGCACGCAGCGATGAACCGCGTGGCCGATCTGTCAAAGCTCGCGAGCTGACATGCAGACCATGAAGCTGGTCATCATCGATCGCGACGGCACTATCAATGCCGATCGGCATGATTTCGTCAAGACAGTGGATGAGTGGGTTCCGCTGCCAGGGGCGCTCGATGCCGTCGCCCGGCTCAATCATGCGGGCTGGCATGTGGTCGTGGCGTCGAATCAATCGGGGTTGGGCCGCGGCTTGTTCGATGTGGGCACTCTCAATGCGATGCACGTCAAGATGCACAAGCTGCTGGCCGCCGCTGGTGGGCGCATCGAGGCGGTTTTCTTCTGCCCACACAAGTCAGAGGATGACTGCGCCTGCCGCAAGCCCAAGCCCGGTCTGTTCGAGCAGATCGGAGAGCGCTATGGCGTCGAGCTGGCCGGCGTGCCTGCGGTGGGCGACAGCCTGCGCGATCTGCAGGCCGGCGTGGCAGCGGGTTGCGAGCCGCATCTGGTGCTGACGGGCAAGGGGGCGGCGCTGCGCGATGGACCCCTGCCCGCCGCGTTTCCTGCGGGCACCACGGTGCACGAGGACCTGGCGAGCTTCGCGAGTTTTCTGATTGCCCGGGAGGCGCGGACGAAGTCGGCCCGCCCGAACTGAATATCCCTCTTACGGCCTCTCTCATGCCTTTCATTCGATCGTTGTTGCACGCGCTGTGGATGCTGGTTACGGTGATTCCCTGGGCACTCGTGATGCTGACGGCGTCCTTGTGGCGGCGTGGTGTGCCCATGTACTGGATGGCCGTGCGCTGGCTGGGCTGGGCCATCGGGGGCGCCCGGCTGATCACGGGCATCGAGGCCCGGGTGAGTGGCATGGAGAACCTGCCGCAGGGCGAGACGAGTCCTGCGATCCTGCTGGTGAAGCACCAGTCCACCTACGAGACTTTCCTGCTGCCCACGCTGATGCCGCATCCGCTGGCTTTCGTGTTCAAGAAGGAGCTGCTGTACGTGCCTTTCTTTGGCTGGGCCATGGGGCGGCTCGACATGATCCACATTGATCGCAGCCAGCGTGCGCAGGCGTTCAACAAGGTGGTGATTCAGGGGCGAAACCTGCTGGCGCAGGGCATCTGGATCATCATGTTCCCTGAGGGGACGCGCATTGCGCGGGGACGCAAGGGGGTCTATAAATCGGGCGGCACACGCCTGGCGATCGAGACCGGCGCACCGGTCATCCCGATTGCGGTGACCTCGGCCAAGTGCTGGCCGCGCAAGGCCTTCATCAAGCGTGCGGGGGTGGTCGATGTCTCGATCGGAAAGCCGATCCCGAGCCAGGGCCGAAGCCCGGACGAGTTGATGCGGGAGGTCGAGGACTGGATCGAGGCAGAAATGCGGCGCCTGGACCCCGAGGCCTACCGCTAAACTCCGGTCTTGATGCACCGCCTGATTCAGCTCACGCTCGATTTGTTCGATCGCCCGCCTGTCGCCGCGCCGGCAGAGCCGCTTGATCGGGTGATGGTGCCCGCCGCGTTCTCGCATCCGCGGGCCAATCGCCAGGCATCGCTGGGAAATTCAGTGGTGGGCTATGAATTCAAGCGCGGCAAGCGCCGCACCATTGGTTTTGTCGTTGGCCCCGACGGCCTGGTTGTGAGCGCGCCGCGCTGGGTGCCACTGTACGAGGTGGAGGCCGCCTTGCGCGAGAAATCCGCCTGGATCCTGAGCAAGCTTGACGAGGCGCGCCAGCGGGGCGAGCGCATGGCCTCGGCCCGCATCGAATGGAAGGAAGGCGCGACGCTGCCTTTCCTCGGTGAGACGGTGATTCTGGTACTGGATCCGCGGCATGCGTTCGAGGGGGTGGGCGCCGTGCTGCACAGCGACGGGCCTTCGCTTCCGGGCGTGCCCCGGCACGCGCTGCACATCGGGTTGGCGCACAATGCCGCGCCCGAGCAGATCCGCGACGCAGTGCAGGCATGGCTGATGCGTCAGGCCAAGCGGGTGTTCACCGAGCGGCTCGATCATTTTGCCCAGCGGCTGGATGTGCAGTGGCACAAGCTCAGTCTGTCCAACGCGGGCACCCGTTGGGGCACGGCCAAGGCGGACGGCTCTATCAGGCTCAACTGGCGGCTGATTCATTTCCGCCAGTCGGTCATCGACTATGTGGTCGCCCATGAGCTGAGCCACCTGAGGGTGATGGACCATAGTCCGCGTTTCTGGGACACAGTGCGCACCGTGGTGCCTGACTACGCCGAGTTGCGCGACCAGCTCAAGGACGAGTTGCTGCCGCGTTGGTAGGCACGTCAGCCAGGCCGAAGCGGTAGACGCCGTCGCTGCCGCGCTGCCTTTGCAGCTGCCCGGCATGCCAGAGGTAGTGCAGGTGGGCGATGGCCTCGCCCATGGCGAAGGTGGTCTGGTGGGCGTCCAGCTCGCGATGGAACATGACAGGCAATATGTCCGCGGCATGCTGCGGACCGGACTCGCAGGCCTGCATCACTTCGGCCAGACGGTCGCGGTGGTGGTCGCTCAGCTGGTCGATGCGGGTGTGCAAGCCCTTGAAAGGTTTGCCATGGGCAGGCAGCGTCAGGGTGTCGGCGGGCAGCGCACGGAATTTTTCGATGGAATCGAGAAACAGGGCCAGTGGATTGGCTTCGGGCTCGATGTCGAACACGCTGACATTGGTGGAAATGCGTGGCAGGACCATGTCGCCGCTGATCAGCACGCCGAGGCTCTCGCAATGCAGCGCGATGTGCTCGGGCGAGTGGCCATGGCCGGAGATGCAGGTCCATTCGTTGGCGCCGATGCGCAGACGGTCGCCGTCGCGCATGCGGTGGAAGCGCCGTGGCAGGCCCGCCACCATGTTGGTGAAATATTCGACGCGCCCGCGCATGATGCTGAGGGCCTGCGGGTCGCTCAGTCCGTGCGAGGCCTGGAAATCGCCGGCGTCCGCACCCTCGATGGCGCCTCGCACGCTGACCAGGCGCGCCATGAAGTAGTCGGTCGCGCTGGCCCACAGCAACACGTTCCAGCGCTCGCACAGCCATTGCGCCAGACCGATGTGGTCGGGGTGCATGTGGGTCACGATGACGCGCAGGATGGGGCAGCCGTCGAGCTCATTGGAGAACACCTGTTCCCACTGGGCCCGGGATTCGTCGCGCGCGATGCAGCAGTCGACCACGGCCCAACCCTTGACCGGGCCGTCGGGGCCGTCCATCTGGTCTTCAAGCAACCACAGGTTGATGTGGTTCAGGGCAAAAGGCAGCACCATCCGTATCCATTTGACGCCCGGGGCGATCTGCAATGCGCCGCCATGTGCGGGCAGGGTGTCGCCCAGTGGGTAGTGGAGCTGCCGTTCGAGTGCATTCATGAGAGAAAACTGGTTCATAATTGACGTTTACGTAAACGTCAACGTTGGAGTATCCATTGTAGGCGCCGGCGCGCTGCAGCGCTGCAAGCCGGCCGAATCGGAACTTTATGGCTACCACCTACACCATCGGCGATCTGGCCCGGGAGTTCGAGCTGACGACCCGGGCGATGCGCTTTTACGAGGACCTGGGCCTGCTGCGACCCCAGCGTTCGGGGCCGGGTGGTCGCAACCGGGTGTATTCCAGCGGCGACCGCGCGCGCCTGAAACTGACTTTGCGCGCCAAGCGTCTGGGATTGAGTCTGACCGAGGCCAAGGCGGTTATCGATGTCTACGACACCCCGCGCGACACCGTGCCGCAGTTGCGGAAGTTCCTGGAGGTTCTGGCCGAGCACAGGGGCCGCCTCGAAGCGCAGCTGGCAGACCTGCAGGCTAACCTGGCCGAGATTCGAAAGCATGAGCGCGAAGCACGCACTCTGCTGGCCCGCCATGAGAAAAAGGCCGTCAAATGAGGGCCGGACACCCAAGGAAACCGAAGCTGGAGTAAGCGCATGAATCTGCCCGGACTTGACTTTCAACTTGGCGAGGACATCGATGCGCTGCGCGACGCGGTGCGCGATTTCGCGCAGGCCGAGATCGCGCCGCTGGCCGCGTCGATCGACGCCAGCGACCAGTTTCCCATGCAGCTTTGGCGCAAGATGGGCGAACTCGGCGTACTGGGCATCACGGTGCCCGAAGCCTACGGCGGCGCGGGCATGGGCTACCTGGCCCACATGATTGCCATGGAGGAGATCAGCCGCGCATCCGCCTCCGTGGGCCTGAGCTACGGGGCGCACAGCAATCTGTGTGTGAACCAGATCCGGCGCAATGGCAGCGAGGCCCAGCGGCGCAAGTACTTGCCAGGGCTGATCAGCGGCGAACATGTCGGCGCGCTGGCGATGAGCGAGTCCGGCGCCGGCAGTGACGTACTTTCCATGAAGCTCAGGGCCGAGGACAAAGGCGGGTATTACCTGCTCAACGGCAGCAAGATGTGGATTACCAACGGTCCGGATGCAGATACGCTGGTGGTTTACGCGAAGACCGAACCCGAGCTCGGCGCGCGCGGGGTCACCGCCTTTCTGATTGAAAAAGGGATGAAGGGTTTTTCCGTGGCGCAGAAGCTGAACAAGCTGGGCATGCGCGGCAGTCACACCGGAGAACTGGTGTTCCGCGATGTCGAGGTGAGTGCCGACAACATCCTGGGCGGCCTCAATGGCGGCGCCCGTGTGCTGATGAGCGGGCTTGATTACGAGCGCGCCGTGCTGTCGGCCGGTCCGATCGGCATCATGCAGGCGGTGATGGACCAGGTTGTGCCCTATATCCACGAGCGGCGGCAGTTCGGCCAGAGCATCGGGGAGTTCCAGCTGATCCAGGGCAAGGTCGCCGACATGTACACGACCTTGCAAGCCGGCCGTGCCTATTGCTATACGGTGGGCAAGAATCTGGATGCGCTGGGCAGCGAGCATGTGCGCCGGGTGCGAAAGGATTGCGCCTCGGTCATTCTGTGGTGCGCCGAGAAGGCGACATGGATGGCGGGCGAGGGCATCCAGATATTTGGCGGCAACGGCTATATCAACGACTACCCGCTGGGCCGCCTATGGCGCGACGCCAAGCTCTATGAGATCGGGGCGGGAACCAGCGAAATCCGGCGGATGTTGATCGGCCGTGAATTGTTCTCCGAAACCTTGTAGAAAATTTCCACAGGAAGCAAGCAAATGCCAACCACGCTCAAAGAACTTTTTACCCATAACCGGCAATGGGCCGCCCAGATGGAGCGCGACCGTCCGGGATTTTTCACCGGACTGGTCAAGCAGCAGACGCCACGGTACATGTGGATCGGCTGTTCCGACAGCCGCGTGCCGGCCAACCAGATCACCGGCCTGGAGCCAGGCGAGGTGTTCGTGCACCGCAATGTGGCGAACATCGTTGTCCATTCGGACCTCAACGCCTTGTCGGCCATCCAGTTTGCTGTCGAGCGGCTCAAGGTTGAGCACGTGATGGTGGTGGGCCACTATGGCTGCTCGGGCGTGCAGGCGGCCCTGGAGGGCGCGCGCATCGGGCTGGCCGACAACTGGATCCGCCATATCCAGGATGTGCGCGACCGGCACCGCACGCTGCTTGACGCGCTGGACGAGAACGGCCGGGCCGATGCGCTTTGCGAGATCAACGTGATCGAGCAGGTGGTCAATGTCTGCGTCAGCACCGTCATGCTCGACGCCTGGGCGCGCGGGCAGAAGGTCAGCGTCCATGGCTGGACTTACGGCGTGCACGACGGACTGCTGCAAGACCTGCACGTCTCTGTGACAGGGCCTGCGGTGCTGGAGCCTCTGTACCAGGCCGCGATCCAGAACGTGGCGCAGCGCAGGCGGTAGACCGTGTTTCCCCAGCGCCTGGATTCGACCATTGCCTACGATATTGCGAAGGCGATGATGGATGGTTTCAACCGGCACTACCGGTTGTTCCGCACAGAATCCGCGCGCGCCAAGCACCGCTTCGAGACGGCCGACTGGCATGGGCAGCAGCGCGCCCAGCGCGAGCGCATCGAGTTCTATGATCTGCGTGTGCGCGAATGCTCGACGCGCCTGGAACGCGAGTTCCGCGCGGGAGAACAGAGCATGAACATCTGGCAGCAGGTCAAGTTGCACTACATCGGCCTGCTGGTCAATCATTACCAGCCGGAGCTGGCGGAGACTTTCTTCAATTCCGTCACGACCAAGATTCTGCACCGCACGCACTTCAATAATGATTTCATCTTCGTGCGGCCGGCAGTCAGCACGGAGTACATCGAAAATGAGGAGCCGACGGCCCGGCCCACCTATGTCGCGTATTACCCGGGAGAGGGTGGGCTGGAGGCGACCTTCCTGAGCATATTGGCCAGCTTCGGTCTGCGGCGCGAGTTCGAGAACATGGGTCGCGATGCAGGCTATGTCGCCGAGGCGGTGCGTGGGCGCATGAAGCTGGTCAAGTTGCGCGCCAACTTTCAGATTCAGGTTTTATCCAGCCTGTTCTACCGGAACAAGGGCGCCTACCTGGTGGGCAAGATCATCAACGGCTTTGCCGAGCAGCCGTTTGCGCTGCCCATTCTGCATGCCGACAGTGGGCTGCTGGCGGTGGATGCGGCGCTTTTCGGCGAGGAGGACCTACTGGCGCTGTTCAGCTTCGCACGGGCCTACTTCATGGTCGAGATGGAGATTCCATCGGCCTATGTGCAGTTCCTGCGCAGCATGATGCCGCGCAAGCCGCGCGCCGAAATCTATAACGCGCTGGGACTGGCCAAGCAGGGCAAGACGCTGTTTTATCGCGACTTTCTCTACCACCTGCGCCATTCGAGCGACAAGTTCAGAATCGCCCCGGGCATCAAGGGGATGGTGATGCTGGTGTTCGATCTGCCCTCGTTTCCCTATGTGTTCAAGCTCATCAAGGATTTTTATCCGCCGCAGAAGGACACGACACGCGAGCAGATCATGGGCAAGTACCTTCTGGTCAAGCAGCATGATCGCGTGGGTCGCATGGCCGACACGCTGGAGTACAGTCAGGTGGCGTTTCCGCGTGAACGCTTCGACGATGAGTTGCTGGCCGAAATCCAGAAGTTCGCGCCCAGTCAGCTGGAGTTGGCTGCGGACGCGGCGCGCGGTGCTGGCGAGGTCGTCATCAAGCACCTGTATATCGAGCGGCGGATGATTCCCCTGAACATCTATCTGCAGGAAGCTTTCGACGCGGGGCCCGCGGATGCTGCGGCGCGCCGGCAGATAGAGAGCGCGGTCGTAGAGTACGGCAACGCGATCAAGGACCTGGTGGCTGCCAATATCTTTCCGGGGGACATGCTGTGGAAGAATTTCGGCATCACGCGCCAAGGCAAGGTGGTGTTTTATGACTACGACGAGATTGAATACATCACGGACTGCAATTTCCGCAAGGTGCCCCTGCCGCGCACGCCGGAAGACGAAATGAGTGGCGAAACCTGGTATTCGGTAGGCCCCAAGGATGTATTTCCAGAGACTTTCGAGCCTTTTCTGCTCGGCAATCCTGCGGTGCGCGAGTTTTTCATGCGGCACCATGCCGATTTGCTGGACCCCGGTTTCTGGCAGGCGCACCAGGAGCGTATCCGGGCCGGGCATGTGCACGATGTGTTTCCCTATGAGCGCGAGAGGCGCTTTGCAGTCAATCCGCCGCGGGCGGGAACGAGCTGAGGCTGCGGGCCTTGCGCGTGACTTATCAATTTTTTGTTTCACAAGGAGAACCTCATGTCTGAATCCATTGTCATCGTCGGCGCTGCGCGCACCCCCATGGGCGGCTTCCAGGGCGATTTTTCAATCCTGTCGGCGCATGACCTCGGCGGCGCGGCCATCCGCGCTGCCATGGAGCGCTCGGGCGTTTCTGTGGACGTCGTGGGAGAGGTGCTGTTCGGCAACTGCCTGATGGCGGGACAGGGGCAGGCGCCCGCGCGCCAGGCGGCCTTCAAGGGCGGCCTGCCCAAGGGCGCTGGCGCGGTGACGCTGTCCAAGATGTGTGGCTCGGGGATGAAGGCCGCGATGTTCGCGCACGACATGCTGCTGGTAGGCACGCACGATGTGATGGTGGCCGGCGGCATGGAGAGCATGACCAACGCGCCGCATCTGCTGCTCAAAGGCCGCAGTGGCATCCGCATTGGCCACGACCGCATCTATGACCACATGATGCTCGACGGACTGGAAGACGCCTACGAGCCGGGCCGCGCCATGGGCACTTTCGGCGAGGAATGTGCCGCCAAGTACAAGTTCAGTCGCGAAGCGCAGGATGCGTTTGCCGTGGCCAGCGTCAACCGCGCCAAGGCGGCCACCGAGTCCGGCGCCTTTTCCGTTGAGATCACGCCGGTCACGGTCAAGGGACGTTCCGGCGACACCGTGATCTCGATCGACGAAGGCCCAGGCAAGGTCAAGCTGGACAAGATCCCGACGCTCAAGCCCGCCTTCAAGAAGGACGGCACCATCACCGCGGCGTCGAGCTCGTCGATCAACGACGGCGCTGCGGCGCTGGTCATGATGCGTGAGTCCACCGCGGCGCGCCTGGGCGCCAAGCCCCTGGCGCGCCTGGTGGGCCATGCCACGCACGCGCAGGAGCCGGACTGGTTCACCACGGCGCCGGTGGGCGCGGTGCAAAAGCTGTTTGCCAAGACGGGCTGGGCGGTCAAGGATGTGGACCTGTGGGAGGTCAATGAGGCGTTTGCCGTCGTGCCCATGGCCTTCATGGCCGAGTTCAAGGTGGCGCACGAGATTCTCAATGTGAATGGCGGCGCCTGCGCGCTGGGGCACCCGATCGGCGCCAGCGGCGCGCGCATCATGGTCACGCTGATGCATGCCCTGAAGGCGCGCGGGCTCAAGCGCGGCGTAGCCACCTTGTGCATCGGTGGCGGCGAAGGCACAGCAGTGGCGCTCGAGATGCTTTGACCACACGGCGCACATTTTTCAAGGCTGTACCTCAGCCCCCTTCAACGGAAAGCTTTCCATGCCTGCTCTGGAGACTCAACTCAATCCGCGCTCAACCGAGTTCCTGGCCAACGCGGCCGCGATGCGCGAACTGACGCTCGACCTGCAGGCCCAGGTCGCCAGGGCCGCCGCCGGCGGCGGCGAGGCTGCATTGGCCAAGCATGTGGCCCGGGGAAAGCTGCCACCGCGCGAGCGGGTGCAGATGCTGCTGGACCCCGGCACGCCGTTTCTCGAGATTGCTCCCCTGGCGGCGCACGGCATGTACGACGGCGATGCGCCGGGTGCGGGGCTCATTACCGGCATCGGCCGTGTGAGCGGCGTGGAGTGCGTGATCGTGTGCAACGATGCGACGGTCAAGGGCGGCACGTATTACCCGCTGACGGTCAAGAAGCATCTGCGTGCGCAGGAAGTTGCCCAGCAGAACCGCTTGCCCTGCATCTACCTGGTCGATTCGGGCGGCGCCAACCTGCCGCAGCAGGACGAGGTCTTTCCGGACCGCGAGCATTTCGGGCGCATTTTCTTCAATCAGGCCAATATGAGCGCATTGGGCATCGGCCAGATTGCCGTGGTCATGGGCAGTTGTACGGCAGGCGGCGCCTATGTGCCGGCCATGAGTGACGAGACCATCATCGTCAAGAACCAGGGCACAATTTTTCTGGGTGGTCCGCCGCTGGTGAAGGCGGCCACGGGCGAGATTGTGAGTGCAGAGGAGCTGGGCGGCGGTGATGTGCACACGCGGCTGTCGGGCGTGGCCGATCATCTGGCGCAGAACGACGCGCATGCATTGGCGCTGGCGCGCGCGGCGGTGGCGAATCTCAATCTGCGCACGCAGCGGGCCAAGCCCCAGCCGGCGCAGCCTATCCTTGCGCCACGGCACCCGGGTAGCGAGTTGTACGGCGTGATTCCGACGGACACGCGCAAGCCCTTTGACGTGCGCGAGATCATCGCGCGCATCGTCGACGACAGCGATTTCGACGAGTTCAAGGCCCGCTTCGGCACCACGCTGGTCACCGGCTTTGCCCGCATCGAGGGCATGCCGGTGGGCATCATTGCCAATAACGGAATCCTGTTCGGCGAGTCGGCGCAAAAAGGCGCGCATTTCATCGAGCTGTGCTGTCAACGCAAGATCCCCCTGGTTTTTCTGCAGAACATCACCGGTTTCATGGTTGGGCGCAAGTACGAGAACGAAGGCATTGCGCGCCATGGCGCCAAGCTGGTCACGGCGGTGGCGACGGCACAGGTGCCCAAGTTCACGGTGGTCATTGGCGGCAGTTTCGGCGCCGGCAACTATGGCATGTGCGGCCGCGCCTTCAGCCCCCGGTTCCTGTGGATGTGGCCCAACGCGCGCATTGGCGTGATGGGCGGCGAGCAGGCGGCGTCAGTGCTGGCTACCGTGCGACGCGCGGGCATCGAAGGCCGCGGCGGTAGCTGGAGCGAGCAGGAGGAGCGGGCCTTCAAGCAACCCGTGCTCGACCAGTTCGAGCGGCAGGCCCACCCCTATTATTCGAGCGCCCGTTTGTGGGATGACGGCGTGATCGACCCTGCCGACACGCGCCGGGTGCTGGCGCTGGGCTTGTCGGCCAGTCTGAATGCGCCCATCCCCGAGCCGCGCTTCGGCGTGTTCCGGATGTGAGCCCGATGGCGACGATCCCTTGCGCCGCACGTTGGAGCGATGCAATACCCATGGCGGCTGCAGTCTGTATGCCGTCGATTCCCAAGTTATCTGGAGACCTCAACAATGAAGCACCTTGAACTCGAAGTGTCCGCCTATGTGGCCACGCTCACCCTGAACCGACCCGACATGCGCAATGCCTTCAACGAAGAGGTCATCGCGGAACTCAGCCAGGCATTTACCGAGCTGGGTTCGCGCGAGGATGTGCGCTGCATTGTTCTGGCAGCCAGGGGCGCAGCCTACTGCGCCGGAGCAGATCTGAACTGGATGCGGCGGATGGCCGATTACAGCCACGCGGAAAACCTCGCGGATGGAGGGCAGCTTGGGGCCATGCTGTTTGCCATCCATGAATGCCCGAAGCCGACGATCGCCAAGGTGCAGGGCGATGTCTACGCAGGCGGCACCGGGCTCGTGGCGGCATGCGACATCGCCGTCTCCGTCGATACGGCGCATTACTGCCTGAGCGAGGTGCGTCTGGGCCTGGTGCCCGCGACCATCAGCCCCTATGTGATCCGTGCCATGGGCGAGCGGGCCGCGCACCGGTACTTTCTGACCGCGGAGCGCTTCGATGCGCAAGAGGCGCTGCGTATCGGATTCGTGCATGAGGTGGTGCCTGCGGATCGGCTCGACGCCAGCGTCGCGGCCCTGACCAAGGCCCTGGTCAATGCCGGGCCGCATGCGGTGCGGGTGTGCAAGAAGCTGGTGCACGATGTGGCGGGACAGCCGCTCAGTTCCGAGCTGATCGGAATGACGGTGAATTTGATTGCCGACATACGCGCAAGCGAAGAAGGTCGCGAGGGCGTTCAGTCTTTCCTGCAGAAGCGCCAGCCGGCCTGGCTGCCCAAGGTCTGAGGCCGGCGCCGCGATGTTCGACAAGATTCTTATCGCCAACCGCGGCGAAATCGCCTGCCGCGTTGCGGCCACGGCCAGGCGCATGGCCGTGCGCACCGTGGCCGTGTATTCGGACGCCGATGCGCAGGCCAAGCATGTCAGCGTGTGCGACGAAGCCGTGCACCTGGGCGGCAGCGCGCCGCGTGACAGCTATCTGTGCGGGGACAAGATCATTGCCGCCGCTCGCGCCACCGGGGCCCAGGCCATTCATCCGGGCTACGGCTTCCTCAGCGAGAACGAGGACTTCGCGCAGGCCTGCGCCGACGCGGGCCTGGTGTTCATAGGACCACCGCCGTCGGCGATCCGGGCCATGGGCCTGAAGGCGCAGTCCAAGCGACTCATGGAGAAGGCCGGCGTGCCGCTGGTGCCCGGCTACCACGGCGCCGACCAGGACGCAGCGCTGCTGCAGCGCGAGGCAGACCGCATCGGCTATCCGGTGCTGATCAAGGCCAGCGCGGGCGGTGGCGGCAAGGGCATGCGCGTGGTCGCGCGGACGCAGGATTTCGAAGCAGCGCTGCTGTCTTGCCAGCGTGAGGCGGCCGGCAGTTTTGGCGATCAGGCGGTGCTGATCGAGAAGTATGTGCAGCGCCCCCGGCATATCGAGATTCAGGTGTTCGGCGACACACAGGGGAACTACGTGCATCTGTTCGAGCGCGACTGCTCCGTGCAGCGGCGCCATCAGAAGGTGCTGGAGGAAGCGCCAGCTCCTGGCATGACGCCCGCGCTGCGCGAGAAGATGGGGCAGGCCGCCGTGGCCGCGGCGCGCGCGGTGAGCTATGTGGGTGCAGGCACGGTGGAGTTCATCGTCGAGCAAGGGGACGATGGCCGCATGGATTTCTTTTTCATGGAGATGAACACCCGGCTGCAGGTGGAGCATCCTGTGACCGAGGCGATCACCGGCCTGGATCTGGTCGAGTGGCAGCTGCGTGTGGCCCGCGGGGAAGCCCTGCCACTGCCGCAGTCGGCGCTGCGCATCCAGGGCCATGCGATCGAGGCGCGCATCTGCGCCGAGAATCCGGACAATGATTTCCTGCCGGCCACAGGCACTCTGCGTGTGTACCGAAAGCCGCAGGGCGCCAGCTTCGAGCGTGCGGACCTGCGCATGGACGACGGCATGCGCGAGGGCGATACGGTATCACCGTTTTACGATTCGATGATTGCCAAGCTCATTGTGCATGGCGAGAACCGGGAGCAGGCCCTGGCCCGGTTGGACGGGGCGCTGGCCCGCACGCACATCGTCGGCCTGTCGACCAATGTGCAATTCCTGCGGCATGTTCTGCGCAGTCCGTCTTTCGCGCAGGCGAACCTGGACACTGCGCTGATAGAGCGCGAGCGCGATGGGCTGTTCCGCCAGGAGGCGGTCGGGCTGCCGCTGGCTGCGGCTGCGGCGGTGGCCCATGTCCTGCAGGACGAGCGGGCCCTGGCAGACGCCGATCCCTGGAGCCGGCGCGATTCCTGGCGTTCCCATGGCGCGGCGGTGCGCGCCTTCGGGTTCGAGTTCCATGGCGAGGCCCAGCGCGCAGAACTGGTCTGCCGGCACGAAGGCGGCTTGACCCTGAGTGTGGGCGGGGTGTCCGGCGCCTTGAGTTTCCGTAAGGAAGAAGGCGGGCTGCTGCTGGACTTTGCCGATGAGCGGCGTGTGGCGCACGTCTATCGGCAGGGCGAATTTGTGCATGTGTTCATGGTCCAGGGCGCGACACAGATCCGCGTGGTCGATCCGTTGACCCATGCCCTTGATGCGCATGCCGACAGCGGCCGCTTGAGCGCGCCCATGCCGGGCAAAGTGGTGTCGTTCGCGGTCAAGGCCGGAGACCGGGTGACGCGGGGGCAGGCATTGGCGGTGATGGAAGCCATGAAGATGGAACACACGATTGCGGCCCCCGCCGATGGCGTGGTGCAGGAGCTGCTGTACGCGCCGGGCGATCAGGTGGCCGAAGGTGCCGAGTTGCTGCGACTGTCCAATTGAGAGAAAGCACACGCCATGCGAATCGTCTTTTGCAGTCTCGATGCGCGCGCCGATGACTGGTTGCAGAGCTTGCGTGACGCCTTGCCGGATGCGCAGGTGCAGGAATGGGCGCCGGGCGCGCCGCCGGCCGAGTATGCCGTGGTGTGGCGCGCGCCACAGCAGTTCTTTGACGCGCAGCCCGGCCTTCGATGCATCTTCAACATGGGTGCCGGCGTCGATGCCCTGCTCGGCTTGCGCCTGCCGCCCGGCGCCGCGCTGGTGCGGCTGGAGGATGGCGGCATGGGCGTGCAGATGGCCGAGTACGTGTGCCACGCCGTGATCCGTCATTTCCGCGAGATGGAGCGCTATGAGGAGAGTCAGCGCGCGGGCCAGTGGGCGTTGCGCAAGCCGCTGCGGCGCGCGGACTTTCCGGTCGGCATCATGGGCCTGGGCGTGCTGGGCGCCAGTGTGGCCCGGGCGCTGGCGCAGTTCGGCTTTCCGCTGGCAGGCTGGAGCCGGACACCGAAATCGATGGAGGGGCTCCGGTGCTATGCCGGCGCTGCGCAGTTCGACGAATTTCTGGCCGCCACGCGCATTCTGGTGTGCATGCTGCCTCTGACGCCGCAGACCCGGGACATCATGCGGCGCGAGACGCTGTCGCGCCTGCTGCCCGGCAGCTACATCGTCAATGTGGCGCGCGGTGAGCATCTGGTCGAAGAAGACTTGTTGGCGCTCATCGACGAGGGCCGGATCGAGGGCGCAGCGCTGGACGTGTTTCGCACCGAACCGCTGCCGGCGCAGCACCCGTTCTGGCAGCATCCGCGGATCAGGGTCACGCCGCACAGTTCGGCGCGAACGCTGCGCGATGAGACCGTGGCCCAGATCGCGGCCAAAATCCGCGCCCTGCAACGCGGTGAAGCGGTCTCGGGAAAGGTCGATCTTCAGCGCGGGTATTGAGCCCACGCCTGGCGCAGAACGACTAGGCGACGACGCCGCGCTCGCGCAGCACCTTGATCTGCGCTTCGTCCAGGCCCACTTCGCGCAGCACGGCATCGGTATCCTGTCCGATGCCCGGCGCATTGCGCCGGTGGCCCCCGGGGGTCAGTGACATCTTGGGCACGAAGCCGGGCACGGTCAGGGGCGCGCCGTCAGTCATGGTGATCTGCTGCAGCATGCCGCGCGCGGCGTAGTGGGGGTCGGCGGCGATGTCGGCCACGGTGTAGATTTTTCCGCAGGGAACTTCGGCGCGTTCCAGTGCTGCCAGAACTTCATCGACCGTGAGGCCCGCAGTCCAGGCGCCGATGGCCGCGTCCAGCTCGTCCACCCGCGCCACGCGCCCGGCGTTGTCCTGCAGGTCGGGCGCCTCGCCCAGGTCGGGCCGCCCGATACATTGCATGAGGCGGCGATAGATGCTGTCGCCGTTGCCCGCGACCAGGGCAAAACCGCCATCCCGGCACCGGTAGGCATTGGTCGGCGCAATGCCTGGCAGCGCGGAGCCGGCGGGCTCGCGCACCGCGCCGAAGGCGCTGTATTCGGGCAGCAGGCTCTCCATGCAGTTGAACACGGCCTCGTACAGGGCCACGTCGATCACCTGCCCGCGTCCGCGCGGCGCCTCGGGGCTGACGCTGGCGTGGCGATGGTGCAGGGCCATCAGGATGCCGATGACGCCGTGCAGCGAGGCCAACGTGTCGCCGATGCTCACACCCACGCGCACCGGCACGCGGCCCGGCTCGCCGGTGAGGTGGCGCAGGCCGCTCATGGCTTCGGCCACCACGCCGAAGCCGGGGCGGTCGCGGTAGGGGCCGCTTTGCCCGTAGCCGCTGATGCGCAGCATGATCAGGCCCGGGTTGCGTGCCTGCAGGTCTTCGGGGCCCAGGCCCCAGCCTTCCATGGCACCAGGGCGGAAGTTCTCGATCAGCACGTCGGCGTCGGCGGCCAGCGCGCGCACGATGTCGCGCGCCTCGGGCTGGCGCAGATCCATGGCGAGCGAGCGCTTGTTGCGCGACTGCACCTGCCACCACACCGAGGTGCCATCCTTCAGCAGTCGCCACTTGCGCAAGGGGTCGCCGCTTTTCGGGGGTTCGATCTTGATGACTTCGGCGCCGAAATCGGACAGTGTCTTGGCCGCGAACGGGCCGGCAATCAGCTGGCCCATCTCAATGACCTTGAGGCCTTTGAGCGGTCCCGTGCCAGAGGGGGAAAGGGGGGAAACCATGGCGGGATCATAGCCGCGTGCGGACGGGCCGATCGTCCCCCCCCAAGGGGACTGTCGCTGGAGGCGCGAAGCAAGGACAATCGGCCGCACAGGGGCTGGCCCCGACGGGCTTTGCGGGGGCGGCCCGGCCTTGCAGACCCATGATCCGCGCCCGTCAACTGGAGACACTATGAAATTCAACTTTGCCTTGGGCGCCCTGGCGCTGACAATCGCGGGCGCCTGTGCCGCGCAAGACGTCTACCCCAGCCGACCCATCACGCTGGTCGTGCCTTTCCCTCCGGCCTCCACCACCGATGTGGCCGTGCGCGCAGTGTCGCAAAAGCTTGCGGACGCACTAGGCAAGCCGGTCATCATCGAGAACCGGCCCGGCGCCAACGGCCAGATCGGCAACACCCATGTCGCGCGCAGCAAGCCGGACGGCTATACGCTGCTGGCGGGCAGTGCCGCCACCATGACGGTGGGCGCGGCCTTCGCCAAGAACCTGCCCTACAACGTCGAGAAGGATTTCGCGCCGATTTCCCTCATCGGCGTGATCGCGCCCATGCTGGTGGTGAACAAGTCCTCGTCGGCGCAGACGGTCGACGATCTGGTGCGCATGGCCAAGGCCGCGCCGGGCAAGCTCAACTATGGCGTGTCCTCGCAGACCTCGCGCCTGCTGGGTGAGATATTCAAGGCCAGCACCGGCGCGCGGGTCATGGATGTGTCCTACAAGGGTCCGGCCGAGGTCGCGATGGACTTGCTCGCCGGGCGCATCGACATTTCCTTCGAGGCGCCCGGTGCGGTGATGCCGCACATCCGCGCAGGTACTCTGAAGGCCCTGGCCGTGATGGGTACGCAGCGCTCCAGTGTGCTGCCGAATGTGCCAACGGTGCGCGAGGCCGGCTACAAGGATCTGGAGCTCGAAGGCTTCATCGGCGTGGTGGCGCCGGCCGGCACGCCGCCGGCGATTCTGGAGAAGTTGAGCGCCGCGATGAGGTCCGCCGTGGCCGTACGCGAAGTGAGCGCGCAGCTGGAGACCATCGGCATGGAGCCGCGGGCCTCGACGCCGGCGCAGTTTACCGAGAAGATCGCCAGTGATTTCACAAGGCTGTCGGCGGTGATCAAGGCCGCAGGCATCGAACGGCAATAGCAGGGATAATCTTTTCAAGGCCCCGCACCCACTGCGCGGTGCCTTCAATTCAATGTCACTACCTACCAAAGTCAAACTCGTTGATGTCGGTCCGCGCGACGGACTGCAGAATGAAAAAGAACCCGTGCCCGCCGAGATCAAGATCGGCCTGGTGCATCGCCTGCAGGATGCGGGCCTCACCGAGATCGAGGTCACCAGCTTCGTGTCGCCCAAATGGGTGCCGCAGATGGCAGATGCCGCCGAGGTGATGGCGGGCATCCGGCGCAAAGCCGGTGTGCGCTATTCGGTCCTGGTGCCCAACATGAAGGGGCTGGAGGCCGCGCTCGCATCCAGGCCCGATGAGGTGGTCGTGTTCGGCGCTGCCAGCGAGGCTTTCAGCCAGCGCAACATCAATTGCTCCATCGCCGAGAGCATCGAGCGCTTTCGCCCGGTGGTCGAGGCGGCGCGCGCGCAGGGCGTGTTCGTGCGTGGCGCCATCTCCTGCGCGGTCGGTTGCCCCTATGAGGGCGAGGTTCCGCCTTCCAGCGTGGAGCGCGTGGCCCGGCTCATGAAGGACATCGGCGTGCAGCACATGGGTGTGGCCGACACCATCGGCGTGGGCACGCCGACCAAGGTGCGGCGTGCCATGGAGGCTGCGCTCAAGCACTGGGCCATCGACGATGTCTCCGGCCATTTCCACGACACCTATGGACAGGCGGCGGCCAACACCCTGATCTGCCTGGAGATGGGCATCTGGCAGTACGACACCTCCTCCGCCGGTTTAGGCGGCTGTCCGTATGCCAAGGGCGCGACCGGCAATGTCGCCACCGAAGACGTGGCCTATATGCTGCGGGGCATGGACATCGACACCGGCATCGATTTCGACAAGCTCGTTGACGCCGGCAAGTACATCAGCGATTTTCTGCAGCGCAAGCCCAATTCGCGCGCAGCCACGGCCGTGCTCAACAAGCGGGCCGGCTGACCACTGTGTGCGGCGCCGAACTCACGCCCATGCCGCAGGGTGTGCGGCGGGTGGTTTGCGCCTTGCAGTCTCTGGGCTATGAAGCTGCGCCGCGCATGCTGAGCGAGGCCGCGCGCACGGCGCAGCAGGCTGCGGACCTGCTGGGCATCGAGCTCGGGCAGGTGGCCAAGAGTATCTTGTTTCGACGCCTGTCGGACGACGCGGCCGTGCTGGTCATCGCCAGCGGCGACCGGCGCGTGGATGAGCGCAAGGTGGCGGCGCTGGTCGGGCCGGTGGGACGGGCGGATGCCGCTTTCGTGAGGGCGCGAACCGGTTTCGCCATTGGTGGTGTGCCGCCGCTGGCGCACGCCACTGCGCCGGTGGCCCTGATCGACCGCGAGCTGCTGCGCTTCGATGAGGTGTGGGCTGCGGCGGGGCATCCGCACGCGGTGTTCCGGCTTTTTCCACAGGATCTCGAACGGCTCACTGGCGCTCCATGGGCCGATGTGACGCCAGGAATACCCGGCAGCGAACGCGCACTGGAGATATTCGCCGCACGCGCCCGGGAGGCGCGCGCCGCGCAAGATGCACAACCCTCGCCGTGTGTGTCCGTCTGTCACATGGACCCGGCCAGCGGCCTGTGCGAAGGCTGCTACCGTACGCTCGACGAGATTGCCGCGTGGAGCGACATGAGCGAACCCGGCAAGCGCGAGGTGTGGCGCAGCATCGAGCGACGCGTGGGCTTTCAGTTCGTGACGGCGAAGCCATGAAGCAGATCACTTTTTATCTGGATTTCGTGTCACCCTATTCCTGGCTGGCGTTCCAGCGCTTGCCGCAGGTCATGCAGGGGTTGAGCCATAGCGTGGACTACCGGCCTGTGTTGCTGGCCGGACTGCTCAAGGCGCACGGGCAGCTGGGTCCGGCTGAAATCGCGCCCAAGCGCGCATGGACCTATCGCCACGTTCTGTGGATGGCACAAGAACTCGGTGTCGGGCTGGAGCTGCCGGCCAGTCATCCCTTCAATCCCCTGCCTCTGCTGCGTCTTGCGTTGGCTTGCGCTGCGCCGCAGCAGCCCGGACAGGTCAGCCGCGCGGTGTGCGAGACGATCTTCCGCCACGTCTGGCAGGGCGGCGAAGAGGCGGCCGACCCGGCCCGCACCGAAGTACTGGCGCAGCGCCTGCAGCCACGCCATGACCCGGCTGGACCGGAGGTGAAGGCGCAGCTTCAGGCCAACGGCGCGCAGGCCCTGGCGCAGGGCGTTTTCGGGGTGCCTGCGTTCTGTGCCCAGGACCGGATGTTCTGGGGGCTGGATGCCTTGCCCATGCTGCGCGCCTGCCTGCAGGGCGACGCGTGGTTCGACGGGCCGCAATGGCATGCCGTGGATGCGCTGCCCGTGGGCGTACGGCGCAAGGACTGAGCGCAATTCCACATTCCGGAACGGAGCCTGCGGGTTTTACCTTAAGTTGTCAGTGCGGGTTCAGTTTGGCGCAAGCCCCTGTTGGTTTGGCGTCAGAGCAGGGTCAGTGCGTCCTCCAACAATCGGTTCAGCTTTCATGGTGAAGGCGGAAACTCTTTTTGGAGACAACAATCATGGCAACTGTTGCGGCGGATCGCCCCATGTCGGCAGAAGAGCGCAAGGTGATCTTTGCGTCCTCGCTGGGCACTGTGTTCGAGTGGTACGACTTCTACCTCTACGGTTCGCTGGCGCCCATCATCGCCAAGCAATTCTTCAGTGCACTGGACGCGGGATCGGCCTTCATTTTTGCGCTGTTGGCTTTTGCGGCAGGCTTCATCGTGCGGCCTTTCGGTGCGATCTTCTTCGGTCGGCTGGGCGACATGATCGGCCGCAAGTACACCTTCCTGGTGACGATCCTGATCATGGGTCTGTCGACCTTCATCGTCGGCTTGCTGCCGAGCTACGCCACCATCGGCGTGGCCGCGCCGGTGATCCTGATCGCATTGCGCATGCTGCAGGGGCTGGCGCTCGGCGGCGAATACGGGGGCGCAGCCACCTATGTGGCCGAGCACGCGCCACATGGCAAACGCGGGGCCTACACCTCGTGGATTCAGACCACGGCGACCCTGGGATTGTTTCTGTCTCTGGTCGTGATTCTGGGCACCCGCACGCTGATGGGCGAGGCCGCATTCGGCGATTGGGGATGGCGCATCCCATTCCTGGTGTCGGTGCTGCTGTTGGCGGTGTCGGTCTGGATTCGCCTGAGCCTGAATGAGTCGCCGGCCTTCCAGAAAATGAAGTCGGAAGGCAAGACCTCCAAGTCGCCGCTGACAGAATCCTTCGGCGAGTGGAAGAACCTGAAGATCGTGATCCTGGCCCTCATCGGTCTGACCGCCGGCCAGGCCGTGGTCTGGTACACCGGGCAGTTCTACGCGCTGTTTTTCCTCACCCAGGCGCTGAAGGTGGATGCGGTCACCGCCAACCTGATGATCGCGGTCTCGCTGGTCATCGGCACACCGTTCTTCATCGTGTTCGGCTCCCTGTCGGACAAGATCGGCCGCAAGCCCATCATTCTGGCTGGCTGCCTGCTGGCCGTGGTGACGTACTTCCCGGTGTTCAACATGCTGACCAAGGCTGCCAACCCGGACCTGTACGCAGCACAAGCCAAGAACAAGGTGGTGGTGATTGCCGACGCGAGCGAGTGCTCGTTCCAGTTCAATCCGACCGGCACCGCAAAGTTCACCAGCTCCTGCGACATCGCCAAACAGGTCCTGGCCAACTCCTCGGTGAGCTATGACAACGTCGCTGGGGCGGCGCTCGCGCCGGCCGTCGTCAAAGTGGGCGAGACCTCGATTCCCAGCTATTCGGCCAAGGGCCTGTCGCCTGACGACCTGAAGAAGAAGGACGCCGAATTCAAGAAGGCCGTCGCTGACACGCTGAAGGCCGATGGCTATCCCGCCAAGGCAGACCCGGCCAAGATGGACAAGGTCATGATGGTCGCGATCCTGACCTATCTCGTGATACTGGTGACCATGGTTTACGGCCCGATTGCGGCCATGCTGGTCGAGATGTTCCCGACCCGCATCCGCTACACCTCGATGAGCCTGCCCTACCACATCGGCAACGGCTGGTTCGGTGGGCTGCTGCCCACGACGGCGTTTGCCATCGTGGCGCAGACCGGCAATATGTACAACGGGCTGTGGTATCCGATCATCATCGCGGCGATCACCTTTGTGGTGGGCCTGCTATTCGTGAAGGAAACCAAGGACGTGGACATCTACGCCAACGATTGAGGCATGCAGGGGGGCTCAGGCCGGCGCCATACCCCCAGGGAACCCCGGTTTGGCCGGGGTGCCTAGAATCTTCTGCCTTAGCTTCGAAAGTCCGGCCTCATGACCCAGGGATTGATCCGCATCCGCGGCGCGCGCCAACACAACCTCAAGAACCTGGATCTGGACATCCGCACGGGCGAGCTGACAGTCGTCACCGGCCCCAGCGGGTCGGGCAAGTCCAGCCTGGTTTTCGACACTCTGTATGCCGAGGGGCAGCGACGCTACGTCGAGACCTTCTCGGCCTACGCCCGCCAGTTCCTGGACCGCATGGACCGCCCTGCGGTGGACCGTGTCGACGGGGTTCCGCCAGCCATCGCCATCGACCAGACCAACCCGGTGCGCAGTTCGCGCTCCACGGTGGGCACCATGACGGAGCTCAACGACCACCTCAAGCTGCTGTTTGCCCGCGCCGCGCAGCTGTTCGACCGCGAGACCGCATTGCCGGTGCGGCACGACACACCGGAGACCATCTACAGCCAGATGCGGGAGCGCGCAGGCGCGCAGGACCCGCGCCTGGTGCTGACCTTTCCCGTCGAACTGCCGGCCGGCACCAGCACGCAGGAGATCGCTCAGTGGCTTTCGGCCAGCGGCTTCACCCGCGTGCAGGCCGAGCGCGAAGTGGCCACGCCAACCGGGCCGCGCAAGGTGGTAGATGTGGTGGCGGATCGCTTTCGTGTCGGCACGGCGGACAAGGCGCGCGCCATCGAGGCGATCGAAGTCGCGCTCAAGCGCGGCAGCGGCCGAATGATGGTGTACGTCATGCCAGCGGCCGAAGCCGACGGCGCGGCACCGGCCGAAAGCAGCGCCGCAGTGACCTGGAAGTTCTCCACCGGCCTGCACTGCCCCGAGAGCGATCTGCGTTATGCCGAGCCCACGCCCTCGCAGTTCTCCTTCAATTCGGCGCATGGCGCCTGCGAAGCCTGTCGCGGCTTCGGCCGCGTCATCGGCGTGGACTACGGCCTGGTCATTCCGAACGATCGCCTGACCTTGCGCGCCGGGGCGATCAAGGTGCTGCAGACACCCGCCTGGAAGGAGGCGCAGGACGATTTGATGCGCCATGCCGAGACCGCCGGAATTCCGCGCGACACGCCCTGGAAC
>JAURZS010000173.1 GCA_030653255.1 Burkholderiaceae bacterium | reverse complement strand
ACGACGGTGTTGTCGTAGCAGCTGTCCATCATGTCCCAGCCCAGCACCACATCGCAAAAGCCGAAGCCGCCGCCGGGATAGGGTTCGGCCGCGCCCAGGAACTTGTCGCGGTGCAGGTACTTGCCGCGCAGCACGCCGTCGATGTCGCTGACGGCGACCTTGATCTTGGGCGCGCCCGATTTGCGCACGGCCTCGATGGCCGGATGGGGTTTGGACTTGGGTGCAGACGAGGCCATGGGCTTTTGCTCCTTTGATCAGACGCCGGGCGCCGGTGCCGCGCTGCCAATGCCCATGTCCTGCAGCGTGAGGGCCACTGCATGCACGGCCTGCTCCATCTCGTTGGGGCCGATGGCGCCGATGCAGCCGACGCGAAAGGTTTCCACCGTCGTGAGCTTGCCCGGATAAAGAATGAAGCCGCGCGCACGCGCGGCGGCGTAGAAGGCCTTGAAGTCATAGCGCGGATCGGCCGGCGCATGAAAGGTCACGATGATGGGCGCCTGCACGTCCGGCGCCAGAAAGGGCTTGAAGCCCAGACGCGCCATGCCCTGCACCAGGGTTTCGTAATTGCGCGTGTAGCGCGCCAGCCGCGCGCCCTGCCCGCCTTCTTCCTCGAACTGGGCGATCGCCTCGGCCAGCGCGACGACCACATGGGTGGGTGGCGTGAAGCGCCACTGCGTGGTCTTCTCCATGTAGACGTACTGGTCGTGCAGGTCCATGGCCAGCGACTGGCTGTTGCCGGCGCAGCCATCCAGGATGGCCCGGCGCAGAAACACGAAGCCCATGCCCGGCACGCCTTCCAGGCACTTGCCGCTGGCCGCGATCAGCGCATCGAAGCGGGTGCGCCGCGCATCGATCGGCAGGGCGGCGAAAGAACTCATGGCATCGACGATCAGCCCGCGGCCCGCCGCCTGGCAGACATCGGCCACCGCCTCCAGCGGATTGCGCACGCCCGCGCCAGTCTCGCAGTGGATCAGCACCACGTGCGTGATGCTGGGGTCGGCCTTCAGGCGCGCGGCCAGCGCCGCGGGCGACACCGGCTGCGCCTCGTCGAAATCCATCACCGTGCAGCGGCGGCCCATCAGCGAAGTCAGGCGCGCGGCGCGCTTGCAATAGGCGCCGTTGTCCAGCACCAGCACATGGCCGTCGCGCGGCACCACAGTGGCCACGGCGGCCTCCACGCTGAACGTGCCGCTGCCCTGCAGGGGCACAACCACATGCGTATCCTGGCCGTGGATCACGCGCAGCAGGCTCTGGCGCACGCGCGCGGTCACAGCATTGAAATCGCTGTCCCAGGAGCCCCAGTCCCGCAGCATGGCCAGCTTGGTGCGCAAGGTGGTCGTCAACGGGCCGGGGGTGAGCAGTATCTTGTCTCTGTCCGTCATGGGGTTTCCTTCATTTTCTCCAGGCCTGTGTGCGCCGCTCCACCCACCAGCCCAGGGCCATGAACAGCAGGGTGGCCAGCGTCGACACGATGCCGATGAGCACCGCCATCGCTGCGGCCGCCGCGATCTCGCCGGCCTCGTCCAGATTGAGAATGGCAATCGACGCCACCTTGGTCTCGGGTGAATACAGGAACACGACGGCCGAGATGGTGGTCATCGCGTTGATGAAAAAATAGCGCGCGATGTCCACCAGCGCCGGCGTGCAGATGGGCAGCGTGACGCGCCAGAAGGTCTTGAAGAACGGCACTTTGAGCGAGGCACTGACCGCCTCGAACTCGCCGTCGAGAGATTTCAGCGCCGTCACCGCCGTCAGGTGGCCCGTGGTGTAGAAATGCACGATGGTGCACAGCGTGAGCAGCGCCAGCGTGTGGTACAGGCCATTGAGCGGATTGGCCGGCGCATTGAAGAAGAAGATGTAGCCCAGGCCCAGCACCAGCCCCGGCACAGCCATGGGCAGCATGGCCAGCAGACGCATGACCGAGCGCAGGCCGTCCATGCCGCGGGTCTTCTCCAGCAAGTAGGCGCCGCAGAACACCAGCGCGGTGCCGAACAGCGCAGTGCCGGCCGCCATCTTCAGGCTGTTGACAAAACCGACGCCGACTTCGGCGTCCACCAGCCCCATGGTGTAGTTGCGAAAACTCGGGCTCAGGTTGTAGGGCCAGAGCGTGACGAAGGACGCGAACACGGCCATGCCCAGCATGCCCAGCACCAGAATGGCGACCACGCTGCAGTAAGCCGTCATGACCAGATCGAAACCACGCGACGGCCGGGGGCGGTAGGGCACGGCACGCGCCGTCAGCATCGCGGTCTGGCGCCGGCTCACATAGCCGTCGACGGCAAAGGTCAGCACCGCCGGCAGCAGCAGCACCATGGCGACCACGGCGCCGCGCGCGAAATCCTGCTGCCCGATGACCAGCTTGAACACATCCGTGGCCAGCACATTGAAATTGCCACCGATGACCTTTGGAATGCCGAAATCGGTCATCACCAGCGTGAAGGTCACCAGCGCCGCAGAAATCAGTCCGTACTTGGCGCCGGGCAGGGTGATCGTGAAGAACTTGCGCGCGGCCGTCGTGCCCATGGCGTCGGCGGCCTCGTACAGACGAGCGTCGGACAGGCTGAGCGCCGTCACCAGGATCATCATGGCGTGCGGAAACACCGCGAAGCACTCGGCCACGATGATGCCCGGCGCGCCATAGATCTGATCGATCCCCAGGCCCTGCATCCAGTCCTTGAGCACGCCCTGGTTGCCGAACCAGTAGATCAGCGAGATCGCCGACAGCAGCGAGGGCGCCAGCAGCGGAATCAGCGTGATGCCCCGGAACAGCGGCTTGAGCGGCATGCACGAGCGCCGCAGCGCATAGGCAAAGCCAAAAGCCAGCGGCACGGCGACCAGTGTCACCACCGCCGACACCCAGATGCTGTTCCACAGGCTTTCTAGCAAGGCCGGCGTGCGCGCATAGGCACTGAAGTTGTCCAGCGCGACGAACTCCCCCTGACCGTCCATCATGGCCTGGCGCAGGATGGCCAGCAGCGGCAAGGCCAGGAACACCAGCAGCACCAGCGCGATCAGGGCCAGCGCCACGTGCGCCAGCCGGTCCACCCAGTGGGCGCGTTGCCGCACGGGCTGGGCGGCGCGCGCGCGCGGGGGCAGGACGGCGGACATCAGAACACCTTCATGCGCTCGGGCAAAAGCTTGAGGCGCAGGGTCGAGCCGATGGCCAGGGACTGCTCCGACAGGAAATTGAGCGACAGGTACACGGTGAGCTTGTTCGTGTGCAGCGCCGCCGAGCCCACATGCACATGGCAGTAAGAGCCCAGAAATTCGATCTTCTCGATGACGGCATCGAAGACATGTGCGTCGCCGGCCGCAATCGGCCGCGCCAGCACATCCTCGGGGCGCAGGTAGACGCGGCAGCCGCCGTCGGCAGACCCGTCGCGATGCTGCGCGCCCAGGGGCAGGCGAAGTTCGCCGAGACTCAGATGGCCCGCGCTGATCTGCGCGGGAAAAACGTTGACCTTGCCGACGAAATCGGCCACGAAGGCCGAGGCCGGCTCGCGGTAGATCTCCATGGGTGTGCCGACCTGTTCAATGACGCCGTGGTTCATCACCACGATGCGGTCGGCCACACTCAGCGCCTCTTCCTGGTCGTGCGTGACCATGATGGTGGTCACACCCAGCTTTTGCTGCAGCGCGCGGATTTCCTGGCGCAGGCGCTGGCGCTCCAGCGCGTCCAGGGCCGACAGCGGCTCGTCCAGCAGCAGCAGGCTTGGCGAAGTAGCCAGCGCGCGCGCCAGGGCGATGCGCTGCTGCTGCCCGCCGGAGAGCTGACTCGGGTACTTGGCCTCGCTGCCCGGCAGACCCACCAGCCGGACCAGCTCGCTCACGCGGCTGGCAATCTGCGCGCGCGGCGTTTTGCGGTTGACCAGGCCGTAGGCCACGTTGTCGGCCACGCTGAGATTGGGAAACAACGCATAGCTCTGGAACACGATGCCGTAGTCGCGCTGCGCAGGCGGCAGGCGCGAGATGTCGCGCCCCGCCTGATGCACCTCACCGGCGGTCTGCACCTCCAGGCCCGCGATGATGCGCAAGAGCGTGGTCTTGCCGCAACCCGAAGGCCCGAGGAAGCAGACGAACTCGCCCTTGCGGATGCGCAGGTCGATGTCCTTCAGCGCGGTGAAGCTGCCGAACTCCTTGCGTATGCCACGCAGGTCAAGAAAAGCGTCGTCATTGCTCATGCGTGATGCGTGGCCCGGCAGTGCTACCTCTTCTCGGTCTTGCTGTTGTAGCGCTTGGTCCATTCGGCCAGGATGCGCTCGCGGTTCTCGGCGGCCCAGTTGAAGTCCAGCTTGACCAGGCGCTGCTCATAGTCCTTGGGCACATTGGCCAGAGGTGCTGCCACGCCGGGCTGCGCGGTGATCGCGAAGTTCTTGCCGTAGAGCATCATCGCGTCCTTGCTGGAGGCCCAGTCGGCGAGCTTCTTGGCGGCTTCGAGCTTCTTGGTGCCCTTGTGGATGGCAAAAGCCTCCAGGTCCCAGCCCAGGCCTTCCTTGGGGAACACCAGGTCGATGGGTGCGCCCTTGGCCTTGTTGGCGTTGCCGCGGTACTCGAAGGAGATGCCGATCAGGAACTCGCCGGCGGCCGCCATATTGCAGGGCTTGGAGCCCGAATGCGTGTACTGGGCGATGTTCTCGTGCAGCGCGTCCATGTATTTCCAGCCGCCGCCCTTGCCCTTGTCGTCGCCGAACAGCGTGAGCCAGGCGGTGACATCGAAATAGCCGGTGCCGCTGGAGGCGGGGTTGGGCATGACGACCTGACCCTTGTAGATGGGCTTGGTCAGGTCTTTCCAGGTCTCCGGACGGGGCACGTTTTTCTTCCTGGCCTCGACGGTGTTGAAGCACACCGTGGCGCCCCAGACGTCCATGCCCCACCAGGCCGGCACTTTTTTCTTGTCGCGGTACTGCGGCATGATCGCGTCGAGGTTCAGCGGCGCATAGGGCACGAGCATGCCCTGCTTGTCGAGCAGCGCCAGGCTGGAGGCGGCCACGCCCATCACCACATCAGCCTGCGGGTTGGCCTTCTCGGCCAGCAGCTTGGCAGTGACCACGCCGGTGGAGTCGCGCACCCATTTGATCTCGATGTCGGGATGGACCTTGTTGAAGCCCTCCTGGTAAGCCTTGATCTGGTCGGTCTCGAGCGCCGTATAGACCAGCAACTGGGTCTTCTGGGCAAAAGCGGTGGCCGTGAGGGCCAGCATGCCGATGAGGGCCAGCGGTCTGGCAAGGGTGGACAAGCGCATGAAAAGCTCCTTCAACAAAGTAAAAGTGGCAATGCTGTGACCTCACGGTGACAGTGTGATGACGTGACGCCATGCGTGCAGGCCGCACAAGCCCCGCGCACGCAACCCGGCTTGATTTAACTTCGACCCCACAGACTTGTCAATTGCTTTTTGCAGATTGTTGACAATTTGTGCTGTTGTGCTTCAATACAGGGCATGAATGCCGTGTTCCATCCCACGATCGCCCTGCTGCAGAGCAACTCCCTGACCACTGTGGTGCAGCAAGAGATCGAGCGCGCCATCCTGGCCGGCGAATACGCGCCGGGCAGCAAGCTGATCGAGGCCACGCTGGCCGAGAAGATGGGCGTCTCGCGCGGCCCGGTGCGCGAAGCCTTTCGCATGCTCGAAGAAGCGGGGCTCGTGCGCACCGAGAAAAATCGCGGCGTGTTCGTGCGCGACATTCCCATGGACGAGGCGGTCGAAATCTTCGACCTGCGCGCGTCCATGGACGAGCTCGTGGGGCGCCAGCTCGCCGTGCGGATCACGCCGGCGCAGCTCAAGGAAATCCGCGGCCTGGTCGACGCCATGGAAAAGACGGTCAAGGCCAATGACGCCTACAACTACCATTTGCTGAACCTGAAGTTCCACGACCGCCTGGTCGAGATGGCGGGCAACCGCAAGCTGACCTCGATCTACCGCAAGCTCATCAAGGAGCTGTCGCTGTTTCGCCGCATGAACCTGGCCGATGGCTGGCTGCTGCCGATCTCGGCCGGCGAGCACCGCCAGATCGTCAAAGCCATCGCCTCGGGCGACCCCGACGCCGCCGGCGGCGCCATGGCGGCGCATGCGCTGGAGAGCAAGGAGCGCACCATCGAGAACGACCTGCGCCGCCAGTCCCGCATCGCCCGCGGCGAGCCCTCCATCGCCGCCAATTTCCACCCCACCGACACCGAAAGGCCCAAACGTGGCACCCGATGAATCCACGCCGCAAGTGGCCGTCAATGGCCGCAGCTACCGCCTGCCGCAACGCCCCACCGTAGTGGTCTGCGTCGACGGCTGCGAACCCGACTACCTGGCGCAGGCCGTCGCCGGCGGCCACATGCCCTGGCTCAAAGCCACACTGGCGCTGGGCAGCGGCATGACCGCCGACTGCGTGATTCCCAGCTTCACCAACCCCAACAATCTGTCCATCGTGACGGGCGCGCCGCCCAGCGTGCACGGCATCTGCGGCAACTACCTGTACGACACGGCCAGCGGCACCGAGGTCATGATGAACGACCCCAAGTGGCTGCGCGCGCCCACGCTGCTGGCCGCGCTGGCCGACGCCGGGCGCTCGGTGGCCGTCATCACCGCCAAGGACAAGCTGCGCGCCTTGCTGGGCCACGGCATGAAAGGCATCTGCTTCTCGGCCGAGCGCGCCGACCAGCTCACGGTCGAGGTCAACGGCATCACCGGTGTGCTGGAGCTCGTCGGCCTGCCGCTGCCCGGCGTGTACAGCGCCGACCTGTCCGAGTTCGTCTTTGCCGCCGGCGTGAAGATCATGCAAAAGCACCGCCCGGACGTGATGTACCTGTCCACCACAGACTACGTGCAGCACAAGCATGCGCCCGGCACGCCCGGCGCCAACGCCTTCTACGCCATGATGGACCGCTACCTGTCGCAGCTCGAAGAGATGGGCTGCGTGATCGCGCTCACCGCCGACCACGGCATGAACGCCAAGGCCGCGATGGACGGCACGCCCGATGTCATCTACCTGCAGGACTGGTTCGACGCCTGGCTGGGCAAAGGCCTGGCCCGCGTGATCCTGCCCATCACCGACCCCTATGTGGTGCACCACGGCGCCCTGGGCTCCTTTGCCACGGTCTATTTGCCGGCCAACGTCAGCCCAGCCAATGCCTGTGCGCGGCTGCGCGGCCTCAAGGGCATGGAAGTCGTGCTCGCGCGCGATCAGGCTGCCGAGCGTTTCGAACTGCCGGCCGACCGCATCGGCGATCTGGTGGCTGTGTCCGAGCGCTTCACCGTGATCGGCACCTCGGCCTCGCGCCACGACCTGTCGGCGCTGGAGGTGCCGCTGCGCTCGCACGGCGGCATCAGCGAGCAGCGCGTGCCGCTGATCCTTAACCGCAAGCTGCAAGCACTGGACGCCAGCCGGCGCCTGCGCAATTTCGACGCCTTCGATCTGGCGCTCAACCACGCGCAATGATCGACGCGCAATAGCAACCCTCACGCGCGCGGCAAGCCGCCGCACGCCCCGCGGAGTACCCATGAGCCCCATCGCGCAATACATCTCTGACCACCACCTCGGCGCCATGCGCATCGCGGGACGGCAGGTCGGCGCCGGGCGCGACGTTGCGCGGCGCATCGAGGTCTTCAACCCCTACACGAACGAGCGCATCGGCAGCGTGCCCAAGGCCACCCTGGAGGAAGTGCGCGAAACCTTCGCGCTGGCGCACGCCTTCCAGCCGCGCCTGAGTCGGCACGACCGCGCGGCCATCCTCAACCGCGCTGCGGCGGCGGTGACGGCGCGCGTGGACGAGATCGCGCAGCTCATCAGCGCCGAGTCCGGCCTGTGCCTCAAAGACGCCGTGTACGAGGCCGGCCGCGTCAGCGACGTGCTGCTGTTCGGCGCGACCGAGGCCCTGAAGGACGACGGCCAGATCTTCAGCTGCGACCTCACGCACCACGGCAAGAAGCGCCGCGTCTACACGCAACGCTCGCCGCTCCTGGGCGTGATCAGCGCCATCACGCCCTTCAACCACCCGATGAACCAGGTGGCGCACAAGGTCGTGCCCAGTATTGCCACCAACAACCGCATGGTGCTCAAGCCCTCCGAGAAAGTGCCGTTCTCGGCCATCCTGTTCGCCGACATTCTCTATCAGGCGGGGCTGCCGCCAGAGATGCTCAGCGTGCTGACCGGCGACCCGCGCGAGATCGCCGACGAACTGCTGACCCACCCCCTGGTGGACCTGGTCACCTTCACCGGCGGCGTGGCCATCGGCAAGTACATTGCGCGCACCGCAGGCTACCGGCGCATGGTGCTGGAGCTCGGCGGCAACGACCCGCTGATCGTGATGGAAGACGCCGACCTCGAAGAGGCCTCCACACTGGCGGTGCAGGGCTCCTACAAGAATTCCGGCCAGCGCTGCACAGCAGTCAAACGCATGCTGGTGCATGAGTCCGTGGCCGACCGCTTCGTCGAACAACTGGTCGCCAAGACCCGGGCCTGGACTCACGGCGACCCGTCGGACCGCGCCATCGACATGGGCACGGTGATCGACGAAGACGCCGCCCGGCTGTTCGAGTCCAGAGTGAACGAAGCCGTGGCCCAGGGCGCCCGGCTGCTCGTAGGCAACCATCGGCGCGGCGCCCTGTACTCACCTACCGTGCTCGACGGCGTCACGCCGCAGATGACCGTCGCACGTGAGGAAACTTTCGGCCCGGTGTCGCCCGTCATCCGCTTTCGCGACATCGACGAGGCCATCCGTATCTCCAACGGCACAGCCTACGGACTGTCCAGCGGCGTATGCACCAACCGGCTGGACTATGTCGCGCGCTTCGTCAGCGAGCTTCATGTCGGCACGGTCAACGTGCGCGAGGTGCCGGGCTACCGGCTTGAGCTCACGCCCTTCGGCGGCATCAAGGACTCGGGCCTGGGCTACAAGGAAGGCGTGCAAGAGGCCATGAAGAGCTTCACCAACCTCAAGACCTATTCGCTGCCATGGCTCTGACACTGCAAGACATCGAGGCACTGTTTGCCGAGCGCGGCGCAGAGCAATACAGCGGTGAGCCCGTCACGCAACTGCAGCACGCCTTGCAAAGCGCGGCCCTGGCCGAGGCCGCGGGCGCGGACGACGCGCTGGTCACCGCAGCCCTGCTGCACGACCTCGGGCATCTGCTGCATGACCTGGGCGAGACGCCCTCACTGCGCGGCGTGGACGATGTGCACCAGTACCGCGCCATTCCCTTTCTGCGTAGCGTCTTCCCCGATGCCGTGCTCGACGCCATCCGCCTGCACGTGGACGCCAAGCGCTACCTGTGCGCCACGCGCCCGCACTATCACGACGCACTGTCCGAGGACTCCCGACGCAGCCTGCTGCTGCAAGGCGGTGTGTTCAGTCCGCAGCAGGCCGACGAATTCATCGCCCAGAGCGGCGCGGCCGACGCCGTGCGCCTGCGCCTGTGGGACGACCTGGCCAAGGATGCGCAGGCGCACACGCCGGGGCTTGCGCACTTCATGCGGCACGCGCGCCGCTGCGCATTAAATGCCTGAGGCCATCGCTCCGCTGACCTGGCCCGTGGTCGGCGCCGTGCTGTTCGGCGCCTTGCTGCACGCCAGCTGGAATGCCCTGGTCAAGGGCAGCCGCGACAAGGACATGGACATGGCCGTGATCCACCTGATCGGCTCGCTGCTGGCCATGCCGCTGGTGCTGGTGGTGGGCCTGCCCCCGCCCTCGGCCTGGCCTTACATCGCGGCCTCGGTCTTCATCCACATTGGCTACTACATCGCACTGACCGGTGCCTACCGCCACGGCGACCTGGGCCTGACCTACCCCCTGATGCGCGGCGTGGCCCCCCTGCTGGTGGCGCTGACCGCAACGCTGACAGTTGGCGAGACGCTCAGCCCCATGGCCTGGGCAGGGGTGCTGGGCATCTGCTGCGGCGTGCTGGTGCTGGGCCTGCACAGCCATGCGCTGCGCGTGCCCAAGGCCATCGGCTTTGCGCTGGCCAATGCGGTCATCATCGCGCTCTACACCATCGTCGACGCCGTGGGGGCAAGGGCTTCGGGCCACGTGCTCCAGTACGTGGCCCTGCTCTTCGTCTTCGACGGGTGGCCTTTTGCGCTGCTCGTGTTCCACCGCCGGCGCAGCGCCATGTGGCACTACGCGCGCGAGCGCTGGCCGGTGGCCACTGTGGGCGCCATAGCCTCGCTCGGCTCTTACGCCATTGCGCTGTGGGCCATGACCCGCGCGCCGGTGGCCACGGTCAGCGCACTGCGCGAGACCTCCGTGCTGTTCGCAGCACTCCTGGGCAGCTGGTTTCTCAAGGAAGCATTCACACTGCGCCGCCTGATCGGCGTGTGCACCATCGTCGCCGGCGTGATGGCGCTGCGACTGTCCTGACCCGAGGTGACCTCCATGACCCTGCCGACGCAAGCGCAAGTCATCATCGTCGGCGGCGGCATTGCCGGCTGCTCGACCGCCTACCACCTGGCCCGGCTGGGCGTGACCGATGTGCTGCTGCTGGAACAGGGCCGGCTCACCAGCGGCACCACCTGGCACGCCGCCGGCCTGGTCGGCCAGATGCGTCCCAACCGCAACATGACACGCATGAGCCGCTACGGCATCGAGCTCTATGCCTCGCTCGAAGCCGAGACGGGCCTTGCCACCGGCTGGAAGCAGTGCGGCAGCGTCAACGTCGCCCGTACGCCCGAACGCATGAAGGTGCTGCGCCGGCAACTGGCGCTGGCCCGCAGCTTCGACGTCGAGTGCCATCTGATCACGCCCACCGAAGCGGGCGAGCGCTATCCGGTGATGCGCACCGACGACCTGCAAGGCGCGCTGTGGCTGCCTGGCGACGGCAAAGCCAATCCGGCCGACCTCACCATGTCGCTGGCCAAAGGCGCGCGCATGCGCGGCGTGCGCATCGCCGAAGGTGTCGAAGTCACCGGCGTCATCATCGAGCGCGGTCGCGCCGTGGGCGTTCGCACCGCGCAAGGCGAAGTGCGCTGCGAGACCCTGGTCAACTGCGCCGGCCAGTGGGCGCGGCAGTTCGGCCGCCTGGCCGGCGTCAACGTGCCCTTGTATTCGGCCGAGCATTTCTACATCGTCACCGACCGCATCGAAGGCGTGCACCCCATGCTGCCGGTGATGCGCGACCCCGATGGTTTCATCTACTACAAGGAAGAAGTCGGTGGCCTGCTGATGGGCGGCTTCGAGCCGGTGGCCAAGCCCTGGAAGGTGGATCCCATTCCATCGACCTTCCAGTTCCAGTTGCTCGACGAGGACTGGGACCAGTTCGAAATCCTCATGACCAACGCCATCCACCGCACGCCCTGCCTGGCCACGGCCAAGGTCAAGATGCTGCTCAACGGGCCCGAGAGCTTCACGCCGGACGGCAACTTCATCCTGGGCGAGGCGCCCGAGCTGCGCAGCTATTTCGTCGCCGCGGGCTTCAACTCCGCGGGCATCGCCAACTCCGGCGGCGCCGGCCGCTTGCTGGCCGAATGGATCGTCGCAGGCGAGCCGGGCTCCGACCTGTGGGACGTGGACA
>JAURZS010000209.1 GCA_030653255.1 Burkholderiaceae bacterium | reverse complement strand
AAGCGGAGTTCTTCACCGCCGTCGAGAATCCCAAGCCCAAGCCGAAGCAAGGCTACACGCTGGCCCAGAAGATCGTCGGCCGGGCCTGCGGCGTCGAAGGCGTGCTTCCCGGCACCGCCTGTGAGCCGCGCATGACCACGGTCGGCTCCCAGGACACGACCGGGCCCATGACCGCCGACGAGCTCAAGGAGCTGGCCTGCCTCGAATTCCAGGCCGACCTCTTCATGCAGTCGTTCTGCCACACGGCCGCCTATCCGAAGCCGACCGACGCCAAGATGCATAAGACGCTCCCCCCGTTCATGGTCGCCCGCAAGGGCGTCTCCCTCAAGCCCGGCGACGGGGTCATCCATTCCTGGCTGAACCGGCTCATCCTGCCCGACACCGTGGGCACGGGCGGCGACTCCCACACGCGCTTCCCCATCGGCATCAGCTTCCCGGCCGGCAGCGGCCTGGTGGCCTTCGGCGCCGCCACCGGGGTGATGCCGCTGGACATGCCCGAAAGTGTGCTGGTGCGTTTCAAGGGCGAGATGCAGCCCGGCGTGACACTGCGCGACCTGGTGCATGCGATTCCGCTCTTCGCCATCAAAAAGGGCCTGCTGACGGTGGCCAAGGCCGGCAAGATCAACGAGTTTTCGGGACGCATCCTGGAAATCGAGGGCCTGCCGAACCTGAAGGTGGAACAGGCCTTCGAACTGAGCGACGCCAGTGCAGAACGCAGCGCCGCCGGCTGCACCATCAAGCTGAACCCGGAGCCGATCAAGGAATACCTGACCAGCAACGTCGTGCTGATGAAGAACATGATCGCCAACGGCTACGCCGATGCACGCACGCTGGAGCGCCGCATCAACAAGGTCGAAGCCTGGCTGGCCGCGCCCACGCTGCTGGAAGCTGACAAGGACGCCGAGTACGCCCACGTCATCGAGATCGACCTGGCCGACATCAAGGAACCCATCCTGTGCTGCCCCAACGACCCGGACGATGCGAAGTTCCTGTCCGAGGTGGCCGGCACCAAGATCGACGAAGCTTTCATCGGCAGCTGCATGACCAACATCGGCCACTTCCGCGCCGCGGCCAAGCTGCTGGCGGGGCAACGTGACATCCCGGTCAAGCTGTGGGTGGCACCGCCGACCAAGATGGACCAGAGCGAGCTGATCAAGGAAGGCCACTACGCCAACTTCGGCGCCGCCGGCGCGCGCACCGAACAGCCTGGCTGCAGCCTGTGCATGGGCAACCAGGCCCAGGTGCGCGAAGGCGCCACGGTGGTCAGCACCAGCACCCGCAACTTCCCCAACCGGCTGGGCAAGAACACGAATGTCTACCTGGCTTCGGCCGAGCTGGCGGCCATTGCTTCACGCCTGGGGCACATTCCCAGCGTGGCCGAATACCACGCGGCCATGGGCGTCATCAACAAGGACAACGCCAGCGTCTACAAGTACCTGAACTTCGACCAAATCGAAGAGTATGCAGAGACCGCCAAGGCGGTTTGAGGATGTGAAGCACCGGCCGGCGCTGTCCGGCCCCGCATGAAAAAGCGGCCCCTCGGGGCCGCTTCGTTTGGCGCCAGGGCCCAGGGCCCCGGTGGCAGAAATCCTGCGATCAGACCGCCTTGCGGCGGCGGGCCAGTGCACCCACCACACCCAGGCCGGCCAGCATCATCGCGTAGGTGCCGGGTTCCGGCACACCGGTCACGGTGGCAATCCACTCGGCGTGGCTGAACACCGCGGTCGAGCCCGACACGTCACCCCAGCTCGAGCTGTTGCCGGTGCTGAAGTCGCAGCTGTCCGGCGTCGTCAGACGGCCACCGCAGAACTGCCAGCCCCAGCTGTGCACACCCGACACCAGCCATTGCGAGCCGTTCCAGACGAAGTCACCACCACCCGAATCACCGCCGGCGATCAGCGCTTCGTCGGCGCCTAGACCGGTGTTGCTGACCAGGCCCGTGATGCGGCCCAGCGTGTTGTGGCGGGTCGGGTTGCCGACGCCGTCGTAGTCGGACACGTACTCTTCGCCGTCGGCGTTGCTCCAGGTGCCCAGGCTGGGAATGCCTTGCGCTTGCGCGGCGTTCAGGAACTGCACCACGGTGGCATCGGCCTTGTTACGGCCCCAGTGCATCCAGCCGTACTCACCCCAGTTGGGGGCGGCGGTGGAATTGCCCACGCCCGTGGTGCCGTGGCCCATGATCAGGAATTCCTGGCCCACGTCGTTGCTGGTGCTGATGTTGAAACCCTGGATCGTCGTGACCGGGGCATTCAGCTGGATGATGGCAATGTCATTGCCCCGCGACAGCGAGCCGCTCCAGCCCGGGTGCACAAAGGCCTGGGCGACGCTGCGTGTTTCGGCAGCCACACCACCGTACACACCAAAGGCCAGTTCCATGACGTTGAAGTCATCGGCGCAATGCGCGGCCGTCAGCACGTACAAACCCCCGCTGAGCAAGGTGCCTGAACAGATGTAGGCGCCATTCGTCAGGCTGCCGTCGTTGTCGAAACGCAAGCGCGCCACGCCATCGAAGTTGGTGCCGTTGAAGGTCATGCCCGAGGTCACGCGCCAGTTGGACGGCGTGGTGTTGTTGCCGGTCAGCGGCGACAGCATGTCGGCTTCGGTGTAGATGCCGATCGTCGTCGAAGGGCCCACCGCCGCCTGGGCCGTGGCCATGATGCCGATGGCGGCCGCGACCGCGGTCACGAGCGCCAGCTTGTTTGCGTATCTCAATTCGACCTCCATCCGATGTGTTTGAGTGCCAAGACCCAGGCAATCGCCATGCCTGAAACAGCGACGACAACGGCCCCTCACTCTGTGCCATTCATGTCGCCGCGCGGAGTTTTCTCCTGTGTGACGATGGTACGGGGCGGCAGCCGGCGTGGGGACCCCAGCACCCCCTGATCCAGGTGGTGAGAAACCCGCAGCAGCCCGGCCGTCAGACGCCAGGCCCACGGTTCGCCACTTTGTGCTGACAAGCGCCGCCTGCTTTTGGGGCATGCCCGGCAGCAACTTGCCCGCTTGGCGCACCGACGCGGTTCGGCATGCGCCTAAGATCCTTCGACGCCAGCCCGCAGCCAACCAGGTCCGCCATGAAGCCCAACCCGCCTTCGCCCCAAGATCTCCTGCATCCTTTCGCCCGCACCCTGAAGACCTTCACCACGGCTTCAGGCAAGCCGGGGCAGCTGTATTCGCTGCCCGAACTGGCACGCCAGTTCCCTGCCATCCCGCGGCTGCCGGTCAGCCTGCGCATCGTGCTGGAAAGTGTGCTGCGCAACTGCGACGGCAAGAAGGTCGGTGCGGAACACGTGCGGCAGCTGGCCACCTGGGCGCCGAACGCCGCCCGCAGCGAAGAGATTCCCTTTGTCGTGGCGCGTGTGGTGCTGCAGGACTTCACCGGCGTGCCCTTGCTCGCTGACCTGGCCGCCATGCGCAGCGTGGCGACCCGGCTCGGCAAGAACGTGAACCGGGTCGAACCGCTGGTGCCGGTGGATCTGGTGGTGGACCACTCCATCATGGTCGACCACTTCGGCAGCCCGCGCGCGCTGGACCTCAACATGAAGCTCGAATTCCAGCGCAACCGCGAGCGCTATGAATTCATGAAGTGGGGCATGCAGGCATTCCATACTTTCGGCGTCGTGCCGCCGGGCTTCGGCATCGTGCACCAGGTCAATCTGGAATATCTCGCACGCGGCGTCCACAAGACGGACAAGGGCCTGTACTACCCGGATACGCTGGTGGGCACCGACAGCCACACGACCATGATCAACGGCATCGGCGTGGTGGGCTGGGGCGTCGGTGGCATAGAGGCCGAGGCCGCCATGCTGGGGCAGCCGGTCTACATGCTGACCCCCGATGTGGTGGGTGTGGAACTGACGGGCCGTCTGCGCGAGGGCGTGACCGCCACCGATCTGGTGCTGCGCGTGACCGAGATGCTGCGCCGTGAGAAGGTCGTGGGAAAGTTCGTCGAGTTCTTTGGCGAGGGCACCAGTTCCCTGGCGCTGCCCGACCGCGCCACCATCGGCAACATGGCGCCCGAATATGGCGCGACCATGGGTTTTTTCCCGGTCGATGAGAAGACCATCGCGTATTTCCGCGGCACCGGCCGCACGCGCGAGGAGATCGAGGCTTTCGAGGCTTATTTCAGGGCCCAGGGGCTGTTCGGCGTGCCCCAGGCCGGAGAGATCGATTACTCGCAGGTGGTGCGGCTGGACCTGGGCACGGTCACGCCCAGCCTGGCGGGACCGAAGCGGCCGCAAGACCGCATCGAGCTTGGTGCGGTCAAGCAGCAGTTCGCGTCGCTCTATTCCAAGCCTATCGGCGACAACGGCTTCAACCGGCCGGCCGAGACACTGCTCACGCGCCATCTGGTGCGCGGCGACGAGGTCAAGTCCGGCGCGCCGGTGCCGGTCACACCCAACACCGCACCGGGCGCGCCGCGCCAGGTGGTGGAAATGGAGAGCAACCGCTCGACGCTGGCAGCTGCACAGTCTGAAGCGCATGCGCCGCGCAAGTCCGGCGCGGATGTCAGCATCGGCAACGGCGACGTGCTCATCGCTGCCATCACCAGCTGCACCAATACCTCGAACCCGGGCGTGCTGCTGGCAGCGGGTCTGCTGGCCAAAAAAGCCGTGCTGGCGGGCCTGAAGGTCCAGCGGCACATCAAGACATCGCTGGCCCCCGGCTCGCGCATCGTGACCGAGTACCTGAGCGAGACGGGGCTGCTGCCTTATCTGGAGAAACTCGGTTTTGCAGTGGCGGGCTATGGCTGCACGACCTGCATCGGAAATGCGGGTGACCTCACGCCCGAGCTCAACGAAGTGATCACCCGCAACGATCTGGTGTGCGCCGCCGTGCTCAGCGGAAACCGCAACTTCGAGGCCCGCATACACCCCAATCTCAAGGCCAATTTCCTGGCCAGCCCGCCACTGGTCGTGGCCTATGCAATCGCCGGCACGGTGAACCGCGACCTCATGACCGAGCCGCTCGGGCAGGGCCGTGGCGGGCGCGACGTCTATCTCGGCGACGTCTGGCCCAGCAGCGAGGAAATTCATGCGCTCATGAAGTACGCCATGAACGGCAAAGCGTTTCGCGAGAACTATGCCAAGGTCCGTAGCGAGCCGGGCAAGTTGTGGGAGAGGATCACGGGTGTTTCGGGTGCAACCTATGTCTGGCCGTCGAGTACCTATATCGCCGAGCCGCCGTTCTTCGATGACTTCGAAATGCGCATCCCGACATCCCAGGCCAATGCGGTGTCGGTGAAGGGCGCGCGCATCATGGCCTTGTTTGGCGACTCGATCACGACGGACCACATCTCGCCGGCCGGCTCGATCAGGGAGAGCTCGCCGGCCGGGCAATGGCTGCTGGCCCATGGCGTCGCAAAGGTCGATTTCAA
>JAURZS010000206.1 GCA_030653255.1 Burkholderiaceae bacterium | reverse complement strand
GAGCGGCCAGTTCTATGCGGCGGCCAAGAATGTCGGCAAGACCGTGCTCAAGGCGGCGCCGCCGCTGTTCGAGCTGGCCAAGCGGCTGGTGGTGCATGCCAAGGGCATGGTGGTGCCGGCCACGCTGTTCGAGAAATTCGGATTCAACTACATCGGCCCCATCGATGGCCACGATCTCGAATCGCTGATTCCCACGCTGGAGAACATCAAGAACCTGCGCGGGCCGCAGTTCCTGCACGTGGTGACACGCAAAGGCCAGGGCTACAAGCTGGCCGAAGCCGATCCTGTGGCCTACCATGGTCCGGGCAAGTTCGATCCTTCCATCGGCTTGCAGAAGTCCTCCGCGCCCAGCCGGACCACTTTCACCCAGATCTTCGGGCAGTGGCTGTGCGACATGGCGGAGCAGGACACGCGGCTGGTGGGCATCACGCCTGCCATGCGCGAAGGCTCTGGCATGGTCGAGTTCGAAAAGCGCTTTCCGGGCCGGTACTACGACGTGGGCATCGCCGAGCAACATGCCGTCACCTTTGCTGCAGGGCTGGCCTGCGAGGGGCTGAAGCCGGTCGTGGCCATCTATTCGACCTTTCTGCAGCGGGCCTACGATCAGCTGATTCACGACGTTGCGCTCCAGAAGCTGCCGGTGGTCTTTGCGCTGGACCGCGCGGGCTTGGTCGGTGCGGATGGCGCCACCCATGCGGGCGCCTACGACATCGCCTTTCTGCGCACCATCCCCAACGTCAGCATCGCCTGCCCGTCGGACGAGAACGAATGCCGTCGGCTGTTGTGCAGTGCCTTTGCGCAGGACCATCCGGTGGCGGTGCGCTATCCGCGCGGCGCAGGCGTGGGCGCGGCCGTTGAGCCCGGGCTGAGCGCACTGCCGCTGGGCAAGGGCGAGGTCCGGCGGCAGGGTCGCGGCATTGCGATCCTGGCCTTCGGCACGCTGCTGCATCCGGCACTTGCCGCGGCAGAAAAGCTGGACGCCACTGTGGTCGACATGCGCTGGGCCAAGCCCCTGGACCTGGAGCTGCTCCTGAAGGTGGCAAGCTCGCATGCCGCGCTCGTGACGGTGGAGGAGGGCGCCATCATGGGCGGCGCGGGCAGTGGTGTCGGCGAGGCTCTGCAGGCTGCCGGACTGCTCAAGCCGATCCTGCACCTGGGGCTGCCTGACATCTTCATCGAGCACGGCGACCCGGCCAAGCTGCTGGCCCTGCAGGGTCTGGACGCAGCCGGCATCGAAAAATCGATCTCCGGGCGTTTCGCCGAACTGGCGCCAGGCGGCACGCCGGCGCTGCCCAATGCGCCCGCCCTGCGAGTGGTGCCGCGCATTTGAACCAAGGCTGACAGGGCCGACCCGGCGCGGGCGACGGCCGCAGGTTCCGGGCCGCCAGCGGCCCGCGTCACATGGGTGACGGCGGTTCGGTAACGCTCAAGGGTTCGTCCCTAGTATCGACGGCCCGGACCGAACCTAGACTCAGCTTGTTTGCAACGTGGTGCTGCAATAACCTTCAGGAGTACGCATATGGTTCTCGATCGCCGTTCAATCATCAAGCAGGCTGGCCTCGCCGGGGTACTGGCAGCAGGTGTCGCTCCTGCAGTCGTTCATGCGCAAACCGTGATTCGCTGGCGCATGGCGTCCAGCTTCCCCAAGGCGCTGGACACCATCTGGGGCGCAGCCGATTCTTTTTCCAAGAAGGTCAGTGACATGACTGGCGGCAAGTTCGTCATATCGACCCATGCGGCCGGCGAACTGATGCCGGCATTCGGCGTGGTCGACGGTGTGCAGGCCGGCACGGTCGAGATGTGCCACACGGCACCGTACTATTTCTTCGGCAAAGACGAATGCTTCGCGCTGG
>JAURZS010000201.1 GCA_030653255.1 Burkholderiaceae bacterium | reverse complement strand
CCGATGGCCTTGCGCTCCCACAGGGTGAGGTAGGCAACGCAGCCCATCAGCGGCAGCAGCACGGCCACGATCTTGATCAAGGTCCAGATCACGGGCCAGGCGATGCCGGTCCACCAGCTTGCAGCCACCAGACCCAGACCGCCGTTGTACAGAGCGTCGATCATGCGAGCGACTCCCGTGTGGCGCGGGCATCGGCCGTGAGCTGCAGCGATGCAGCCCGTCGCACGATGCCGTCGAGTTGATAGATGGCCGCCGACACAGGCGCGGCAGCCGGGGCTGCGGCGAGATCGATGGGCGCGGCGCTGCGGTTGCCCAGCATTTCAGCGGGCAGGTGTGTCTGCCCGGCGGCTTGCGCGCCCTGCAGCTTCTGCAGCACTTCCTGGCAGGACTCGAAGTCGAAGCCCGGCAGTTCCAGCAGGTTGCCCAGCACGCGCAGCACCTTCCAGGCGGGCCGCGCATCGCCCAGCGGCTTGACCACCGCATGGAAACTCTGCACCCGGCCCTCGGCGTTGACGAAAGTGCCCGGCGTTTCGGTGAAGGGCGCGATCGGCAGCAGCACGTCGCTGATGTCCATATTGCATTTGAACGGGCTCAGCGTGACGACCATGTCGGCGCGGCCCAGGCCCGCCTTGGCCGCCGCGCCGGCGGCGGAATCGAACTCGGGCTCGTTGTTGAGCAGCAGTGCCGCGCGCAGACCGCCGGCGAGCATCTGCGCCGCATCAAGTCCGCCTTGAAGGGGTTGCGCCTGCGCCCATTGCGCGCCGACGGTGTTGGCCGCCTCGCACAGATAGCCCACGGTGGCGCCGGTCTGTTCTCCGATCCAGTTGGCCAGTGTCAGCAGACTGGCAGCGCGGGCATGGTGCGCAGCGGCATTGCCCAGCAGGATGGCTTTGCGCTCGCCGGACAACAGGGACCTGGCGATAGCGCCAGCCGCCTGCGCCGCATCGCTGCTGCGCGCAGGAACCGGTGCCGCCACGCCCTTCTCGGCGGCCACAGCCGCAGCAATATCGGCCAGCGCCTGCACCCAGTGGGCGGGAGCGCTCTGCACGGCATGGGCCACGGGCAAGGCCCAGTCGTGCGCCGCACTGTGGAGTGCCGACACCACGCAGCCCTTCTTGGCAGCCTGGCGGATGCGCTGCGCAAACAGCGGATGGTCCTTGCGCAGGTTGGAGCCCACAACCAGCACGCGTTCGAGCTGTGACAGCGAGGCAATGGTGGTGCCCAGCCAGCGGATGCCATCCTGGGCGCCGCGGCCGAACTCGGCATGGCGCAGGCGGTGATCGATGTTGTCACTGCCCAGGCCACGCGCCAGGGCGCCGGCCAGATACAGTTCCTCGACGCTGCTGTGCGCGCTGGCCAAAACGCCAATGGACGCCGCACCGTGTTCGGACTTGACCTGCTTCAGGCCGTTGGCCACGTATTCGAGGGCAGTCTGCCAATCGACTTCATTCCACTGTCCGCCCTGCTTGAGCATGGGCCGGGTCAGGCGCTCGTCGCTGTTGAGCGCCTCATAGGAGAAACGATCGCGGTCGGCGATCCAGCATTCGTTGACGGCTTCGTTTTCAAGCGGCACCACGCGCATGACGGTGTTGTTCTTGACCTGCACGATCAGGTTCGCACCGGTGGAGTCGTGCGGGCTGACCGATTTGCGCCGGCTCAGCTCCCACGTGCGGGCACTGTAGCGGAAGGGCTTGCTCGTCAATGCGCCCACGGGGCATATGTCGATCATGTTGCCCGACAGCTCGGAGTCGATGGTGTCGTTCAGGACCGTGGTGATTTCGGAGTGCTCGCCGCGGTGGATCATGCCCAGCTCCATCACGCCGGCAACCTCCTGGCCGAAGCGCACGCAGCGCGTGCAATGGATGCAGCGGCTCATCTCCTGCATGGAGATCAGCGGGCCGACGTCCTTGGGCACGACCACGCGCTTTTCTTCTTCGTAGCGCGAGGCCGAGCCGCCATAGCCCACAGCCAGGTCCTGCAACTGGCACTCGCCGCCCTGGTCGCAGATCGGGCAGTCCAGCGGATGGTTGATCAGCAGGAATTCCATGACCGACTTCTGCGCCTTCAGGGCCTTGTCGCTCTGGGTGCGCACGATCATGCCCTGCGTGACCGGGGTGGCGCAGGCCGGCATGGGCTTGGGCGCCTTTTCCACATCGACCAGGCACATGCGGCAGTTGGCCGCGATGCTGAGCTTCTAGTGGTAACAGAAATGCGGAATGAAGGTGCCCGCCTTCTCGGCCGCATGCATGATCATGCTGCCTTCGTTGACTTCCACCTTGCGGCCGTCGAGTTCGATTTCAACCATATGTGTTCCCGCGCTTCAGGCCTGCGCCGCCGCAGCCTGCCTGGCCGCCGGTTCGATGAGAGCCTCGAACTCATGGCGGAAATGCTTGATCATGGCGCGCACCGGCATGGCCGCCGCGTCGCCCAGCGCGCAGATCGTGCGCCCCTGGATGTTGTCGGCCACCGAGTTCAGCAGGTCCAGATCGCTGGCCCGCCCCTCTCCCCGGTGGATGCGGTCCACCAGTCGCCACAGCCAGCCCGTGCCTTCGCGGCAGGGCGTGCACTGGCCGCAGGACTCGTGCATGTAGAAATAGGACAGGCGCTTGAGCGACTCGACCATGCAGCGCGTGTCGTCCATGACGATCACCGCGCCCGAGCCCAGCATGGAGCCGGCCTTGGCAATGGAGTCGTAATCCATGGTGCATTCCATCATGATGGCCGCAGGCAGCACCGGCGCCGACGAACCACCGGGAATCACGGCCTTGAGCGTGCGCCCGCCGCGCACGCCGCCGGCGAGTTCGAGCAGCTTCGCAAAGGGCGTGCCCAGCGGAATTTCGTAGTTGCCGGGATGCTCGACATCGCCGCTGATGGAGTAGATCTTGGTGCCGCCGTTGTTCGGCTTGCCGCATTCGAGGTAGGCCTGACCGCCATTGCGGATGATCCAGGGCACGGCGGCGAAGGTCTCGGTGTTGTTGATGGTGGTGGGCTTGCCGTACAGGCCGAAGCTCGCCGGGAACGGCGGCTTGAAACGGGGCTGGCCTTTCTTGCCTTCGAGCGACTCGAGCAGTGCGGTTTCCTCGCCGCAGATGTAGGCGCCGAAACCGTGTGCAGCATGCAGCTGGAAACTGTAGCTGCTGCCCAGGATGTTGTTTCCCAGCAGGCCGGCGGCGCGCGCTTCTTCGAGCGCCTCTTCAAAGCGCTCGTAGGCGCGAAATATCTCGCCATGGATGTAGTTGTAGCCCACGGTGATGCCCATGGCATAGGCAGCGATGGCCATGCCTTCGATCACGATGTGGGGGTTGTACAGCAGGATGTCGCGGTCCTTGCAGGTTCCGGGCTCGCCCTCGTCGGAGTTGCACACCAGGTACTTCTGGCCCGGAAACTGGCGCGGCATGAAGCTCCACTTGAGCCCGGTGGGAAAACCCGCGCCGCCGCGCCCGCGCAAGGCGGACTCCTTGACGGTCGCGATGACCTGCTCGGACGTGAGGCCTTCGCCGCCGTCCTTGCCCAGGATCTTGCGCAGCGCCTGGTAGCCGCCGCGCGCCTCGTAGTCTTTCAGGCGCCAGTTGGTGCCGTCGAGTCCGGCGTAGATCTGGGGGTTGATGTGGCGGCCATGGAAACAGGTCTGGACGCCTGTGGCCTGGAACTGGGCGAGAACCTGCTCGGCATTCATGCGCTGGCTCCGTTGGGTTTGGCAGGAGTCGCGGCACGCAGGCCGTCGACCAGCTGGTCGAGCTTTTCATTGCTCAGGAAGCTGCACATGGTGCGGTCGTTGACCAGCATCACCGGCGCGTCGGCGCAGGCGCCCAGGCATTCGCTTTGCTGCAGCGTGAACATGCCGTCGGGCGTGGTCTCGCCCATGGCAATGCCCAGCTTGTGCTCCAGGTGCGCCAGCGCCTTGTCGCCTGCGCGCAGCTGGCATGGCAGATTGGTGCAGACATTGAGCTTGTAGCGGCCGCAGGGCTGCTGGTTGTACATGTTGTAGAAGGTGGTGACTTCGTTCACCGCGATCTGCGGCATGCCGAGGTAATCGGCCACCGCCCGTTCGCTTTCGTTGCTGATGTGGCCCTGCTCCTGCTGCACGATGGCCAGGCAGGCCATGACGGCGGACTGCTTTTGATCGGGCGGGTACTTGGCCACCTCTTTGGCGAAGCGCTGCAGTGTGGACTCGGAAAGCATGGTCTGACTCACCTGTCGATCTCCCCAAACACAATGTCCATGGTGCCGATGATCGCGACGGCGTCGGCGATCATGTGGCCACGCGCCATCTCGTCCAGGCCGGCCAGGTGCGCAAAGCCCGGCGCGCGGATCTTCAGCCGGTAGGGCTTGTTCGCGCCGTCGCTCACAATGTAGATGCCGAACTCGCCCTTGGGATGCTCGACGGCGGCATAAGCCTCGCCTTCGGGCACGTGGAAGCCTTCGGTGAAGAGCTTGAAATGGTGGATCAGCTCTTCCATGTTGGATTTCATGGATTCGCGCGAAGGCGGCGCCACCTTGTGGTTGTCGGTGATGACGGGGCCGGGATTGACGCGCAGCCAGTCGACGCACTGCTTGATGATGCGGTTGGACTGGCGCATCTCGGCCACGCGCACCAGATAGCGGTCGTAGCAGTCGCCGGTCTTGCCCACGGGGATGTCGAAGTCCATGCGGTCGTAGACATCGTAGGGCTGCTGCTTGCGCAGGTCCCAAGCCACGCCCGAGCCACGCAGCATGGCCCCGGTGAAGCCGAGGTCCAGCGCCTTCTCTGGAGAAACCACGCCGATGCCCACGGTGCGCTGCTTCCAGATGCGGTTGTCGGTCAACAGGGTTTCGTACTCGTCGACGTAGGCGGGGAAACGGGTGCAGAAGTCGTCGATGAAGTCGAGCAGCGAACCTTGGCGGTTCTCGTTGAGTGCCGCGATGGCGCGGGCATTCTTGATCTTGCTGACCTTGTACTGCGGCATGGTGTCGGGCAGGTCGCGATACACGCCGCCCGGGCGGAAGTAGGCCGCATGCATGCGCGCGCCGGAGACAGCCTCGTACATGTCGAACAATGCTTCGCGCTCGCGAAAGCAGTAGATCAGGATGTTCATTGCGCCGCAGTCAAAGCCGTGCGCGCCCAGCCACAACAGGTGGTTCAAGAGGCGCGTGATCTCGGCGAACATGACGCGGATGTACTGGGCGCGCTCGGGCACCTCCAGGTGCAGCAGCTTCTCGATGGCAAGGCAGTAGGCGTGCTCGTTGCTCATCATGGACACGTAGTCCAGCCGGTCCATGTAGGGCAGGCTCTGGATGTAGGTCTTGCTCTCGGCGAGCTTCTCGGTGGCGCGATGCAGCAGGCCGATGTGCGGATCGGCGCGCTGCACGACTTCGCCGTCGAGCTCGAGCACCAGGCGCAGCACGCCGTGCGCCGCAGGGTGCTGCGGACCGAAGTTCAGGGTGTAGTTCTTGATCTCAGACATGGCAATGGACCATTCTCTTGCGCGCAGCCGGGCGGGACATCACGACAGCCCTCCGTAGTTGTCTTCGCGGATGATGCGCGGCGTGATTTCGCGCGGCTCGATGGTGACGGGCTGATAGATCACGCGCCGGGACTCGGCGTCGTAACGCATCTCCACGTGGCCTGAGAGCGGGAAATCCTTGCGGAACGGATGGCCGATGAAGCCGTAGTCGGTGAGCAGGCGGCGCAGGTCGTTGTGGCCCTCGAAGACGATGCCGTACAGATCGAAGGCCTCGCGCTCGAACCAGTTGGCGGCGCCCCAGATGCCGGTGACCGAAGGCAGCGCCGGCAGGTCGTCGTCGGATGCGAAGACCTTGAGCCGCACGCGCTGGTTCAGGCTGACCGACAGCAGATGCAGCGCCACGCAGTAGCGCGCGCCGTCCCAGGCGCCTTGCTTGTAGTCGGAGTAGTCGATGCCGCACAGGTCGATCATCTGCTCGAACTTGCAGCCGGGCGCATCGCGCAGGGCGGTGGCTGCAGCCAGGTAGTCGGCGGGCGACACCACCACGGTGAGTTCGCCCAGCTTGACGCCGATGTGCTTGATGCGTTCGCCCAGCACGGCGGTCACGACATCCTTGAGTTGCTCCGGGTTCACGGCATACGCAGTCATCGGTGTTCTTTCCTCAGGCGCGCGCAATGGTGTGGGTGCGGCGGATCTTTTGCTGCAACTGGATCACGCCGTACAGCAGTGCTTCAGCGGTGGGCGGACAGCCCGGCACGTAGACATCGACCGGCACGATGCGGTCGCAGCCGCGCACCACCGAATAACTGTAGTGGTAATAGCCCCCGCCATTGGCGCAGGAGCCCATGGACAACACCCAGCGCGGCTCGCTCATCTGGTCATAGACCTTGCGCAGCGCAGGCGCCATCTTGTTGCACAGCGTGCCGGCCACGATCATCAGGTCGGACTGGCGCGGGCTCGGGCGAAACAGCATGCCGAAACGGTCGATGTCGTAACGCGCAGCGCCCGCGTGCATCATCTCGACGGCGCAGCAGGCCAGACCGAATGTCATCGGCCACAACGAACCGGTCTTGGCCCAGTTCACCACCGTGTCATAGGTGGTGGTGGCGAAACCTTCTTTGAATACACCTTCAATTGCCATACAGCTGCTCCGAGTTCATTCCCAGTCAAGGGCGCCTTTTTTCCACTCGTAGACAAAGCCGACGACGAGGATGGCCAGAAAGACCATCATGGACCAGAAGCCCACGGCGCCGATCTGCTTGAGCGAGACGGCCCAGGGAAAGAGGAATGCGATTTCGAGGTCGAACAGGATGAACAGGATCGCGACGAGGTAGTAGCGCACGTCGAATTTCATGCGCGCGTCTTCGAAGGCTTCGAAGCCGCACTCGTAGGGCGAGTTCTTGGCAGTGTCCGGCCGATTGGGGCCCAGGATATAGCCCAGTACCTGGGGGACTACTCCGACTCCGATACCGACCAATATGAACAGGAGGACAGGCAGGTACTGATCGAGGTTCATGTTCGGTCTTTTTGTCTGGTGCCGTCGGCGAGACTCGAACTCGCACAGCTTTCGCCACTACCCCCTCAAGATAGCGTGTCTACCAATTTCACCACGACGGCGGCTTTTTTCCGGTCCGGATTGCGTGAGGGGCCTTGCGGCTTTTGCTTTCCGGACAGTCTACGAGTTTACCCTGAAAACGGTGGGGTTTCGCTGGGGGGCTTGGGGGGAATTTGCTTGCTTGGCTTGTTTCTTTGGCGGGGGGAGCGGTTGGGATGGGAAATTTGCCGCGAAGGGCTGATCGTGCTCAGAGCCGGTGCACTCCAGCCCGACGACGTCACCCACAAAAATGTTGGACCGGAAATCTTTCGCGCACCAAGGCTGCCGGCCTGGGCTGCTTGCGCGGCGGGCCTTGTGTGTGGCCGAGGAGCGCAGGGCTGGGCGGATCAGGGATGGCGCATGTCTGAGCCCGCAGGGCGAGTTTGCGCCAGACCCCGCCCGGCCCGAGCACCGCAGGGAAGCCCGCAGGGCCCACACACCAGGCCCGCCGCGCAAGCAGCCCAGGCCGGCAGCCCCCCGCCAACGAAGAAATTACTTGGAAGGAATCTGCCCCACCCCCGAAGCCGGCACCGCAGGCACCGCCGCCGCCGCACTGGCCGGAGTGGTAGACCCGGGAATCTGCGCCGCACCCGATGCCGGCACCACAGCCGCCGGAGCCGCGCCTTCAAGAACACTGCCCGAGCTGACAGGCCGCAGATTGCCGAAATAAGCCAGCAGCAAGGTGCAGGCAAAGAACACCGCCGCCAGTACCCCCGTGGTACGCGACAGGAAATTGGCGCTGCCGCTGGCGCCGAACAGACTGCCCGAGCCGCCGCTGCCGAAGGCCGCGCCCATGTCGGCGCCCTTGCCGTGCTGGATGAGGATCAGGCCAATCATGCCCAATGCGGTCAGCATCTGCACGGCCAGGATGATGGTGAGGACGACGTTCATTCGGATACTCCTGTGGGGGCGAGACGGGCCGCGTTCAGCGGGCCGCCGCAATGATCGAGAGGAAATCGGGAGCCTTCAGCGAGGCGCCGCCGATCAGTCCGCCATCGATGTCGGGCTGGGCCAGCAGTTCGGACGCATTGGCCGCGTTCATGCTGCCGCCGTACAACAAGGCGATGCGATCGGATTTTTCGCTGGCGGCGTGCAACTGGGCGCGCAGCAAGGCGTGCACAGTCTGCGCCTGGGCGGGGGTGGCGGTCTTGCCAGTACCTATGGCCCAGACGGGTTCATAGGCGACGACGATCTCGCTGATGCAGTGGCCGTTGAGGTGAATCACGGCGGCCAGCTGGCGCTTGACGACGTCTTCGGTATGGCCGGCCTCGCGCTCGGCGAGTGTCTCACCGACGCAGACGATCGGTGTGATGCCCGCGGCCAGCGCGCGTTGGGCCTTGACCGCCACCGTGGCATCGGTCTCGCCGTGGTATTGGCGGCGCTCGGAATGGCCGACGATGCAGTAGCGCACGCCGAAGTCGCGCAGCATGGCGGCGCTGACTTCGCCTGTATAGGCGCCCTGCTCGTGCACGGAGACATCCTGCGCGCCGAGATTCAGGGCCGAGCCCGCGCAAAGCTCGCGCACCTGCGCAAGGTAAGGGGCAGGCACGCACAAGGCGACAGCGCAGGCGGGTGCGCCCACACCGGCGCGCAGTGCCTGCACCAGCGCTTCGTTGGCGGCCAGGCCGCCGTTCATCTTCCAGTTGCCTGCGATCAGCTTTTTCTTCATGGCCTCACCAGCTCAGGACAATCTTGCCGATATGCCGGTTGGACTCCATCAGCGCATGCGCCTTGGCGGCCTCGGCCGCCGGGAACACGCAGTGGACCACCGGCTTGATGCGTCCGGCCTCGATCAGGGGCCAGACCGTGCTGCGCAGCGACTGCGCGATCTCGCCCTTGAATGCGACGGGACGCGGGCGCAGCGTGGAGCCCGACAGCGTCAGGCGACGGCGCAGCACCAGGCCGGCGTTGAATTCGGACTTGACCCCGCCCTGCACCGCAATGATGACCAGGCGCGCGTCTTCGGCCATGCACTCGACCTCGCGCGCCACGTAGTCGCCGGCCACCATGTCGAGCACGACGTCTACACCGCGTCCGCCCGTCAGGCGCTTGGCCTCGGCAGAGAAGTCGGAGGTCTTGTAGTTGATGGCGTGGTCTGCGCCCAGCGCCAGGCAGGCCGCGCATTTTTCGTCGGTGCCCGCCGTGACGATGACGGTCGCGCCCATGGCCTTGGCCATCTGGATGGCCGTGACGCCAATGCCGCTGGTGCCGCCTTGCACCAGCAAGGTCTCGCCGCTGCGCAGGCGCGCACGGTCGAAGACGTTGCTCCAGACCGTGAAGAAGGTCTCCGGAAGCGAGGCGGCCTCGATGTCGCTCAGGCCCGCCGGTGACGGCAGGCACTGAGCCACCGGTGCGACGCAGAGTTCGGCATAGCCGCCACCGCTGACCAGCGCGCAGACGCGGTCGCCCAGCTTGAAGCCAGCCTGCGCCATGGCAGCGGCGTCGCCGCTTTCGATGACGCCCGCAACCTCCAGGCCCGGAATGTCCGAGGCGCCGGGCGGCGGCGGGTAGTGACCCAGGCGCTGCAGGACGTCCGGCCGGTTGATGCCGCTGGCGATCACGCGGATGCGCAGCTCGCCGGGGCCGGCGACCGGTTCCGCCCGCTCGGCCAGACGCAGCACCTGGGGTGCGCCCGGCGCGCTGATTTCGATGACTTTCATGAGGTCCTGCCTGCGCTCGTCATGGACGGATCATCAGTTCTGCGTGTCTTGATGAAAGGACTGGGGCTGGGCCGGGCGGTCCAGCAAGGCCTTCATCGACAGCTTGACGCGGCCCTTCTCGTCGGTCTCGAGGACCTTGACCCTCACGATCTGGCCTTCGGTGAGGTAGTCGCTGACTTTCTCGACGCGCTCATGGGCGATCTGGCTGATGTGCAGCAGGCCGTCCTTGCCGGGCAGCAGATTGATCAGGGCGCCGAAGTCCAGGATCTTGGTGACCGGGCCTTCGTAGATCTTGCCGATCTCGACTTCGGCCGTGATCTGCTCGATGCGGCGCTTGGCTTCCTCGGCCTTGGCCGGATCGGCCGAGGCGATGGTGATGGTGCCGTCTTCGTCGATGTTGATCTGCGTGCCGGTTTCTTCGGTCAGCGCACGGATGACGGAGCCGCCCTTGCCGATGACGTCGCGAATCTTCTCGGGGTTGATCTTCATGGTGAACAGGCGCGGCGCGAAGTTGGAGACTTCGGCGCGGGCCTCGCCCATGGAGTCCTGCATCTTGCCCAGTATGTGCATGCGCGCTTCCTTGGCCTGCGCCAGGGCGACCTGCATGATTTCGCGGGTGATGCCCTGGATCTTGATGTCCATCTGCAGCGCGGTGATGCCGTTGGTGGTACCCGCCACCTTGAAGTCCATGTCGCCGAGGTGGTCCTCGTCGCCCAGGATGTCGGTCAGCACGGCGAAGCGGTTGCCGTCCTTGATCAGGCCCATGGCGATGCCGGCCACGTGCGCCTTCATGGGCACGCCGGCGTCCATTAGAGAGAGGCAGCCGCCGCAGACCGAAGCCATCGAGGACGAGCCGTTGGATTCGGTGATCTCGCTGACCACGCGCATGGTGTAGGGGAATTCGTCCTTGCTCGGCAGCACGGCGATGAGTGCGCGCTTGGCCAGGCGACCGTGGCCGATTTCGCGGCGCTTGGTGCTGCCCATGCGGCCGACTTCGCCGGTGGCGAAGGGGGGCATGTTGTAGTGGAACATGAAGCGGTCTTCGTACTCACCCATCAGGGCGTCGATGCGCTGCGCGTCGCGCTCGGTGCCCAGCGTGGTCACGACCAGCGCCTGCGTCTCGCCGCGGGTGAACAACGTGGAACCATGCGTACGGGGCAACACGCTGTTGCGGATCTCGATCGGGCGCACGGTGCGCGTGTCGCGTCCGTCAATGCGCGGCTCGCCAGACAGGATCTGGCTGCGCACGATCTTGGCTTCGATGTCGAACAGCATGCCCTCGACCTTGACGGCATCGAACTCGGCGCCGCTGGCCTTGAGCGAGCTCATGACATCGGCATAGGCGGTGCGCAGAGCATGGGTGCGAATCTGCTTGTTGCGGTTCTGGTAGGCGGCGCGCAGCTTTTCTTCGGCGGCAGCGGTGACCTTGGCGATCAGCGCTTCGTCCTTGGGCGGGGCGGTCCAGTCCCAGACCGGCTTGCCGGCTTCGCGCACGAGCTCGTGGATGGCGTTGATGGCGATGTTGCCCTGGTCATGGCCGAACACCACGGCGCCGAGCATGATTTCTTCGGACAGCTGCTGGGCTTCGGACTCGACCATCAGCACAGCGGCTTCGGTGCCCGCCACGATGAGGTCCATCTGCGAATCCTTGCGCGCAGTCTGGCCGGGGTTGAGCACGTACTGGCCGTTGATGTAACCCACGCGCGCGGCGCCGATCGGGCCGGCGAAGGGAATGCCGGAGACGGCCAGCGCGGCGCTGGTGGCGATCATGGCGGCGATGTCGGCGTCGACTTCGGGGTTCAGCGACAGGGTGTGGATGACCACATGGACTTCATTGAAGAAGCCCTCGGGGAACAGCGGGCGGATCGGGCGATCGATCAGGCGGCTGGTCAGGGTTTCATGTTCGCTGGGCTTGGCTTCGCGCTTGAAGAAGCTGCCGGGAATCTTGCCGGCGGCGTAGGTCTTCTCGATGTAGTCGACGGTCAGGGGGAAGAAGTCCTGGCCCGGCTTGGAGGTCTTGGAGGCTACGACCGTAGCCAGAACGACGGTGTCGTCGATGTTGACGAGGACCGCGCCGCCCGACTGCCGGGCGATTTCGCCGGTTTCCATGACGACGGTCTTGTCGCCCCACTGGAAGGATTTGGTGACTTTGTTGAAGATGCTCATGTTCTAGCTCCTGGGTGTGTGGCGCATCAGGCTGCGCGCGGGGCCCGGATGGGACAGTCGGAACACGATGCCATTCCACAAGACATCTTTGGGGGATTCCTTGTGGAATGACACAGCGCGTATTCTTCTTGCCCGTCTCCGACGTAAAAAAGCAGGAAAGCGCCTGAGCTAGTGACCTAACTCAGGCGCTTTTCATTCTTCGATCCGCTTACTTGCGCAGGCCAAGCTTGGCGATCAGCGCGGTGTAGCGTTCTGCGTCCTTGGCCTTGAGGTAGGACAGCAGGCTCTTGCGGCGGTTGACCATGCGCAGCAGACCGCGGCGACCATGGTGGTCCTTGGCGTGGGTCTTGAAGTGCGGGGTGAGTTCGTTGATGCGGGCGGTCAGCAGTGCGACTTGCACTTCGGGGCTGCCCGTGTCGCTTGCGCTGCGCGCATTGGCCTTGACGACGTCGGCCTTGATGGAGGAGGCGATCATTTTTGAAACTTTCCTGGGGTTTGAGCCACTTGCGCTGGAGGCTGGAACTGCCGCCAACGTGCGCCTTGCGGGATGCAAAGCCTGGAAATTATAGCAGCTGTCCCGGACCATGGTCGCCCGAAGAAGCCGAAGCGCCTTCGAGGACGTACGATTCGCTCAATGCCTAGGCTTGCACAGCCCGACACAAGGGCATCGACTTGAATGATCAAATCTTTGCAATCAACCACATATGCCCCTCGAATCCAGGCCATGGCCGAGGGCAACCCAACTCCCGAAATTCCCCTGGACACCGAGGCAGACAAAGGAGAGGCATGCTTGCGAGAGTTGCGCCTAAAGGCTGCGGCGACCCCGAAATGGCGTCCTGCAGTCGACCGCATCGAAAAATGGGTCTCTGCAGGCAACCAAGATGCACTTCTTGACTTGACCGCTCTGGACCTGGAGGATGACTTTCCATGGCCTCGGAATATCGTTTGCGACGTCAGGCGTTTGAAAATCGATTCCAATTTCTTTACGGAAGTCGGTCTGCAAGAGGTTTGTCAATGCATGCCCCGTCTGCAAGAACTGTCCTTCTACCTCAATCACGTCAGGGGCCTGCCCAAAGCCCTCGTGCAACTGAACCTGCGCTACATCGCGGCAAGTTACAACTTCTTGCCGCCGCAGGCCTGGGACTGTTTGCGCGATAACCCGCACTTCGTCGATTTCGACCGCGTCCCTCAGAGCCTTGCCGTAATCGAGACAGAAGACCTGATGCAAGCGTGGGCACAACGCGGCGGTACGCGACAGGAAACCATCGACCGAATCCGTCGTTGCGTGTTCGGTCGGGAGTCCACTCTGGATTTGACCGCGCCCACGTCGTCGGGTTTGCCACTTGCCATGGACGACGACTTTCCCTGGCCCGCGCTCAATCCGCCAAGAACACCAGGTTCCCGCTGCCTGCGGGCGCCCTTGAACCACGTAACGGACTTCAAATTCCTGTCCAACCAGTTGACGCCGTGGGGGCTCGCAAAGGCCAGAGAAAGCATGCCGCTCATTGATGTCATTGATGTGAATCCAACTGCCACTTCACGCGACTACGAGGCTGAGCATCCAGGTCTTTCGATTTCTGGGTTTCAGGAAACTTGCAAGAGGGAAATTGCACGGCTTGTGCCACGCGCCAAGAGCATCGAGCCACCCGGAATCGAGGGGCAAGCGGCGCGAACCAACGCAATGCTCCATTTGATCGCAATCAGCAACGTCTGCGAGACGTATGGGGCATTCCAATGGCCTCGTGCCACGCTCAAGCGCTATCTTGATGCGCTGCAATTCGAGCCTGAATTGACTTTCGGTTCAAGTCGAATTCTGGCCTACCTCGACTGTCTGGCGCATCCGACGGAATTTCAGCCGTTTGATGCCATCCCCTGTCACCAACGGGGCTGGCTCTGCACCGACTTCAATGAAAGGGACGCGCTCATCAAGACCGGGGTCTTGCCGATGGACGGCCGATGCATGTTGGCCGGTCTCTTCTATGACCACAGTTCTCGTCCGCTTGAATGGCACGGAGAGCGCGTACTGCGCGGATATCACTGGGTGCTGAAAAATGCCGCCAACCCCTTGAGCGCACATACCGTGGAGCAACTGAACCGCATCTTGCTACCTGATTCGAATCCACGAAAGAAGGGTGCCAACGGACATGTCGTCAGGCCTGACGTCAATGACCCCGTGCCCATGGTAAAGGCGTGCCGCGCCGCGATCCGGGAATCAGGCAGGGGAATGGTCTACCTCGCGCAAATAGATGCCTTTGACAATGAACTGAGCACGGATCAAAAGAACCCCGACGATTTCGATGAGAGATGGCTTGCAGCCATCGGGGCGAAGAAGCCTTTTCGGGTCGTACTGGTTTCGACGCTGAACGTTGACCACTTGAACGATTTTCTGAAACCCCATTTGGACGAGTACCACAAAAAACTCAGCAACTACCTCTCCCTTCTCCATGGCAACCAAGGCTATTCCGCCGAAATCGCCATGCTGCGTGAATCACTGCAATACATGGAGATCTGGGTGGCGTGGACGATGGAATTGCTCCACTTTTTCAAGGATGGCAACACCCGTACGACCAAGCTGGTCCTCCTCCAATTGAGAGTCGCTCGGTTCTTGCGCGAGAGCCCCCATGGCCTCGACGACACCTTGTTTGCAATCGATGCCAACCGCTTCGACCATGCCTGTCCTAAGCAGTGCTGCCACTACGTGAAAACTGAAGGCGTACCGAACGCGGCCAGACTGAAGGAGCCGACATAGCAACCACCGTCTGCATTGTCACAGACTCAATGGCCGAGCCCTCAGACCCGAAACCACTGGACGAATCGCTATCGGCTTCGCGGATTTTCGCCCCTCCAAACTAGATCTGGATCTGACGGCAGAGCACGGTCGTTCAGGGGCGCACCATCCGGCAGCTGCTGGGCATCTCGGCCTGCGCGGGCGTCAGGCTGCGCACCACACGAAAACCGAAGCCCGAGCCTTCGACGTCGAATTTCACACCCGCGCTGCCCACGCGATCCATCACGCCAACGACCAGCGGCTGCTGGAACTGGTGGTCGAGCGCGCGCATGGCGGCGGACTGGCCGGCCAGGGTCACCCGGGTGCGTTCCAGCTCCAGCGCCACGGCACGCGCATCGAGCGTGCCGGCGCGCTCGATGGCAGCCGCCAGAGATTCAACCATGAGCTGCATGCGCATGTGAACGTAATCGTCGGCGGCGCTGGGAAAGCGCTGGCGGAAGGTGCGGTAGAAGGCTTCGCTCTCGGCGGTCTGCACATTGGGCAGCCAGTCGGCCACGGCCACCACCTTGCCGACGCCGGCTTCGCCGATGGCGGCAGGCGCGCCTAAGGCGTTGCCGTAGAAGGTATAGAACTTGCCGTCGAAGCCGACGTCCCTGGCCGCCTTGACGAGCAGCGTGAGATCGTTGCCCCAGTTGCCGGTGATGACGGCCTGCGCGCCGCTGGCCTTGATCTTGGCCGCATAGGGCAGAAAATCCTTGACGCGGCCCATGGGGTGGAGTTCGTCGCCGGCGATGCGCACGTCCGGGCGCAAGGCGCCGAGCTGGCGGCGGGCCTCGCGCAGCACGGCCTGGCCGAAGCTGTAGTCCTGCCCGATCAGGTAGACGCTGCGCAAGGCGGCGTCTTCCTTGAGCACCTGCATCAGTGCGGCCATGCGCATGTCGGCATGGGCGTCGTAGCGGAAGTGCCAGAAGCTGCACTTTTCATTGGTAAGGATGGGGTCGACCGCCGAATAGTTGAGAAACAGCAGCCTGCGCGCGGAGTCGCGCTCGTTGTGTTTGCCGATGGCGTCGATCAGGGCTGCGGCGATGGCCGAAGAGTTGCCCTGCATCACGATCCGTGTGCCATCGTCGATGGCGGCGCGCAGCGCGGACAGGGCTTCCTCGTTCTGCCCCTTGTTGTCGTAGCGTTCGATCGCCAGCAACCGGTTGCCGCCGGCGGACGCCGGCAGCTTCACGCCGCCGCGCGCGTTGACGCGCTCTACAGCCCACACCAGGTTGCGAAAGACCGCCTCGCCAGTGTTGGCAAAAGAACCGCTGAGGCTCTCTATCATGCCGATGCGTATCGGCGGCGAAGTCTGTGCGCCGGCCAGGCCAAAAGCCGAAGTAAATAGCGCTGCAAGCAGCGATTTCAAGGCCCGGTTCAAAACATTTTTCATCGTTTAATCTCTCTTGAAAATATTCCGTTCATGCGCACATGGGAAGCATGCGGAGCTCGCGGTGAGCGCCGCGCAGTGTAAGGGACAAAGCCTGTCACCGGGATCCCTTCAGATATTCAGGAGCACACCATGTTTTTCCCGTCCACGACCGTTGTACGTCGCACCGCCCGCCCCACCTTCGCCTTTGAGAAATTCCTGAACAACGCCCTGGCCGCGCCGCTGCCCGGTACCCGCTTCGAAGAGGACGAGAAGTTCGTCACCCTGCGCTTCGATGTACCGGGCGTCTCGCGTGAACAACTGACTATCCAGATCGATGACAACGTCGTGACCGTCAAGAGCGTGGACGACGCGCCGCGCAGCTACCGCTTCGCCGTCGAACTGGCCGACATCGACACTGCCGGCAGCGAAGCCCGGCTTGATCTCGGCGTACTGACGCTCAAGCTCGCCAAGCGGCTGCCGGTGAATACCGCCCAGCAGCTGACCATTCAATAAAGCCCACGGGGCTGCCGCGCGGCTCAGGCTGCGCCGATCTGGTCCAGAGGCCAGCGGGGTTTGACGTCAAAAGCGTAGACCCTGCTGGCCTCTTGCATTCCGGCCTGCAGCCGCATGGCCGCAGCCATAGCGATCATCGCGCCGTTGTCGGTGCACAGCGCAAGCTCCGGATAGTGCACCCGTACACCCCGTCTGGCACAAGACTGGTTCAACTCCGCACGCAGCGTCCGGTTGGCCCCCACGCCGCCGGCCACGACGAGGCGGTCCAGCCCGCAGAGCTCCAGTGCGGCCAGAGATTTTTTAACCAGCACTTCGACGATGGCCGCCTCGGTCGACGCGGCCAGGTCGGCCTTGAGCGCTGAGTCCGGCACATCCAGAGCCGGACCGAGTTTGCGGGCCTGCATCATGACGGCGGTTTTCAATCCCGCAAAGGAAAAATCCAGGTTGCCGCTGTGCAGCAGCGGACGTGGCAGCTTGTAGGCCTGCGCATTGCCTTGCGCCGCCAGGCGCGACAAGGCCGGGCCGCCAGGGTAGCCCAGGCCCAGCAGCTTGGCAGATTTGTCAAAGGCCTCGCCGGCCGCATCGTCGATGGTCTCGCCCAGCATTTCGTAGCGCCCCACGCCGTCCACGCGCATCAACTGGGTGTGCCCGCCGGACACCAGCAGCGCCACAAAAGGGAACTGCGGCGGGTCGGCGCTCAGAAAGGGCGACAGCAGATGGCCCTCCAGATGGTGCACACCGAGCACGGGACGCTCCAGTGCCGCCCCCAGCGCGCAGGCCACGCCCGCACCCACCAGCAGCGCGCCGGCCAGGCCAGGACCGCGCGTGTAGGCAACGACATCGATCTCGTCCAGCGCGGCACCGGCCTGCGCGAGCACCGTCTGGGTGAGCGGCAGGACGCGTCGGATGTGGTCGCGGCTGGCCAGCTCGGGCACGACACCCCCATAGGCCTGGTGCATGTCGATCTGGCTGTGCAGCGCATGCGATCGCAGCACAGGAACGCCCTGCCCTGTGGACCGCACCAGGGCCACTCCGGTTTCGTCGCAGGACGATTCGATTCCCAGGATCAGCAAAGAGGCAGCAGGCGTGACAGGCATGGACCGAGTTTAGGTGACGGCCTCTACCCCCGCCCCGAACGGGGTGGTCAAGTCCTGGCGCGTTTCTTGCGAAAAAGCTTTTGCAAAATGGTCACGCAGCCCAGTTTCTCGAAAGCCCCGCTCTCAGACTTGCGATACTTCCATCCATGAACGAGTCCCTGCGCATTGTTGTCGTGGCGCCCGACCTGGCAATGTCGGACCCACCGGACGCGCACGCGCTCAGCCAGGACGAGCGCTCGCGCAGCCTGCGCATCGGCCTGCTGGAAAGCGGCTTCAATCTGGTCGCCACGCTGCCCGCCGATGTCTTTCTGACCGAGCGGCTGGCACAGCTGCAGCCCGACCTGATCATCGTCGACGCCGAGAGCGAGGCGCGCGATGCGCTGGAGCATGTGGTGATGGCCACCCGCGAAGCGCGCCGCCCCATAGTGATGTTCACCAATGACGCCGACACTGCGCAGGCACAAGAGGCGGTGGCCGCTGGCGTGTCGGCCTACATCGTGGCCGGCCTGTCGCCCGAACGCATCCGGCCCATCCTGGACGTGGCGCTGGCGCGCTTCCAGCGCGAAGAACAGCTTCGCCAGGAACTGGCGCACACGCGGAGCGAACTCCACCAGCGCAACACCGAGTTGCAGGAGCGCAAACTGATCGACCGCGCCAAGGGGCTGTTGATGCAGCGCCTCGGACTGAGCGAGCAGGCAGCCTACGAAAAGCTGCGCCGCGCCGCCATGGACAAGGGCCTGCGCGTGGCCGAAGTGTCCCAGCGCATGCTGGATGCCGCCGACCTGCTGGGCTGATCCCGCCCGCCGAATTGGTGCGGCGCACAAAACAGGTGCACCAAATCCGCCACGCCCCCCTTTAGAAGCTGGCACGCAGCTTGCAGTGATCCCTGCGAGGTCAACGACGATCTCATGACAGAGCCCCCAAGGATGGGGCAGCTCTGTGAACCCGGACGAAGGCGTCCCCACCGCATGCGTGCCAGCTCTGGCGGCACTTGTGCGCAGTGAGGACGCCTTTTTTGTTTTTGCATTTTCGATTCTTGTGGAGCCACCATGACCGATCTCCTGAAAACCAGTCTCAGCCGCCGCGCCGTCCTGCAAGCAGCCACCGTCGGCGCTGTGGGCATCAACCCCGCCTTGCGCGCAGCGGTTTACGCGCAAGGTTCCGACAAGCCGGAGAAGGCGGAGGTAAAGATCGGTTTCATTCCGCTGACCGACTGCGCCAGCGTGGTGATGGCCTCGGTGCTGGGTATCGACAAAAAGTATGGCGTGAAGATCACGCCGACCAAGGAGGCGAGCTGGGCCGGCGTGCGCGACAAGCTGGTCAACGGCGAGCTCGATTTCGCCCATGTGCTCTACGGCCTGATCTATGGCGTGCATCTGGGCGTGAGCGGCCCCAAGAAGGACATGGCCGTCCTGATGACCCTGAACAACAACGGACAGGCCATCACCTTGTCGAAGAAGCTGGCCGACAAAGGCGCGGTGGACGGCGCCGGACTGGCCAAGCTGATGACCCGGGAAAAGCGCGAGTACACCTTCGCGCAGACCTTCCCCACCGGCACCCATGCCATGTGGCTGTACTACTGGCTTGCTGCCAACGGCATCAACCCGATGAAGGACGCCAAAGTGATCACCGTGCCGCCGCCGCAGATGGTGGCCAATATGCGCGTGGGCAATATGGACGGCTACTGCGTGGGCGAGCCCTGGGGGCACCGCGCGATCGCCGACGGCATCGGCATCACCGCGATCACGACGCAGGACATCTGGCGCGACCACCCGGAGAAGGTGCTGGGCACCACAAGTGAATTCGTCAAAAAGTACCCCAACACAGCGCGCGCCGTCACGGCCGCCATCCTGGAGGCCGGCAAATGGATCGATGCCAGTCTGCAGAACAAGCTGAAGATGGCCGAGACGGTGGCCGACAAGTCCTATGTCAACACCAGCGTCGATGTGATCAACCAGCGCATTCTGGGGCGCTACCAGAACGGCCTGGGCAAGACCTGGGACGACCCGAACTACATGAAGTTCTACAACGACGGCGCGGTCAACTTCCCCTATCTGTCCGACGGCATGTGGTTCCTGACGCAACACAAGCGCTGGGGCCTGATGAAGGACCACCCCGACTACCTCGCAGTGGCAAAACAGATCAACCAGATCGACATCTACAAGCAGGCCGCCGCCGCCTCGAAGACGCCGGTGCCCAAGGATCCGATGCGCAGCAGCAAACTGATGGACGGCATCGTCTGGGACGGCAAGGACCCTAAAAAGTACGCGGATTCATTCAAGGTCAGAGTCTGAGGAGTTCGTCATGGTCAGTGCAGTATTCCACTCCCCCTTGCAGGGCCTGCCCGAGCCTGCGGACGAAGGCGCTGCCGGGCAGCCGCGCGCCCTCGCAGCGGCCTCGACGGCAGCAAGCCCGGCGCCGGATGCGCCCTTCAAGCCCTCCTTCGACTGGCGCGCGCTGTGGCTGCGCGTCGTGCCTCCGGTGCTGGGCCTGGCGCTGCTGGTCGGCCTGTGGGCGCTGGTGTCGATTTCCACGGCATCCAGCATCCCCTCGCCGCAAGACACGCTCAAGCAGGCGATCGATGTGTTCAGCGATCCGTTCTACCGCAAGGGTCCGAACGACCAGGGTGTGGGCTGGAATGTGCTGAGTTCGCTGCAGCGCGTGGCACTGGGCTTCGGCATGGCGGCGGCGGTGGGCATCCCGGCCGGGTTCATGATCGGGCGCTTCGAGTTCCTGAGCCGCATGTTCAATCCACTGATCAGCCTGCTGCGGCCAGTCTCGCCACTGGCCTGGCTGCCCATCGGCCTGCTGGTGTTCAAGGGCGCCAATCCAGCCGCGATCTGGACCATTTTCATCTGTTCGATCTGGCCCATGATCATCAACACCGCCGTGGGCGTGCAACGCGTGCCCGCCGACTACATGAATGTGGCGCGCGTACTCAACCTGTCGGAATGGAAGATCTTCACGAAGATCCTGTTCCCCGCAGTGCTGCCCTACATGCTGACCGGCGTGCGCCTGGCGGTGGGCACGGCCTGGCTGGTGATCGTCGCCGCCGAGATGCTGACCGGCGGCGTGGGCATCGGCTTCTGGGTCTGGGACGAGTGGAACAACCTCAATGTGCGCAACATCATCATCGCGATATTCGTGATCGGCATCGTCGGACTGGTGCTGGAGTTCGCGCTGATCAAGCTGGCCACGGCATTCACTTACGAGGAGGTCCGCACATGAGCGACAACCTGACAACGCGCTACATCCAGATTCAGGGCGTGGCGCAGACCTTCAAGACGCGCAAGGGCCCGTTCTGCGCGCTGCGCAACATCGACCTGGACGTGGCCCGGGGCGAGTTCGTGACGCTGATCGGGCACTCCGGTTGCGGCAAGTCCACACTGCTCAACCTGATCGCCGGGCTGACGCTGCCGACACAGGGCGCGCTGATCTGCGCCAACCGCGAGATCGCGGGCCCCGGCCCGGACCGCGGCGTGGTGTTCCAGAACCATTCGCTGCTGCCCTGGCTGACCTGTTTCGAGAACGTGCACCTGGCCGTGGAGCGTGTGTTCGGCCCCACGGAGGGCCGCTCGCAGCTCAAGGCACGCACCGAGGCGGCCCTGGCCATGGTCGGGCTGACGCCGGCCATGCACAAGCGGCCGGGCGAGATCTCGGGCGGCATGAAGCAGCGCGTGGGCATTGCACGCGCGCTGTCGATGGAGCCCAAGGTGTTGCTGATGGACGAGCCCTTCGGCGCGCTCGATGCGCTGACGCGCGCCAAGCTGCAGGACGAACTGCTGCAGATCGTCGCCACGACCCACAGCACCGTGGTGATGGTCACGCACGATGTGGACGAGGCCGTTTTGCTGAGCGACCGCATCGTGATGATGACCAACGGGCCGGCTGCCACCATCGGCGAGATCCTGGCCGTGGACCTGCCGCGCCCACGCAACCGCGTCGAACTGGCCGAGGACCCCCGCTATCTGCGCTGCCGCAAGGCGGTCATCGATTTTCTCTATACGCGCCAGGCCCATGTGGAGCCACAGGCCGCCTGAACACGGGAGACGCAAACATGAAGAGATCACGACTGGTCATGATCGGCAATGGAATGGCCGGTGTGCGTACGCTGGAGGAACTGCTCAAGGTGGCTCCCGAGCTGTACGACATCACGGTGTTCGGCGCCGAGCCCCACCCCAACTACAACCGCATCCTGTTGTCGCCGGTGCTCGCGGGCGAGCAGACGCTCGACGAGATCGTGCTGAACTCCTGGGACTGGTACAAGGAAAACGGCATCACGCTGCACGCCGGCAAGAAGGTGGTGGAGGTGGATCGCGTCCGGCGCGTGGTGCGCGCGGACGACGGCACCGAGGAGCCCTATGACCGCCTGCTGATCTGCACCGGCTCCAACCCCTTCTGGCTGCCCGTGCCGGGCCGGGAGCTGAAAGGCGTGATCGCCTACCGCGACATTGCCGACACCAACGAGATGATCGAGACCGCGCTCCACTACCGCCGCGCGGTGGTCATCGGCGGCGGCCTGCTGGGGCTGGAGGCCGCCAACGGCCTGCTGCGCCGCGGCATGGACGTCACCGTGGTGCACGTCGCGCCGTGGCTGATGGAGCGCCAGCTCGACGACACCGCCGGCCGGCTGCTGCAGAAGTCGCTGGAGGAGCGTGGCCTGAAATTCCTGATCGGCGCGCAGACCCAGGAGCTCGTCGGCGGCGCCGATGGCCGTGTCACCGCCATCCGTTTCAAGGACGGCAGCGAAGTGCCGACCGATCTGGTGGTGATGGCCGTGGGCATACGGCCCAATACCGAGCTGGCCGAGCGCATGCGGCTGCATGTGAACCGCGGCATTGTCGTGACCGACACCATGCAGACCGTGACCGACGCGCGCATCTACTCGGTGGGCGAATGCGCAGCCCACCGCGGCATCGCCTACGGCCTGGTCGCGCCGCTGTTCGAGCAGGCCAAGGTCGCGGCCAACCATCTGGCGCAGTTCGGCATCGGCCGCTATACGGGCTCGCTGACCTCGACCAAGCTCAAGGTCACGGGCATCGACCTGTTCAGCGCAGGCGAGTTCATGGGCGGCGAAGGCACGGAGGAAATCGTCATGAGCGACCCCTTCGGCGGGGTCTACAAGAAGCTCGTGATCCGCGACGACAAGCTGGTGGGCGCCTGCCTGTATGGCGACACGGTGGACGGCAGTTACTACTTCAAGCTGCTGCGCGACGGGCGAAGCGTGGCCGACATCCGCGAGCGGCTGATGTTCGGCGAATCCAACATCGGCGACGCCGGCCACGAGGGCCACGACAAGGCCGCCGCCATGCCCGACACGGCCGAGGTCTGCGGCTGCAATGGCGTGTCCAAGGGCACGATCTGCAAGGCGATCAAGGAACGCGGCCTGTTCACGCTGGACGAGGTGCGCCGCCATACCAAGGCCAGCGCGTCTTGCGGCTCGTGCACCGGCCTGGTCGAGCAGATCCTGATGTTCACCGCCGGCGGCGACTACTCCGCCGCGCCGGCGAAGAAGGCGCTGTGCGGCTGC
>JAURZS010000191.1 GCA_030653255.1 Burkholderiaceae bacterium | reverse complement strand
CGTGGTGCTGATCGTCGATGACGTTCCCGACAATCTGTCGGTATTGCATGATGCGCTCGATGAGTCGGGCTATACGGTGCTGGTGGCCACCGGCGGCGAGGCGGCGCTGCAGCGGGCTGCACAGGCGCTGCCGGACATCGTGTTGCTGGATGCCATGATGCCGGGCATGGATGGTTTCGAGGTGGCGCGGCGGCTCAAAGCGGTGCCGGCCACCGCGCACATTCCGATCATCTTCATGACCGGGCTGAGTGAAACCGAGCATCTGGTCGCGGCGCTGGAGGCCGGTGGCGTGGACTACGTGACCAAGCCGATCAAGCCCAAGGAGGTCCTGGCTCGCATGGGGGTGCATATGCAGGGGGCGCGGCAGGCGCGGCAGGCGCGCAACGCGCTGGATGCGTTTGGCTATGCCAGCATTACGGTCAGTGCTGTCGACGGCCGGCTGCTCTGGCAGACGCCGCTGGCGCGGCAGTTGTTGCAGGATTACTTCGGGCCTTCATCGCCTTTTGCGCCCGAGACGGTGCTGACCTGGCTGCGACGCCAGTTGCCGCTTGCACCGGCCGCGCCGGAGCCGCCCCGTCTGGCAATAGAGCGCGGAGCGCGGCGGCTGTGTTTTCATTTGCATCAGCAGTCAGGGGATGACGATTGGCTCATCGTCATGCGCGAGGAGTCGGATGCGGCGGTGATCGAGGCCATGAGTCTGTGCTTCAGGTTGACGGCGCGTGAGGCGGAGGTGCTTTATTGGGTGGTCAAGGGCAAGATCAATCGCGACATCGGGGACATATTGGGCACCAGTCCGATGACGGTGAAGAAGCATCTGGAGCGGGTTTTTGCCAAGCTGGGGGTGGAGACGCGCACGGCGGCGGCGGGGATGGCGATGGGGCGGATTCGGCAGTTGCATCCGCAGTTTGAGACCTGATCCGCATCCCACCCTGCCGCGAAGGCGATGACTCCACGCGTGGGGGCCGCCACCCCGTCCCGCAAGCCACCGAACCTCGCGTTCTGCCCTCATACGCCATGCGGCGTATTTCAGGAAAAGGGGCTAGTCCATAGCATGGGCTTGTCCGTAGTGAGGCTTCGCATTTTGGTACTTCACGGCGAACTGATCGGTCCCTCGTCTTCCATTTTTTCAATCGCAGGAGAAGCATATGCAACGTAGATTCACACTGAAAGCGCTCGCGGCAGCCGTCGCGCTGGCGGGTACCGGCATGGTGCCGGCTTTTGCCCAGAGCAAGGAACCGATCAAGGTCGGCATTCTGCACAGTCTGTCGGGCACCATGGCCATTTCGGAGACTGTGTTGAAGGACACGGTGCTGATGGCCATCGACGAAATCAACGCCAAGGGCGGCGTGATGGGGCGCAAGCTGGAGCCCGTGGTGGTGGACCCGGCCTCGAACTGGCCGTTGTTTGCGGAGAAGACCAAGCAGCTTCTGACGCAGGACAAGGTCTCTGTGATCTTCGGCTGCTGGACTTCGGTGTCGCGCAAGTCGGTGCTGCCGGTGGTCGAGGAACTGAACGGCCTGCTGTTCTACCCGGTGCAATATGAAGGCGAAGAGCTTTCCAAGAATGTGTTCTACACCGGCGCCGCGCCGAATCAGCAGGCCATTCCCGCCGTGGACTACCTGATGAGCAAGGAAGGTGGCGGCGCCAAGCGTTGGGTTCTGCTGGGCACCGACTATGTGTATCCCCGCACCACCAACAAGATTCTGCGCGCCTATCTCAAGAGCAAGGGCGTGAAAGAAACCGACATCGACGAGAAGTACACGCCTTTCGGTCACTCCGATTACCAGACCATCGTGGCCGACATCAAGAAGTTCTCGGCTGGCGGCAAGACGGCCGTGGTGTCCACGATCAATGGCGACTCCAATGTGCCGTTTTACAAGGAACTGGGCAACGCCGGCCTGAAAGCCAAGGACGTTCCGGTCGTCGCTTTCTCGGTGGGTGAAGAAGAGCTGCGCGGCGTGGATACCAAGCCGCTGGTGGGCCACCTGGCCGCCTGGAATTACTTCATGAGCCTGAAGAATCCGGCCAACACGGAGTTCACCAAGAAGTGGGCGGCCTACGCCAAGGCCAAGAAGCTGCCCGGCGCCGACAAGCCACTGACGAATGATCCGATGGAGGCGACTTACATCGGCATCAATATGTGGAAGCAGGCTGTGGAGAAGGCCAAGTCCACGGATACCGACAAGGTCATTGCCGCCATGGCGGGGCAGACTTTCAAGGCGCCGTCGGGCATCGTGTCCAAGATGGATGAGAAGAACCACCATCTGCACAAGTCGGTCTTCATCGGTGAAGTCAAGGCCGACGGCCAGTTCAACGTGGTGTGGAAGACCCCTGGTCCGGTGAAGGCCAAGCCATGGAGTCCTTACATCGAAGGCAATGACAAGAAGCCTGATCAGCCTGTTAAAAAGTAACCCCCCGAAGCGGCCCTGGCGGGCCGCCTCCCCCCAAGGGGGGCGGCGCGGCCGCTACGGGCGGCCGGGCGCGGCGCGCCCTGGATTGCTGAGGTTGGTGTGCGGGGGTTTGTGGGTTTTTGGCGGGGGTTGTGGTCTGGGTGGGGGGCTGCCCAGACGACAGGTTCAACCGGATTTTTATGCGTGGCTTACTGATATTTCTTGTGTTCTGTTGGGGTGGTGCGGCGCATGCGTTGACGGCGGTGGAGGCGCGTGCGATGGCGGCCGGAGAGACGGATGCGCGCATCGAGGCCTTGAACAAGGCCGTGGCGACAGCCGATGAGAAGACTGCGGCGTTTCTTCAGGCGATGGCGGACGATGCGGTGAAGGTCGCGGGTGAGCGGGCCTTCATCGTGAAGGACGACAAGGCCTACGATCCCGTGACAGGGGCTGAGACACCTTTGCCTGAAGGGACGGAGGATGTGGTCAACAACAACCGAATGCGAGGTGAGATCGAGTTGGCACAGGCCGCCTTGAAGTTGTTCTCCCCGGATCTGAAGGTCCGTCGCGTGGCAGTGAAAGCCATGCAGAGTGAAACCGACGAGACCAAGCTGCCGCTGATCGAGAAGGCCTATGCGGCCGAGCAGGATGCGGCCCTGAAGTTGCAGCTGGAGCTGGTGCGCGCGGCCGTTCTTCTCAACAGTACGGACAAGGCGCGCCGCCTGGACGCTGCACGGCTTTTGGCTGGTAGCGGCAATCCCAACACCAAGACCGTGCTTCTGGAGCGGCTGAAGTCCGAGACGGATGCGCAGGTGAAGGCGGCGATCGAGGCGAGTCTGCGCAAGGTGGAGGCGGCCCTGGCCTGGGGTGACAGGCTGGGCGCGGTCTTCAGCGGCATCAGCCTGGGGTCGATTCTGCTGCTGGTGGCGCTGGGGCTGGCCATCACCTACGGGTTGATGGGTGTGATCAACATGGCGCATGGCGAGCTGATGATGATCGGCGCCTATGCCACTTATGTGGTGCAGGGGCTGTTCCAGAAATTTCTGCCTGGCGCATTCGATTGGTATCTGGTGGCTGCCGTGCCGGTGTCGTTCATGGCTGCGGCCTTGATGGGCGCGGCGCTGGAGCGCGGCGTGATTCGCTTCCTGTATGGTCGCCCGCTGGAGACTCTGCTTGCCACCTGGGGCATCAGTCTGATGTTGCAGCAACTGGTGCGTTCCATCTTCGGGGCCCAGAATGTGGGCGTCGAGAATCCGGTGTGGATGAGTGGCGGCGTGCAGTTGCTGGGCAATCTGTCGCTGCCCTACAACCGGCTGGTGATCATCGGCTTTGCGCTGATGGTGCTGCTGGCCATGGCCTGGCTGATCGGGCGCACGCGGCTGGGCTTGTTTGTCCGGGGCGTCACGCAGAACCGGCCCATTGCTTCGTGCATGGGCGTCAACACGGCGCGCATCGATACCTATGCATTTGCGCTGGGCTCGGGCATTGCGGGGCTGGCCGGCTGCGCGCTGAGCCAGATCGGCAATGTCGGGCCGGACCTGGGGCAGGGTTACATCGTCGACGCGTTCATGGTGGTGGTGCTCGGTGGCGTGGGGCAGCTCGCCGGGACGGTCTATGCGGGCCTGGGCCTGGGCATCCTGAACAAGTTCATCGAAGGCTGGGCCGGCGCGGTGCTGGCGAAGATCGCGGTTCTGGTGCTGATCATCATCTTCATTCAGAAGCGGCCGCAGGGCATCTTCGCGATGAAGGGAAGGAGCGCCGAAGCATGATGGCCACAGTCTTGCCGCCCAGGGGGCCGATGCTCACGCGCGCGGGCTGGAGCGCGTTCATCGTGGCGTTGCTGGCCGTGTGTGCGCTGGCGCCGGTGCTGAATCTGTTTGTGTCGCAGGACAGCATGTTCCACATGAGCGACTACGCCGTGGCACTGGTCGGAAAGATCATGTGCTACGCCATCTGCGCGCTGGCGATGGACCTGATCTGGGGCTATACCGGCATCCTGAGTCTGGGGCATGGTGTGTTCTTCGCGTTGGGTGGCTATGTCATGGGCATGTACCTGATGCGGCAGATCGGAAGCGACGGGAACTACAAGAGCGATCTGCCCGACTTCATGGTGTTCCTGGACTGGAAATCGCTGCCCTGGCACTGGAGCCTCAGTGACAGCTTTGTCGCCACGCTGATCCTGATCGTGCTGGTGCCCGGTCTGGTGGCCTTTGTGTTCGGCTACTTTGCGTTCCGTTCGCGGATCAAGGGCGTTTACTTTTCGATCATCACGCAGGCCATGACCTTTGCGGCGATGCTT
>JAURZS010000189.1 GCA_030653255.1 Burkholderiaceae bacterium | reverse complement strand
AAGGCCGACAGCCCCCCGACCAGGCCGGTCATCACCGCCATCGGGTGCGCGTCGCGGCGGAAGCCGCGCAGGAAGAACTGCATCTGCTCGTTGACCATCGTGTGGTTGCTGACGAGCTTGTGGAAGTCCTTCTGCTGCTGCACGTTGGGCAGGTCACCGTAGAGCAGCAGGTGGCAGGTGTCGAGGAAGTCGCACTGCGTGGCGAGCTGCTCGATGGGGTAGCCGCGGTACAGCAGTTCGCCCTTGTCACCGTCGATGTAGGTGATGGTGCTGTTGCACGAAGCCGTGCTGAGGAAACCGGGGTCGTAGGTGAACTTGCCTGTCTGCGCGTACAGCTTGCGGATGTCGATCACGTCCGGGCCGATGCTGCCCTTGTACAGGGGCAGGTCCATGCTCGGGCTGCCGTCGGAAAACGACAGCGTGGCTTTCACGTCGGAGGGGGTCATGGCAAGGGCCTTTCTTGGTTTCGAACGGCAGGAGCGCGGTGGTGGACCGCCGGGGCGGCCCGCATCAGTGCAAGCACCTCATGCACCTCGGGGAGATCGCAATCGTCTTCGGCAAGATCGGCCGGTTCCTTGCGGCAAAGCAAAAGATCCAGCAAATCGTTGTCCGCCAGGTCCATCAGGGCCTGCAGCCCGGCGGCCTGGCGTGTGGTCAATGTCTGCTCGTGCTGGCGGAAGAAGCGCTCGACGAAGAGGTCGTTCTCGAGCAGGCCGCGGCGGCAGCGCCACTTCAGCTTGCTGAGTTCACGTTCACCGAGAAGTTCATTCATGTCGGATCAAGGGCTTGCGCAGAACCAGCTCCGCAGGGCCGCAGCAAGAGCCCCTCGGGGGGCAGCGACCGCCAGGGAGCTCAGGGGCTTCATATCGCGCGACGGACCATCAATTCCTTGATCTTGCCGATCGCCTTCGTCGGGTTCAGGCCCTTGGGGCAGACGTCGACGCAGTTCATGATGGTGTGGCAGCGGAAGAGGCGGTAGGGGTCTTCGAGGTTGTCCAGACGCCCGGCCGTGTCTTCATCGCGGCTGTCGGCGATGAAGCGGTAGGCCTGCAGCAGGCCGGCCGGGCCGACGAACTTGTCGGGGTTCCACCAGAAGCTGGGGCAGCTGGTCGAGCAGCTCGCGCACAGGATGCACTCGTACAGGCCGTTGAGCTCGTCGCGTTCCTCGGGGCTCTGCAGGCGCTCTTTCTCCGGCGGCTGCGTGTCGTTCACGAGATAGGGCTTGATGCTGTTGTACTGC
>JAURZS010000183.1 GCA_030653255.1 Burkholderiaceae bacterium | reverse complement strand
GAGCGCGCAATGCCGGCCAGCTCCATGACAAAGGCCGTCACGCCCAAGCCCAGCAGCAGCCACACCGCATAGGGGAACTTGCCCACCTGCAGCGCCGCCAGGGTCAGGGCGCCGAACGCGACGTATTCACCCTGCGGAATGAAAATGACACGCGTGACCGAGAACACCAGCACCAGCGCCAGCGCCAGCAGCGCGTAGATGGCGCCGGAGGTCAGGCCATCCTGTGCCAGGATGGCCGCGATGGACAGGTCCATCCGCCGCGCTTACTTGGCGTCGCCGACGAGCTTCCAGTTGCCGCCGACGATCTGCACCATCACGCGCGCGCGCTGGTCGAAGCCGAGGTGGTCGTTGGGCGTCATGTTCATCACGCCGTGCGACACCGTGAGATTGGTGGTCTTCTCAAGGGCGTCGCGCAGCGCGGCGCGGAACTCTTTGGTGCCGGGCTGCGCGGTCTTCAGCGCCACGGGAATGGCTTTTTCGAGCAGCAATCCGCTGTCCCAGGCGTGGCCGCCGAAGGTCGAGAAGCTGCCGACGCCGAAGGCCTTTTCGTACTTGCCGATGTAGTCCAGCGCGACCTTGCGGATCGGATTGCCGGCCGGCAGCTGACTGGCCACCAGGATCGGGCCCGAGGGCAGGAATGTGCCCTCGCAGTCCTTGCCGCACACGCGCAGGAAATCGGGGTTGGCCACGCCATGGGTCTGATAGATCTGGCCCTTGTAGCCGCGCTCCTTCAGGGTCTTTTGCGGCAAGGCGGCCGGCGTGCCGGAGCCGGCAATCAGCACCGCATCGGGATTGGTCGCCATGATCTTGAGAATCTGGCCGGTCACGGCCGTGTCGTTGCGGGCGAAGCGCTCGTTGGCGACGATCTTGAGCTTGCGGATGTCGGCAAACTTCACCATCTCCTCGTACCAGCCCGTGCCATAGGCATCGTTGAAGCCGATGAAGGCCACCGTCTTGATGCCGCGGTCGGCCATGTGGCCACTGATGGCGCTGGACATGTGGCTGTCATTCTGTGGCGTCTTGAACATCCAGCGGCGCTTGGCGTCCATGGGCTCGACGATGCGGGCCGAGGCGGCCATGGAGATGATCGGCGTGGCGGTCTCGGCGGCGACGTCGATCAGTGCCAGCGAGGTCGGCGTCACGGTCGAGCCGATGACGATGTCCACCTTGTCCTCGGAGATCAGCTTGCGCGCATTGCGCACGGCGGTCGTGGTGTCAGACGCATCGTCGAGCACGATGTACTGGACGGTCTTGCCGCCGATGGTCTTGGGCATGAGCGAGAAGGTGTTCTTCTCGGGAATGCCCAGCGAGGCGGCCGGGCCGGTCGCGGAGACAGTCACGCCGACCTTGATCTGCGCCTGCGCCACGGTGGCGACCAGCAGCGATGCGGCCAGGATGGCCAGGGGGAATAGCTTTTTCATGTTCGTATGTCTCCGTGGGGGATGGAATGGGTATTATGAATTAACCGACCGTACGGTCGGGTAATCCCGCAGAGCCGACCGCAGCCACCGCAGGCACCGAAGACGCCGGCGGCACCAGGCGCACGACGCGCTGCGGATAGGGGATGTCGATGCCCGCTGCGCGCAAGCCCTGCAGTACGCGGATATTGACCTGCGACTGCACATTGATCCGGCCTTGTCGGGGGTCGTCGATCCAGAAGTACAGGGAGAACTCCAGTCCATCCTCCCCGAGCCGCAGCAGGTGGGCCCCCGGCGCGGGTTCGGCCAGCACACGTTCGCAGCCACTGGCCGCATCGTGCAGGATGCGCTGCACGGCCTCGACATCGCTGTCATAGCCCACGGTCACTTCGATATTCAGCAGCAGCTTGCGGTCTGCCAGCGAAAGGTTCTCGATGCGCTCGGTGATCAGTTTTTCGTTGGGCACGATGGAGTCGCGCCCGGTGACTCCGCGCACCAGGGTGTAGCGGGTCTTGATGTCCACTACTTCGCCCTCGAAACCGTCGACCTTCACCGTGTCGCCGATGCGCAGCGAACGCTCGAACAGGATCACGAAGCCGCTGACGTAATTGGCCGCCAGTTTCTGCAGGCCAAAGCCCAGGCCCACCCCCAGCGCGCCGCCGAGGACCGACAGGGCCGTCAGGTCCACCCCGACGGCGGACAGCGCAAACAGCATCCCCACCAGCAGCAACAAGGCGCGCATGGCGTTGGCCGCAATCTTTCGCATTGACCGGTCCTGCACCGCATCGTGCAGAATGCGGCGCTCGATGGCGGAGGAGAGCCACAGCGCCAGCACCAGCACCAGCCCCGACGACAGCACGCCCTGCACGATGTCGAGCAGACTCACGCGGGACTTGCCGAAAGCCAGCCGGACCTCACCCATCTCGTCCAGGAGCTGGGGCAGCAGGCCCACGATCCACAGCACCGCCGCCAGCCAGGCCAGCCACGAGAACAGGCGTTCGGCCAGGCGCGCCGCGCCGGATTCGGGAAACACCGCCGTCAGCACGCGGGCGATCAGACGGATGCCCGCCAGCGAGATCAGGATCGGAATGGCCACCTTGAGCAAGGGCGTGCGTTGAAATTGCTCCAGTGCCGACCGCGCCCCGGAGGTCAGCGCCAGCGCCAGCAGGGGAAACAGCAGGCCGTCGACCGTGGAGCTGCCGAACCATACCGAATCCCCCACCCTCCGGCGGCCGGCCAGCCAGCTCAGGCCGAAGGCCAGCACCAGACAGCCCGCCAGCGCGGCGAGCTGCAGCGCCATGCCCGGTTGCGACAAGTCGCGGATCAGTTTGTCGAGTTCGGTCATGCTTCAGGCTTTCGGGTTGTGATCACGCCAGGGGCGCAACGGTCTGAGTCTGATGGGGTCGGCGCTCACAGATCGGCCAGCACGCGCACATGGGCTTCGACGCTGCACGCCAGCGCACGCAGGTCATAGCCGCCTTCCAGGCAGGACACCATGCGCCCGCCGGCGTGGCGGCGCGCAATCTCCTTGATGCGTGTGGTGATCCAGGCATAGTCCGCCTCCACCAGGCCCATCTGACCCAGATCATCATCCCGGTGCGCGTCGAAGCCGGCGCTCACGAAAATCATCTGCGGACGAAAGGCCTCCAGCCGGGGCAGCCAGGCGGCCTCGATCGCCTCGCGCACTGCCGCGCCGCGCGTGTAGGCCGGCATCGGAAGGTTCAGCATGTTGCTGGCCGTGGAGTCCGTACCGCTGAAAGGGTACAGCGGATGCTGGAACACGCCCACCATCAGCACCCGCTCGTCGCCGCCCAGGATGTCCTCGGTGCCATTGCCATGGTGCACATCGAAATCCACAACGGCCACGCGCTGCAGGCCGTGGCGCTCCAGCGCATAGCGCGCAGCGACGGCCACATTGTTGAAAAAACAAAACCCCATGGCGTGGTCCCGGCAGGCATGGTGGCCGGGCGGGCGCACGGCGCAAAACGCGTTCTCGAACTCGCCGGCGATCACGGCATCGGTCGCCGCCAGGGCTGCGCCGGCCGCATGCAGGGCAGCGCTCCAGGTGTGGACGTTCATCGAGGTGTCGGGGTCGATCTGCACATGGTCCGGGCCGCCAGCGGCAATGTCCTCGACCAGACCGGCGCTCAGGCCGCGCAGCGAGGCGATGTACATGCGGTCGTGCGCCAGTTCGATGTCGCCCAGGGAGGCCTCGGGCGCCTCGCGCCGCTCCAGCGCATCGCCCACCCCGGTGATCAGCAGGCGGTCCTCGATGGCATCCAGCCGGGCCGGACACTCCGGGTGGCCGGCGCCCATCTCATGTCGGCGGCACGCCGCATGCGTGTAGTAGCCGGTCTTGTTCAAGCTGCTCCCCAGGTACCGCAAATTTCGGATAAGGTCATGCCATGCAAGCACTACAAAGTCCATCCACGCCCCCCGCCGCGCGCTCGGCAGCGCACAGACTGAAGGCGGTCCTCGATCAGCTTAACACGGTGATTGTCGGCAAGGCCGCCGCTGTGCAGGACTGCGTGGCGTGCCTGCTCGCCGGCGGCCACCTGCTGATCGAGGATGTGCCCGGCGTAGGCAAGACAACGCTGGCCCATGCGCTGTCGCGCGCCTTCGGGCTGCGCTTCTCGCGCGTGCAATTCACCGCCGACCTGATGCCCGGCGACCTGCTGGGCGTGTCGGTCTACGAGCGCGGCTCCGAGAGCTTTGTGTTCCATCCCGGTCCGGTGTTCGCGCAGGTGCTGCTGGCCGACGAGATCAACCGCGCCAGCCCCAAAACCCAAAGTGCGCTGCTCGAAGCCATGGAAGAAAAGCAGGTAACGGTCGAAGGCCAGACCCGGGCCCTGCCCTCGCCCTTCTTCGTGATCGCGACCCAGAATCCGCACGACCAGCTCGGCACCTTCGCTCTGCCCGAGTCCCAGCTCGACCGCTTTCTGATGCGCATCTCGCTGGGGTATCCCGATCGCGCCGCCGAGCGCGACCTGCTGCGCGGCAATGACCGCCGCGACATGCTCGACGCCCAATCCGAGGTGCTCACACCGGCCGATCTACAGGAGCTGCAGCGGCAGGTTCTGGCAGTACACGCGTCAGATGCCCTGCTCGATTATGTGCAAGACCTGGTCGCAGCCACCCGCTCGGGACGCTGGTTTCTGCAAGGCCTGAGTCCGCGCGCAGCCATTGCCGTGGTACGCGCCGCCAAAGCGCAGGCGCTGCTGAGCGGGCGCGACTATGTCGCCCCCGACGATGTGCAGGCCATCCTGCCGCAAACCGTGGCGCACCGCCTGACGCCGGTGGACGATGCAGGGCGCGGCGCGGTCGAACAGGTGCGCGCCATGATCGAGGCGGTGCCCTTGTCATGACGTGGGTCGGCGCCCTCGTGCGCAACCGCTTTCGCCAGTGGTGGCAAAGCCGCCTGCCGCTCGGCGACTTGATCACCCTGACCCAGCGCCGGGTCTACATTCTGCCCACCGCTGCGGGCTTCATGCTCGCTGCCACGCTGCTTGTGCTGCTGGTGGCGTCGATCAACTACCAGCTCAACCTGGGTTATCTGATGACATTCCTGCTGGCGGGCAGCGCCGTGGCCGGCATGCACATCGGCCACGGCACATTGCGCGGACTCACGATGAGCCTGACCGCGCCCGAGCCTCAATTCATGGGCGTCAACGCGGTATTCGATGTGCGCCTGATCAACGACCGGCGCAGCCCGCGCCATGGCATCGGACTGGCTGTGGTGGACGCCACGCACGCAGACCACTGGAGCTGGACCGACGTGCCCGCGCAGGGCATGGCCACGGTCCAGGTCGCCTTCCGCCCCGACCGGCGTGGCCTGCATCGCCTGCCCGCGCTGACGGCGCAGACCCTGTTCCCACTGGGCACCTTCAGGGTCTGGACGGTGTGGCGGCCCGCCGCCCAGGTGCTGGTCTATCCCACACCCGAGGCCCACGCACCCGGCCTGCCCCAGGGCGAACCGCGCCCCGGCGGCGCGAACATCGGCAGCCGGCAAGACACGGGCGAGTTTGAAGGCCTGCGCGCCTACCAACGCGGCGACCCGCTCAAGCTGATCGCCTGGAAGCAGGTGGCCCGCGCTGCCGCGCGCGGCAGCGACGAGCTGATGAGCCGCGACGCGCAGCAGGCACAGCGCTACGCCCTGTGGCTGGACTTCGCCCACACCGGCTTGCAGGGCACGGAACAAAGGCTGTCGCGCCTGTGCGCCTGGGTGCTTCAGGCCGAACGCCAGGACCGCGACTACGGCTTGCGCCTGCCCGGACTGGCGATCAATCCGGGCCGGGGCGAGGCACACAAGCGGCGCTGCCTGGAGGCGCTAGCCACATGTTGAGCCGCCTCGACGCCCTGCCGCGCGAAGCACGCGACACCCTGTTCCTGCTGCTGGTCATTGCCTGGGTGATCTTGCCGCAGGTCGGGCATCTGCCACTGTGGTGCAGCCTGCTGGCCGGCGCGGTCCTGCTGTGGCGGGGCGCCCTGGCCGTCGGCGCGCGACCACTGCCGGGACGCGCTTGGCTGCTGGGCCTGCTGACCCTGACAGTCGCCGCCACCTGGCTCACGCACCGCACGCTGCTCGGGCGCGATGCCGGGGTCACGCTCATCGTCGTTCTGCTCACGCTCAAGACTCTGGAGCTGCGCGCCCGGCGCGATGCCTTCGTCGTGTTCTTCCTGGGCTTCTTCACGATGCTCACCAACTTCTTCTTCTCGCAGTCGCTGCTCACCGCAGCGGCCATGCTGATCGCCCTGGGCGGCTTGCTCACGGCACTCGTCAACGCCCATCTGCCTGTGGGCCGGCCGCCGCTGGCACAGGCCGCGCGCATGGCCGCACGCATGACACTGATCGGCGCTCCCATCATGGCCGCGCTGTTCGTTCTGTTCCCGCGGTTGTCGCCGCTGTGGGGCATCCCCTCGGACGCCATGACCGGGCGCAGCGGCTTGTCTGCCCAGATGCAGGTCGGGCGCATCGCCAGCCTGGCGCTGGACGACAGCATCGCCATGCGCATCCAATTCAAAGGAGCGCCGCCGCCCCAGCAAGCGCTCTATTTCCGCGGCCCGGTACTGTCCAGCTTCGATGGCCGCGAATGGCGCGCGCCCTTGTCGACCTTTGCGCCGGGCATCCAGGCAGGTGTCGAGTTACTGCTCATCGGCCCGGCGCTGGAGTACGAAGTCACGCTGGAGCCCAGTAACCGCCCCTGGATCTTCGTGCTCGACGCCACTGGCGTGGCGCCCGACACGCCGGGCTTCGAAACCATGATGACCCCGGAGCTGCAGTGGCTGTCCAACCGCCCTGTCACCGACATCCTGCGCTACCGCGCCCAAAGCCATCCCGATTTCCGCCACGGCCCGCGCAGCCCCGTGCCCTCGCTGCAGCGCTATCTGATGCTGCCGCCAGACAGCAACCCGCGCACCGTCGCACTGGCCACCGCAATGCGGCGCGACCCGGGTCTTGCAGGGGCGAGTCCAAGCGCGCTGGCCAATGCAGTGCTGGAGCGGCTGCGCAGTGGCGGCTATATCTACACGCTGGAGCCCGGCACCTACGGGCAGCACACCGCCGACGAATTCTGGTTCGACCGCAAGGAAGGCTTTTGCGAGCACATTGCCTCCTCCTTCGTGATCCTGATGCGCGCGCTGGGCGTACCCTCGCGTGTGGTTACGGGCTACCAGGGCGGGGAGCGCAATCCGGTGGACGGATACTGGACCGTGCGCCAGAGTGACGCCCACGCCTGGGCCGAAATCTGGCAGTCCGGCGCCGGCTGGCTGCGCGTTGATCCGACCTCGGCCGTCTCGCCGGGCCGCGTCGGCGGACTGCAGCGGCTGCAGCCGCCGCGCGGCGTGCTGGACACTGCACTGGTCACGCTCAGCCCGGACATGGCGGCGCGCCTGCGCGCGGGCTGGGAGGCACTGAACAACGGCTGGAACCAATGGGTGCTCAACTACACGCAGAGCCGGCAGCTCAACCTGCTGAAGAACATCGGCTTCGCGTCGCCGAGCTGGGAAGACCTGAGCTATGTGCTGATCGGCCTGCTGGTGCTGGCCAGCCTCATCGGCGCGGCCTGGACCCTGTGGGAGCGCAGCCAGCACGACCCCTGGCTGCGCCTGCTGGAGCGTGCGCGGCGGCGCCTGCGCAAGGCCGGCTTCGATATTCCGGCGGCATCGCCGCCGCGGCAGATCGCCGCCATGCTGCAAGCGCGCCAGGCCCTGGCATCTGAGGGACGCCGCACTTGCGCAGAGGGCACCCCCTCAGGCAGCGTCGAAGAGTGGCTGCTGCGCCTGGAAGCGCAGCGTTATGCTCGCAGCACCGACTCCACCCTGTCCGAACTTAAACGCGAATTCAAGCAACTGGCATGGCCCAAGTGACAAGCAAAACCTATTCAATGCTGTTGGCCTGCGTCCTGTGCGCAGTCGCCGCCTCGCCTTCGGGCGCCGCTACGCACGTCAGGAAAACCAAAAAGGTGGCCGGCACGCCGCCGCGCGCTGTCAAGCCCGCTGCGCCCCGCCCTGCGCCAGCCGGCCAGCCCTATGCCTCCCGCGAAGATGCCATGCGCTATGCCGACGACGTGGCGGTGCGGCGCGACCTGGACCGCGACTGGGTCAGGCAGGCCATTGGGCAAGCGCGTCACCTGCCGGTCGTGTCGCGCCTGATGCTGCCCGCGCCCAGCGGAGTGCCCAAGAACTGGCGTGTGTACCGCAGCCGCTTCATCGATCCGGTGCGCATCGCCGCCGGTGTGAAGTTCTGGCAGGCCCACCGTGAATCGCTGGAGCGGGCCGAGAAAGAGTACGGCGTGCCGGTCGAAATCATCGTCGGCGTGATCGGCGTGGAGACCATCTACGGCCAGCAGATGGGCAGCTTCCGCGTGATCGACGCGCTCGCCACCTTGAGCTTCAACTTCCCCGATGCGCACCCGCGCGCGGCGGAGCGGCGGGACTTCTTCCGCGCCGAACTCGACCAGTTCCTGTCGCTGCAAAGCCGCATGGGAAATGACCCGATGGCCGCGCGCGGCAGTTATGCCGGCGCCATGGGACTGCCGCAGTTCATGCCGTCGAGCTGGGTCAGGTTCGCGGTGGATTTTGATAGCGACGGTCACATCGATCTGATGGGAAGCCCGGTCGATGCAATCGGATCGGTGGCCAGCTATTTCAAGGCCTTCAACTGGCAACCCGGCATGCCTACGCACTACCCTGTCGGCTTTGATGTCGCTCGGCTTGACAAGGAAGCCCTGCTGCTGCCCGACATCCTGCCCACCTTCAGCGTCGCCAGCTTCACGGCCAAAGGCGCTGTGCTGGAGGGCGAGGCCCTGCAGCACCGGGGGCCGCTGGCACTGGTGGAACTCCAGAACGGCACGGACGCGCCCTTGTATGTGGCGGGCACCGAAAATTTCTATGCCATTACCCGCTACAACTGGTCGAGCTACTACGCCATGGCCGTCATCGAGTTGGGGCGCGAAGTCCGGGCGGCGCTGGCGCGCTGAATGCCGGCGCAACGCCGCGCCTGTTCAGGCCATCGACATGTCTACCCGGCGGCAGCCCTGTTCCTCAGGCACGGTGATCACCTGCAGTTCATCGTTGGCGATGACGGAGCAGATGTAAGCCACCGAATAGCGGAAGTTGAGCTTGTACAGCGCAGTGCGGGCATTGAGGCCGCTGTGGATGAACAGATTGCCGCGATCGGTCAACTGGTACAGCGCACGGCGCTCGGACGGCACCCGGCACACCATCTTGTTGCGCAGGGCGCGTTCGAACTGGGTGGCGAGCTTTTTGCGGATGATGCTCTTCTGGCCTGCCCGCACCGCTGGCTCCAGCCCTGCGAGCCGGTCGTCGCGCAGCATCTCCACCGTGGCGGGCTGGCTCTGCCTGAGGCTATACAGCATCGAGAAAAGATCCACCTGCTGTCGCCCCTGACCGGCGTCGTAAAACGCCAGGATTTCCGCGCGACAGCGTTGCGCAAGAGTGACGGGCATTTCTTCCTCGTCGACCGAATTCGCCTGGGTGTTCTGCGTTAGCGTGTACATATTGCTCCGTTGCCTGCCTGAAACAGGGGCGCATATTGCGCGAACGAAGCTCATCCGGCGTACGCCTATTCACCCATTCAGGGCGAATAGACACACGAACCAAGTCAACGGGAGTTAATTGGGGTCAGATTCCAATTAACTCTTAGGGCGCCAGGTCGAAAACCAGGACTTCGGCGTCGCGGCCCTGGGCGAGGGTCAGGCTGGACTCGTCGGCGATCATGGCCGCATCACCCTCGGACAGGGTGGTGCCATTGACCTGCAGTTCGCCGCGCACCAGATGCACGTAGTGCTTGCGGGCCGGATCAATGGCGAGCGTGGTGGCCTCGGCACCGTCGAACAGGCCGGCGCGGATGGAGGCGTCGGCGTGCAGCAGCACCGAGCCCTGGGCGCCATCGGGCGAGGCGATCAGGCGCAGCGCACCGCGCTTGTCTTGCGCATCGAAGCTCTTTTGCTCATAGCTGGGCGCAATGCCGATGGCATTGGGCTGGATCCAGATCTGGAGAAAGTGCGTGGTCTGGTCCTTGGCGTGGTTGAACTCACTGTGCTGCACGCCGGTGCCCGCGCTCATGCGCTGCACGTCGCCCGGCGGTATACCCTTGACGTTGCCCAGGGTGTCCTGGTGCGCCAGTTCGCCGCTGAGCACATAGCTCACGATTTCCATGTCGCGGTGGCCGTGCCGGCCAAAGCCCATGCCCGGTGCGACGCGGTCCTCGTTGATCACCCGCAGATTGCCGAAACCCATGAAGCGCGGATCGTGGTAGCCGGCGAAAGAGAAGCTGTGATAAGACTTGAGCCAGCCATGGTCGGCATAGCCCCGGTCCTGTGATTTTCGAAGGGTCAGCATGGGTTCGCTCCTGTTCTCGGCCTGATGAGTCCACTGTACGCCGCCACCCGGTTTCCTGCAGGTCTGGGGGCATGACACAATGGCCCATGACCGCCAAATCCACTTCTCCGCGCCACATCGCCATCGTGGGCGCCGGCATGGCCGGCATCGCCTGCGCCCGCACCCTGAGCCAGGCCGGCCACCGCGTCACTGTGTTCGAACGCAGCCGCGGCGCCGCAGGCCGCATGGCCACGCGCATCACGCCGTTCGGCAGCTTCGACCACGGCGCCCAGTACTTCACCGTGCGCGATCCGCGCTTCGCCCTGGCGCTCACCACCGCCCCCGGCGTGTGCAAACCCTGGAGCGCCAGCACCGTGCGCGTGCTCGACGCCTTCGGCCTGGTGGCTGCAGCGGGTCTGCCGGCGCGCGAGCCGCACTGGGTGCCCACACCCGGCATGAACGCGCTGGTGCGCCACTGGGCTCAGCCCCTGGCGCAGGCCGGCGCCATCGAGTTCGAGACCGCCGTCGAGCGCATCGAACGCGATGCGCTGGCCCCCTCGCGCTGGCAGTTGCGCACCATCGGCGCGATGGACGCCAGGCATGTGTATTCAGGCTTTGATGCCGTGGCGCTGGCCATCCCCCACGCCCAGGCCGCCGAGCTCCTGTACAGCTCCGAACAAGGCGAACGCATCCGCAGCCCGATCGACAAGGTCAAGGTCGCGCCCTGCTGGACACTGATGCTGGCCTTCCCCCAGGGCATACAGCCCACGCTGACCCATCTGGGCCCGCAGTGGAACGCCGCACGCAGCACCCATCACCGCATTGCCTGGCTGGCCCGCGAATCCTCGCGCCCGGGCCGCGAACCGATCGAGCGCTGGACCGTGCAGGCCCGCGCGGCCTGGTCGCACGAGCACCTCGAAGACGACGCCCCCCGCGTCGAGGCCAAGCTGCTGAAAGCCTTTGCCGAAGTCACCGGCATCCGCGCCGAGCCGGCCCACGCCGCTGTTCACCGCTGGCGCTACGCTCAGACCATGCAGCCGCTGGGCAAGAGCCATCTGTGGGACGCCCGCGAACGCCTGGGCGCCTGCGGCGACTGGTGCCTGGGCCACCGCGTCGAAAACGCCTTCGTGTCAGGGCTCGAACTGGCACTCGCGATGCGATGAAGCCGCGCGGCGATGGCGCCGACCGCCCCTGCACGGGGCGCTTCGCGCCCTCACCGACCGGGCCGCTGCATGCCGGCTCGCTGGTGGCCGCGCTGGCCAGCTGGCTCGATACCCGCGCCCAGGGGGGCCGCTGGCTGGTGCGCATCGAAGACCTGGACACGCCACGCTGCATCCCCGGAGCCGACCGCATCATCCTGCGGCAGCTCACCGACTGCGGCCTGCAACCCGATGAGCCGCCCGTCTACCAATCAAGCCGCACGGTCCTCTACCAGACTGCGCTGGACACTCTGTTGGAGCACGGCCTGGCCTACCCCTGTGCCTGCACCCGCAGCGACATCGAAGCCGCCCTCGTGGCGCAGGGCCGCCCGCGCGGACGGCACGAGGAGTTGATCTACCCCGGCACCTGCCGCCACGGCCTGGGTGGCCGCCCGGCTCGCGCCTGGCGCTTTGCCTGCCCGCCCACCGTGGTGCACTGGACGGACCGCCGCCTGGGACCCCAAACGCAGGCTGTGCACACGGAAGTGGGCGACTTCGTGCTGCGGCGCGCCGACGGCCTGTTCGCCTACCAACTGGCCGTGGTCGTCGACGACGCCGCCCAGGGCGTCACCGACATCGTGCGCGGCGAAGACCTGGCCGACAACACCGCGCGCCAGATCCTGCTGCAGCAGGCGCTCGGACTGCCCACGCCGCGCTACCTGCACACGCCCCTGGTGCTCGGCGCCAACGGCGAAAAACTCTCCAAGCAAAGCGGCGCCAAGCGACTGGACACGCGCGACCCCGGGGCCGCGCTGGACGCCGCCGCGCGGGTGCTGGGCCTGGATCTGCCGCCCGCCGCGCGCGAGCCCTGGCTGGCCGCCGCCACGGCGCAATGGCGCCAACTGCTGCAGCGCGGCCCACACCCCCGCGCCCTCTAGAATCAGCGTTTCCCATGAGCCCCACTCCCGCGCCCACCGCACCCGACGCCAGCGACGCTGCTCCCCCCGAAGGCGTCGCCCATCCCCGTACCATCCGCAGCTTCGTGCGTCGCGCGGGCCGCACCACCATCGGTCAGAACCGCGCGCTCGAACAACTCGGCCCGCGCTTCCTGCTGCCCTACACCGGGCAGGCGATGGTCTTCGCACAGGCCTGGGGACGCACGGGCCCAAACATCCTGGAAATCGGCTTCGGCATGGGCGAGGCCACGGCCCACATCGCCGCGCTGATGCCGCAGAACAATTTCCTGTGCTGCGAAGTCCATGAGCCCGGCGTGGGCGC
>JAURZS010000172.1 GCA_030653255.1 Burkholderiaceae bacterium | reverse complement strand
CGACCACGGTTTGACGCCACGAATCGCAGATTTGAAAGTGAACAGGAAAGTCAATGAAATCAACGATCTACCAACACCACCTCCGCGCCAGTGCTAGCTTTTCGTACCGTCACTTATTGCACTGAAAACGAGGAGACCCCGCAAAGCCGGCGCCGACCCGGCCAAGGTGCGGCAAGCGCTGATGGGCGGCTTCGCGGCCAGCCGCATTCTGGAAGTGCATGGCGAGCGCATGATCCAGCGCACCTTCAACCCCGGTTTTCGCATCCGCCTGCACCAGAAAGACCTGAACCTTGCGCTGCAAGGCGCGAAGGAACTCAACGTGTCGCTGCCGCAAACCGCGAACGCCGCGCAACTGATGCAAGCCTGCGCCGCACACGGCATGGGCGACCTGGACCACTCGGCGCTGGTCAAAGCCCTGGAGTTGATGGCCGGGCACGAAGTCGCCAAGGTCTGAACGCCAAACCATGGGGTAGCATCAACGCCCCATGAAACCCCAGGTCCAATTCCGGCTCCGCATCCACCGCGGCGAGGTCATCGCCATCGGCCCCGGCAAGGTCAGCCTGCTTGAAGCCATTGACCGCACCGGGTCCATCTCGGCCGCCGGGCGCGAACTCGGCATGTCCTACCGCCGGGCCTGGCTGTTGATCGACGAGATCAACCAATCGTTGAAAGAGCCTGCGGTCACCACATCGGCCGGCGGCGCGCATGGCGGTGGCACTGCGCTCACACCCGTGGGCCAGGCGCTGATCCAGCACTACCGGGCGGCCGAAGCCACCGCGCTGAAAGCGGCCACCAAAGAACTCGAGCGCCTCACGCGCCTGCTGGCGCCCTGAGCGCCAGCGCGTGGGCCAGGTCCTGCGCATCGTCCGCATCCAGCACGAACGACAGGCTCACGTTTTCCGACAGCACCAGCGTGAGCGACACCTCGCGCGCGCCGGCCACCGGCTCCACCATCCATTCACACACCTGCACCGCGTTGCGCGGCTCGACGTGGTGGCTCAGCGCCGCCCGCACGCGCACCTCGCGCTCCAGCGGCCGGGCCGGCAAAGCACCCAGGCTCGCGCCCGGCTCGGTTGAAGCTTCATCGGATGACGGTCGAATCATGGTCTGCCTCCATGGCGGTTCGCTATATTCTTCAGTATATAGCCAAGCCGCACACCGAGGCATCACCGTCTTCTCAAGCGGCCCGGGGCAAGCGCTCCTCGTATGCCGCCTCCAGGCGCGTGTGGGTGCGCCAGAACCCGGGTGGCGCCGTGCCCTCCAGCCGCGCACGCAAGATGGCCAGGTGCGTGTGCCAGCCACCGCTCACGCTGAGCATGTCGTCCCGGCTGCTCAGGCGCGAGTGGGTCACGGTCAGCTTGACCTGTGAGCCTTGCGGGCTGAGTTCGAACCGCACCTCGGAAGGCACGCCCTGCTCCTCGCCCCAGGTGAGGCCCAGCAGGTGCGGCGGCTCGCACACGGTGATGTACCCCTGCATGCGGTGCTCTCCGCTCACGCTGCGGTACTTCGGCGGCGCGGGCTCGTCGTCGGGGGTGAGCTCGTTGTTGCGAAACAGCAGCTGCACGCCCGCGCCAGCGCTCAAGTCCATCGGCCCGGCCGCGAGCCACTGCGCGCGCTTGTCCGATTCGGTGAGGTAGGCCCACAGCCGCTCGATGGGGCCGGGCAGCAGGCGCTCGATGCGCACGGTGTCGGGTGCGGTCTGCACGCCATAGGTGTCGTCGTTCATGCGGTTCTCCTGGGCTTTCGGGTGGTGGTTTTGCGGGCCTGGTCATCGGCCTTGAGCAAGGCCTCCAGCACATCGAGGCGCTGTTGCCAGAACCGCTCGTAGTGGCGAATCCATTCCATGCCGGCGTGCAGCGGCGCGGCATCCAGCGCGCACAGATGGGTGCGGCCGTTGATCGTGCGCCGCACCAGCCCCGCCTGCTCCAGCACCTTGATGTGCTTGGACACCGCCGCCAGCGACATGTGAAAGGGCGCGGCCAGCTCACCCACCGGCAGCGGGTTCGAGGCCAGGGCCTGCAACATGGCGCGGCGGGTGGGGTCGGCCAGCGCATGGAAGACCGAGTTCAGCGAGGCGCCGTTGGAATGTTTAACCATGTGGTTGAATTTATCTGCCATTGCAGAAACTGTCAACCAATGGGTTGAATAGTTGTGGTCACAGCTCGTTACCTTGCTGGGGAGAAGCGTCTACATGGCGCGCGCGCCGATCCGGGACAATGCGCCACCATGTTTCTGCATCCCACCCGGCGCGCGCTCCTGGCCCTTGGCCTTTTTGCCGCCAGCCTGACCCTGGTGTCCACGCCAGCCCCCGCTTTCGAGCTGCCGCCGCTGGACCGCATCGTCCACTACCAGCCCAAGCTGCCTTTGCAGGTCTTCACCGCCGATGGCGTGGAGATCGCTCAGTTCGGCGCCGAGCGGCGCGAGTACATGCCGCTCACGCGCATCCCGCGCCAATTGCAACAAGCCGTGCTCGCGGTGGAAGACGCGCGTTTTCACGAGCACTCGGGCGTGGACCCCAAGGGCATGGCGCGCGCACTCGTCGCGGCCATCACCGGCGGGCAGCGCCAGGGCGCCTCCACCATCACGCAGCAGCTGGTGCGCACCATGCTGCTCACGCGCGAGTTCTCTGCCGAGCGCAAGGCCAAGGAAATCTGGCTGGCGCTGAAGCTGGAAAACGAAATCTCCAAAGACCGCATCCTGGAGATCTACCTCAACGAGATCTTCCTGGGCCAGCGCGCCTATGGCTTCGCGGCCGCTGCGCAAACCTACTACGGCAAGCCGCTGGACAAGCTCTCGCTGGCCGAGTACGCCATGCTCGCCGGCCTGCCGCAAAACCCCTACTACGCCAACCCGGTGGCCAACTTCGAGCGCGCCACCAAACGCCAGCGCGTGGTGCTGGAGCGCATGCGTGCGGTGGGTGCCATCGACGACAAACAGCTTGCGGCCGCCCGCGCCGAGAAGCTGGTGATCCGTCCACCCGGGCAGCGCAGCGTGCACGCCGCGCACGTGGCCGAGATGGCGCGCCTGGCGGTGGTGGAGCGCTTTGGCACCGAGGCGTATTCCAGCGGCATCAAGGTCACCACCTCGTTGCTCGCGGTCGATCAACGCGCGGCGCACACCGCCGTGCAAAAAGGCGTGCTCGCCTTTGACCGGCGCGGCGCCTGGCGCGGCCCGGAAGACCACGAGAGCCTGCCCTCGGGTGAAGGCGTTGAGCTGGAGCGCGCGGCCGCCCAGGCCCTGAAGGACCACCGCGACGACGAGACCCTGCGCGTGGCCATCGTGTTGTCGGCCAGCCCCAAGGCCATGCAGGTGCAGCTCACCAGCGGCGAGCGCGTGACGGTGCAAGGCGAAGGCCTGCGCTGGGCGCAGAAGGGGCTGGACGCCAAGGCCAAGGCACCTTTGAAAATCGAGCGTGGGGCCATCGTTCGCGTGGCCATCACGGGCAAGAGCAAGGCCGGCCCGGTTTGGTCGATCTCGCAATGGCCCGAGGCCGAGGCCGCGCTGGTGGCGATGGACCCGCAGACCGGTCGCGTGCGTGCGCTGGTGGGGGGGTTCGATTTCTCGCGCCAGCCCTTCAACCACGTCACGCAGAGCTGGCGCCAGCCGGGCTCTGCACTCAAGCCGCTGCTGTACTCGGCCGCGCTGGAAGCGCGCGTGATGCCGGCCACGCTGGTGGACGACCTGCCCTTCACCGCCGCCAACGGCTGGAGCCCGGGCAACAGCAACGGCCAGTACGCGGGGCCGATCTCGATGCGCGAAGCGCTGATGCGTTCGAGCAACCTGGCCAGCGTTCGCATCCTGCAACACACCGGCACACACGCCGTGCGCGACTGGACCGGTCGCTTCGGCCTGGACCCCGCACGACAGCCCGACAACCTCACGCTCGCCCTGGGCACCGGCAGCGTGACGCCATTGCAAATGACACAGGCCTACGCGACGGTGGCCAACGGCGGTTGGCGTGTAGCGCCCATCGTCATCGAGAAGATCACCGACGCGCAGGGCAAGGTGCTGTTCGAAGCGCCGCCGGCCGAAGCGCTGACCGAGGACAACCGCGCCATCCCCGCGCGCAATGCCTTCGTCACCGCCAGCCTGCTCAACGACGTGGCGCGCAGCGGCACCGCCGCGCGCGCGCAGGCCACGCTCAAGCGCGGCGACCTCTACGGCAAGACCGGCACCACCAACGACGCGGTGGACGCCTGGTTTGCCGGCTACCAACCCACGCTGGCCACCACCGTGTGGATGGGCTACGACCAGCCGCGCAGCCTGGGCGGCTCGGAGTCGGGCGGGCGGCTGGCGCTGCCGATCTGGATCGATTTCATGAGCGCCGCGCTCAAAGGCACGCCGGTGGCCTCCCCGCCCGCGCCACCGGCCGGGCTGGTGCGTGAAGGCGACGATTGGCTGTACACGGAGTGGCGCGATGGCGGCTGGGTGTCGGCCATCTCCGACCAGGGCGGCACGGAATACAGCCGAACCCTGACCGGAGATCTCAACAAGGCCTTTGGCGCCTTCGGGGCCTGGCTGCGCGGCGAGCCCAGGCCCGCCGACTGACGCTTCGGGCGATCAGCCCGCGCAGAGGCGCGCCTTGGCCTCGGCGTATTCGCGCTTGAAGCGCGCGATGAGATCGGCAGCAGGCGTCACCTCGTGGATCGCGCCAATGCCCTGGCCGCAGCCCCAGATGTCGCGCCAGGCTTTGGCCGCGCGGCCTTCTTCGCCAGAGCTGAAATTCATCTTGCTGGGGTCGCTCTGCGGCAGGTTCTCCGGGTCCATGCCGGCGTTGCGGATGCTGCCCTTGAGGTAGTTGCCGTGCACGCCGGTGTAGAAGTTGCTGTAGACGATCTCGTCCGAATCGGACTGGGTGATCATCTCCTTGTAGCCATCCGTCGCACGCGCCTCGTCGGTGGCGATGAAGGCCGAGCCGATGTAGGCCAAGTCCGCGCCCATGGCCTGCGCGGCCAGGATGGCGCCGCCCGAGGCAATGGCGCCCGAGAGCGCGATGGGGCCGCCGAACCACTCGCGCAGCTCCTGCACCATGGCAAACGGGCTCTTGACGCTGGCGTGGCCGCCCGCGCCCGCAGCCACGGGGATCAGGCCGTCGGCGCCTTTTTCGATCGCCTTGTGCGCGAAGAGGTTGTTGATCACGTCGTGCATCACGATGCCGCCCCAGCTGTGCACGGCCTGGTTCACGTCTTCGCGCGCGCCCAGGCTGGTGATGATGATCGGCACCTTGTACTTGGCGCAGAGCTGCATGTCCTGCTCCAGCCGGTCGTTGCTCTTGTGCACGATCTGGTTGATGGCAAAGGGCGCGGCCTTGTGGTCGGGGTGGGCCTTGTCGTGCGCGGCCAGGGCTTCGGTGATCTCGGCCAGCCATTCGTCCAGTTGCGAGGCCGGGCGCGCGTTGAGCGCGGGCATCGCGCCGATCACGCCGGCCTTGCACTGTTCGATGACGAGCTTGGGGTTGCTGATGATGAACAGCGGCGAGCCGATCACCGGGAACTTCAGGTTCTGCAAGACGGGTGGCAGGCTGCGGGCGGGTGCGGTCATGAGGTGGGGTCTCCGGATCAGAATGCGTCGGCCGACAACGCGGTCACGGCCTCTGCGCCTTCCACGATCGCGTCGCGCACACCCGGCGCACGGCTGAGGATGTGGTCGGCGTAGAAACGCGCGGTGGTGATCTTGGCTTGCATGAAGGCCGTGTCCTGTCCCTTCTTGGACAGGTCTTCAGCCACCAGCAGCGCACGCGCCATCTGCCAACCCGCCATCAGGTTGCCGGCGAGCATGAGGTAAGGCACGCTGCCGGCGAAGGCGGCGTTGGGGTTGCCCTTGGTGTTGGCGGCGATGAAGTCCACCACGTCCACGAAGGCCTGGCGCGCGGCGGTCAGGCGTTTGCCCACGGCCTTGGCCTGCGCGCTGCCGGCGGCCAGTTGCTGCTCGGTCTCTTCGATGCGTTGGGCGATGGCCTTGGCCGTGGTGCCGCCGTCGCGCGCGGTCTTGCGACCCACGAGGTCGTTGGCCTGGATCGCGGTCGTGCCTTCGTAGATGGTGAGGATCTTGGCGTCGCGGTAGTACTGGGCCGCGCCGGTCTCTTCGATGAAGCCCATGCCACCATGCACCTGCACGCCCAGGCTGGTGACCTCCAAACTCATCTCGGTGCTGTAGCCCTTGACCAGCGGCACCAGGAATTCGTAGAACGTGGCGTTCTCTTTGCGTGCTTCGGCGTCCGGGTGGTGGTGCGAGGCGTCGTACGCGGCCGCTGCCACGGCGGCCATGGCGCGGCAGCCTTCGGTGGAGGCGCGCATGGTCATGAGCATGCGCTTCACATCAGGGTGGTGGATGATGGGCGCGGCGGTGTTCATGGAGCCATCGACCGGGCGGCTCTGCACACGGTCGCGCGCGTAGGCCACGGCCTTCTGGTAAGCGCGCTCGGCGATCGCGATGCCCTGCACGCCCACGGCGTAACGCGCGGCGTTCATCATGATGAACATGTACTCCAGGCCCCGGTTTTCCTGGCCCACGAGGTAGCCCACGGCGCCACCGTGGTCGCCGTACTGCAACACGGCGGTGGGGCTGGCCTTGATGCCCATCTTGTGCTCGATGCTCACGCAGTGCACGTCGTTGCGCTCGCCAAGCGTTCCATCGGCCTTCACCATGAACTTGGGCACCACGAACAGGCTGATGCCCTTCACGCCCTCGGGTGCGCCGGTGACGCGCGCGAGCACCAGGTGCACGATGTTCTCGGCCATGTCGTGCTCACCGTAGGTGATGAAGATCTTGGTGCCGAAGATCTTGTAGGTGCCGTCGGGTTGCGGCTCGGCGCGGGTGCGCACCAGCGCCAGGTCGCTGCCGGCCTGCGGCTCGGTCAGGTTCATGGTGCCGGTCCACTTGCCGCTGACCAGTTTCTCAAGATAGGTTGCCTTGAGTTCGTCAGAGCCCGCCGTGATCAGTGCCTCGATCGCGCCGTCGGTGAGCAATGGGCACAGGGCGAAACTGAGATTGGCGCTGTTGAGCATTTCGCCGCAGGCGGCGCCAATCGTCTTGGGCAAGCCCTGGCCGCCAAAATCCACCGGGTGCTGCAGGCCCTGCCAGCCGCCTTCGGCGTACTGTTTGAAGGCTTCCTTGAAACCGGGCGTCGTGGTGACCTTGCCGTCGTGGAAGGAAGACGGGTACTTGTCGCCCTCCCAGTTCAGCGGCGCGATCACACCCTCGTTGAGCTTGGCGCACTCCTCCAGCACGGCCTGCGCGGTGTCCAGGCCAGCGTCTTCAAAGCCAGGCAAAGCAGCCACCTGGTCGATGCGCGCCAGGTGTTCGATGTTGAACAGCATGTCTTTGAGGGGTGCGACGTAACTCATTCGAATGTCTCCAGAGGTTCTTCGGGAAGTACAGATGCAACAAGGGCATCGCGAACGATGCCCTTGCCGGTGGTGCGGTGCTTACAGCGCCTTGATCAGCTCGGGCACGGCGGTGAACAGATCGGCCTCCAACCCGTAGTCGGCCACCGAGAAGATCGGTGCCTCAGGATCCTTGTTGATTGCCACGATCACCTTGGAATCCTTCATGCCGGCCAGGTGCTGGATCGCGCCCGAGATGCCGCAGGCCACGTACAGCTGCGGCGCGACGATCTTGCCGGTCTGGCCCACTTGCCAGTCGTTCGGCGCGTAGCCCGCATCCACCGCGGCGCGGCTGGCGCCCAGCGCGGCGCCCAACTTGTCGGCCAGCGGGGTCATGACTTCGTTGAACTTCTCCGCGCTGCCCAGGGCGCGGCCACCCGAGACGATGATCTTGGCCGCCGTCAGCTCAGGGCGGTCGCTCTTGGCGATCTCGCTGCCCACGAAGCTGCTCTTGCCCTCGCCGCTGGCGGCGGTCACGCTCTCCACGGAGGCGCTGCCACCGTCGGCCGCCGCCGGGTCGAAGCCGGTGGTGCGCACGGTGATGACCTTGGTGGCGTCGGTGGCCTGCACGGTGGCGATGGCGTTGCCGGCGTAGATGGGGCGCTCGAAGGTGTCGGCACTGACCACTTTGGTGATGTCGCTGAGCTGCGCCACGTCCAGCGAGGCGGCCACGCGCGGGGCGATGTTCTTGCCGCTGGCGGTGGCGGGGAAGAGGATGTGGCTGTAGTTGGAGGCGATGGCCAGCACCTGGGCGGCCACGTTCTCGGCCAGGCCGTGGGCGAAGCCTTCGGCGTCGGCGTGCAGCACCTTGGCCACGCCGGCAATCTGCGCGGCGGCCTTGGCGGCTTCGCCGGCGTTGTGGCCGGCGACCAGCACGTGCACGTCACCACCACAAGCGGCAGCGGCGGTCACGGTGTTGAGGGTGGCGCCTTTGATGGAGGCGTTGTCGTGTTCAGCAATAACGAGTGCGGTCATTTGTTCTGTCCTCAGATCACTTTGGCTTCGGTCTTGAGCTTGTTCACGAGGGTGGCCACGTCGGGCACCTTCACGCCGGCACCGCGCTTGGGCGGTTCGCTGACCTTCAAGGTCTTGATGCGCGGGGTCACGTCCACGCCCAGGTCTTCGGGCTTCAGGTTCTCCAGCGGCTTCTTCTTGGCCTTCATGATGTTGGGCAGCGTCACGTAGCGCGGCTCGTTCAGGCGCAGGTCGGTGGTGACCACGGCGGGCAGGCTGATGGAGAGGGTTTCCAGGCCGCCGTCGACTTCGCGCGTGACCTTGGCTTTTTCACCCTCGACCTCGACTTTGCTGGCGAAGGTGGCTTGCGGCAGGCCGGCCAAGGCGGCCAGCATCTGGCCGGTCTGGTTGCAGTCGTCGTCGATGGCTTGTTTGCCCAGGATCACGAGGCCGGGCTGTTCTTTGTCCACCAAGGCCTTGAGCAGCTTGGCCACGGCCAGGGGTTGCAGTTCGACGCTGGTTTCCACCAGGATGGCGCGGTCGGCGCCGATGGCCATGGCCGTGCGCAGCGTTTCCTGGCATTGCGCCACGCCGCAAGAGACAGCGATCACTTCGGTGACCACGCCCTTTTCTTTCAAGCGCACGGCTTCTTCCACCGCGATCTCGTCAAAGGGGTTCATGCTCATCTTCACGTTGGCGATGTCCACGCCCGTGCCATCGCTCTTGACTCGAACCTTGACGTTGTAATCCACCACGCGCTTGACGGGGACGAGAACCTTCATGCTGGTTTGCTCCTGATTGATTGGAAAAAATGAGGCGGCACGATTGACGTGCACGTCAACTTGGGCATTGTATGCCCGCGATACCAGCACCCCCATTCGAGCTGCTTGCACCGGGTATTGGCATTACAAATAGAACGATCGTGCTTTTCGGCATTGTATCTTCATACCCCTATGGTGTATTTCTTAAAACATTGTCAAAGATCAAGCGCAGCTTCATACACCTCGATACATTCGGGCATACCGCTCAGGGTTTTTTCCTTTTCACCAACAAAAAGACAGCCTCCCGTTCCCCATGCGCATTGCAGCCGTAGATGACGATCCAGCCCAACTGGACCTGGTGCGAGCCGTGGTGGCATCCATGGGCCACGACTGCCACCTGTTTTCAGACGGCCAGTCCTTGCTCAGGATGCTGCCGCGCGAAACCTTCGACCTCTTCATCGTCGACTGGGAACTGCCGGACATCTCCGGCCCGGCGGTGATCCGCTCGATCCGCAACATGGCGGTGGCGCCGATGCCCATCCTGATGATGACCAACCGCAGCGATGAGCGCGACATCATCGAGGGGCTGAACTGCGGCGCCGACGACTACATGGTCAAGTCCGCGCGCGTGGGCGAGTTGCGTGCGCGCCTGATGGCGCTGCTGCGCCGGGGAGGCCACTCGCTGCCGCCCAAGGAACACCAGTGGGGGCCCTACCGTTTTCTCGCGCAGGATCGCCGCGTGTGGATCGACGGCGAAGAGGTGCCCGCGCTGCCCACCAAAGAGTTCGACCTCGCGCTCATCCTGTTCCGCAACCTGGGGCGCCTGCTCTCGCGCGGGCACCTGATCGAGGCGGTGTGGGGCATCGACGCGGACATCTCCTCCCGCTCGCTGGACGTCTACATGTCGCACGTGCGCAGCAAGCTGCGCCTGCGCGCCGAGTCCGGCTACCGGCTCGTCTCCATCTACAACCACGGCTACCGGCTTGAGGACATGAGCCTGGCGCCCGCCAAAGCCACGGTCTGATGATGCGAATCTCCTCACGCTTGTGCTGCTCGCTGCTGCTGGCGCCGGCCTGGCCTGCGCTGGCGCAGCAGGCACTGGTGCACACGGTGCAGCCCGGCGACAACCTCTACCACCTGGCCCAGCGCTACCTCGAAGACCCTTCGCAGTGGCGGCAGTTGCAAGCACTCAACGAGGTGCGCAACCCCCGCCGCCTCATGCCAGGCAGCCTTTTGACGATTCCGGCGGCGCTGCTGCGCTCTCCGGCCACCACGGCGCAGGTGCTGCACGTGACCGGCACGGTGAGCGCCCGCAGCGCTGGCGGTACCACCGCGCTGCGGGTCGGCGAACGCATTGAAGAAGGCGCACTCATCGAGGTCGCCGAAGGCGGCTTCGCCACGCTGCGGCTGGCCGACGGCTCGGTGCTGCGCCTGGCCTCGGGCACACAGGCGCGCTTGAGCGAGCTGCGCCACGCGCCCGCGCCGGGCCACGCGCAATCGCGCATCGAGCTCGATCGCGGCCGTGTCGATGCCACCGTCACCCCCCTGCCCACGCCACGCAGCCGGTTCGAGATCCGCACCCGGCGCGCCGTGGGTGGCGTGCGCGGCACCGACTTCGGCGTCGCCGCCAACGAACAAGGCGATTTCATCGGCGATGTGCGCGAAGGCGCCATCCAGGTCACGGCGCTGGAGACCCCGCGCCCTCTTCCCGCCACGCTGCTGCAAGCCGGCGAAGGCGCGCACGTGGGGTCCGGCGGCGTCACCGTCGCGCGCTTGTCGGCCGCCCCCGACCTGTCGGCACTGCCCTCGGTGGTGGAAGACATCGCCACCATCGAGCTGCCCCTGCCCGGCGCGCCCGGCGCCACCGCGTGGATGGTGCGCATCGCGCGCGACGAGCAGGCCAACCAGGTGCTGCGCAACGGCCTCTTCAGCCAGCCGCTCGCCCGCTTCGAAGGGCTGGAAGACGGCCACTACCACCTGCGCGTGCGTGTGCTCGACGCCCACGGCATTCCCGGCGCGGTCGCCACCCGGGCGCTGGAGGTCAACGCCCGGCCGGTGCCGCCCCTGTTGCGCGAGCCCAGGCCCCGAAGCCGCCTGCCAGCGCCGGAGGTGGAGCTGCTCTGCACCGAGGGCGAAGGCGCGGTGGGCTATCGATTCCAGCTGGCGCGAGACGCGGCCTTCACCGATCTCATCGAGCAGACGGCGGATCTCGCGCGCTGCCAGCACACGCTGCGCGCGCTCGTGCCCGGCAGCTACCACTGGCGCGTGGCGGCGGTGGCGCGCGACGCGAAAGGCCAGCGCGACCAAGGCCCCTTCAGCCCCGCCATGGCCTTCGACGTGGTGCCGCTGCCTCCCGAACCCGCGCCACCCCAGATGCGCACCCACGATGGCTCGCTGCACCTGCAATGGAGCGCCAGCGCCGGCGGGCCTTGGCAGCACCAGATTCAGATCGCCCACGACGCGGCCTTCACGCGGCCGCTGGACGACCGGCTGCTGGCCGAGCCGTCATTCACCCGCGCAGCGCCGGCGCCGGGCTTGTACCATGTGCGGGTTCGGCAGCTCGATGCCGAAGGCCTGCGAGGGCCGTGGACGGGTGCTCAGCGCCTGGAGATCCCGACCCGGGTTCTGACCACGGACCTGCAACCGCTCACCAACTCCGAAGGACAGCCCGTGCAGCACGGCAACCGCTGAGGCCATTTGGATACGCTCCAGGACCTCGCCGCCCCCCGCGACCACCGCGCCAACACCCGCTGGTTCGAATGGGGCCTGCTCTCGGCCCTGCTGCTGGCCTGCGTCGTGGCCTTGAGCGCAGCGCGCAGTTTCGAGCACATCGACCTCGCCCTCACCGACCAGCTCTCGCGCCTGAGCACGCAGCCGATTTCAGAAGAGATCGTCATCGTCGCCATCGACGACAAGAGCCTGGCCGAAATCGGCCGCTGGCCCTGGGCGCGCCACACGCATGCGACCGTGATCGAGCAGATCACGGCGGCAAACCCGAAGGCCATCGGCCTGGACCTGATCCTGGTCGAGCCCGGCCACGCCAGCACGGCGGACGACCACCTGCTGGGCGAGGCCATCGCGCGCAATGGCCGGGTGGTGCTGCCGCTGGTGCTGCAGGACCGGCTCGGCGACGGCACGCTCTCCCGCAGCGAACCCGCAGCCGCGCTGGCTGCGGCCGCGGCCGCGCTCGGCCACATCCACCTGGAGATCGACCCCGACGGCATCGTGCGCAGCACCTTCCTGCGCGAAGGCGACGGCGACCGCTGGTGGGACCACTTCGCCGTGGCCTTGTTGCGCGTGGGCGGCTTCGCGCTGCCAGCCGAACTGCCCGGCCAACGCGCACCGGTGTCGCCCACCGCGCGCACACCCGAAGCCGGCACCTGGTACCGCGACCACTGGGCACAGATCCCCTACGCCGGCCCGCCGGGCAGCGTGGTGCGCGTGTCCTACGCCGACGTGCTGCAAGGCCGGGTGCCACCTGAGACCTTCGCCCAGAAATACGTGCTGGTGGGCGCCACCGCCTCGGGCATGGGCGATGCCTACGCCACGCCGCGCTCGGGCGAAGCCGAGCTGATGCCGGGCGTGGAAATCGCCGCCAACGTCGTGAACGCGCTGCTGGGGGTCTCCTCGTTTTCAGTGCAATAAGTGACGGTACGAAAAGCTAGCACTGGCGCGGAGGTGGTGTTGGTAGATCGTTGATTTCATTGACTTTCCTGTTCACTTTCAAATCTGCGATTCGTGGCGTCAAACCGTGGTCG
>JAURZS010000171.1 GCA_030653255.1 Burkholderiaceae bacterium | reverse complement strand
AGTGGCGGCGCGATCGTGATCGACCACACAGAGGCCCTGGTGTCGGTGGACGTCAACTCCGCGCGCGCCATCAAGGGCGGCGACATCGAAGAGACTGCCACCCGCACCAACCTCGAAGCCGCCGACGAAGTCGCGCGCCAGATGCGCTTGCGCGATCTCGGCGGCCTGATCGTGATCGACTTCATCGACATGGAAGAAAGCCGTAACCGGCGCGATGTCGAGAACCGCCTGCGCGACGCACTGCGGCAGGACCGTGCCCGCGTGCAGTTCGGCACGATCAGCAAGTTCGGCCTCATGGAAATGAGCCGCCAGCGGCTGCGCCCCGCGCTCAGCGAAGGCGCGTCCATCCCCTGCCCGCGTTGCGGCGGCTCCGGCCATATCCGCGACACCGAGAGCTCGGCGCTGCAGATTCTGCGAATCATCCAGGAAGAGTCCATGAAGGACAGCACCGCCTCGGTGCTGTGCCAGGTTCCAGTCGATGTGGCTTCCTTCCTGCTCAACGAAAAGCGCAACGAAATCGCCAAGATCGAGCTCAAGCAGCGCATCAATGTGCTGATGGTGCCGAACAAGACGCTGGAGACACCGAACTACCGGCTGGAGCGCCTCAAGCATGACGATCCGCGTCTGGACAACATCGAGGCCAGCTACAAGATGGCCGACGACATCGAAGACCCGACCACGGTGACGCGCCGCTCACAGGAGCGCAGTAACAAACAGGAGCCCGTCATCAAGGGCGTTCTGCCTGACATGCCGGCGCCTGTGGCACCCATGCCCGCACCTGTGGCGCAAGCCGAAGTCCCGGCTGCCACCGCTCGTCCGGTGCTTGCAACCCCTGTGGCCGTACCAGCTTCGGGTGGCTTCTTTGGATGGATCAAGAGTCTGTTTGGCAGCGACTCAGCCCCTGCCGCCACACCGGCTCCAGCCGATGCCCGCAAGGATGAGCCTCGCCGTGACGGTCGTGGTGGACGCGACGGCGAACGACGCGACGGCCGACGCACCGAAGGCCGTGGCGGTGAGCGTGGCGGACGTGGTCGCCGCGGTGAAGGCCGTGGTGGTGAGGGCCGTGGTGGTGAGCGTGGCGAGGCCCGTACCGAACAGCGGTCCGATGCACGCGGTCCGGAACGCGCTGAGGGCCAGTCCCGGGGCGGTCGCGGATCGCGTGACAGACGCGATGGAGAAGGCCGCGCTGCAGCCACAGTCGACGGCGCAGTGATCAACGATGGTGCCGCCATTGCCCAGGAGCGCAGCCCATCGGCCGAACGGCCTGCCGGCGAACAACGTGCGCCGCGCGGCGAAGGCCGCGGCGAGCGCAGGGAGCGTGGTGAAGGCCGACGCGAGCGCGGTGAACGTGGCGAGCGCCGTGGCGAGCGCGGTCCGCGCAGCGACGAGTCCGGCAACGGCGCTGCCGCTGCGGTACAAGGCGATTTGCTCGCCCCAGCCGACACTCCGAACGCCCAGGGCTTCGCTCCCGCCGGCGGTAACGCGCCTGAGCTGGCGCCTGCTGATGTTGCACCCGTATCCGTGGGCAACGCCAGCGAGCCGCGCACGGATCGTCCCGAAGGCGAGGAGCGCCGTGACCGCCGTTCGCGCGACCGCTACGGTCGCGATCGCCGCGAGCGTGGCGAGCGCCCGGAACGCGGTGAGCGCAGCGACGCAGTGCCCGAGCAAGCCCAGTCCCTCGCGCCTTCGCGCGACGGCCAGGCAGACGAGGAAGCGCCGCGCCCCAGCTATTTCGATGCATTCCGTAGTCCGGCCACACCTCAGGAAGAAGCCCCGGGCTCTGTGCAACCGGCTGCCGCTGAAGGCAGCTGGACCGCCGCGGAATGGGTGGCGCCGCCAGTGGTACCACAGACCAGCGCTCTGCCTCCCGCGCCCGAGGCTGTCAGCCGCCGGCCGGCCGCCACATTCGAGGCCCCTTCCGCCGCCGCACCCGTCGCTGCGCAGCCTAGCGCCGTGAGCGCGCAGGCTGGCACTGCCGCCGCCGGCAATGCGTCAACGGCACGATCGCTGCCCAAGGTGCAGGCCTTCGAGCTGCCGCTCGGCGAGCTGGCGCAGGTTGCCGAAAAATCCGGCCTGCAATGGGTCAACTCCGATGCCGCCAAGATCGCCGCCGTTCAGGCAGCGATTGCAGCCGAGCCCAAGCCTGTCACCACCCCGCGCGAGCGCCCCCAGGCCGCGCGCCTCGAAGACGGCCCTCTGGTATTGGTGGAGACCCGCCGCGATCTGGCGGAGATGACCCTGCCCTTCGACAAGCCGGCGCAGTAAGCGCCTGTCAGAGCGTCGCTGCCTGCTTCCAGGCGGCGGCGCTGGCCTGGTCATCACCGCGCTGCTGCGCAAGTTGCGCCAGCGCGTTCCAGGCGTTGCGGTGCAGCCCGGGATCCTGCAAACTCAGGGACGCCAGCGCCAACAGTTGCTGCGCCTTGCCCCACAATTGACGCTTCATGCACGCCATGCCAGCAAGGTACTGCAGGTTGGCGTCGCGCGGATGGTGCAGCTGCGCTGTCTCGATGCGGGCGAGCCACTGGCCGTCGATCGAATCAAGCCCCTGTTCCAGCGCCCGAACCAGCTTGATGCGCTGGATGTCGCCGAGTTTTTCGTAGTTCTCCCAAGCGGGCTGCAGCCAGCCCCGGGCCAGCTCCGCATCGCCGCCAAGTGCCATCAGGCGCTGCGCGGCGTGCACCGCGAGTTCCGGCATCTGACGTTCGGCAGGCTCCAGCGACTCCCACACGCGGCGCAGCTGCACGGTGTCGTGTGCGCCGCTGAGAAGATCGCTCGCGAGGCCGCGCACGATGCTTTGCGCGGCCTCGGGTGAAAACGCTCTGTGCTTGGCCAGCAGCCGCGCCGTGTCCAGCGCTTCTGCGCTGCGTGCGGCCAGGCGCGTGGCCTTGAGCTTGAGCCGCAACGCCAGGGTACGCCGCGCCGCGCCTTGTGGCAATTCCCGCAGCCAGAGCATGGCGGCCTGCGGATCGCGGTCATCGAGCGCCCAGCGCGCCGCACGCAGCAAGGCGCCTTCGCGCGCATCCTGCGCGCCGGTACGCACAAGCGCTTCCTGGAGGTGTTCTTCTCGCGATGCGCGGTCTTGCAAGGCCTGCGCACTCTCGGCCGCGACCAGATGGGCCAGCACATGCACCTGCCCCGCCGCTGGCGCGCCGCCACCGTTGGAGGCGAGCATTTTTTGCTGCGCGAGCGCTGCCTCGGCAGACTTGCGTGCGCGAATGTAGCGGCCCGCCATCAGATGCGACAGCGCATCGAGCAACGACGCATGCATGGCCCGCTCCTTTTGCTGAGTGCGCCAGCGCAAGGCCTGCCGAGGCAGGTCGAACAAGGCAGCCAGAGCCCTCAGCACTGCATGCATAAACACAAACCCAGCTACCAGCAGCAGCAGCACCAGATTGAGCGACAGGTCAAGGCGCCACGGCGGCCAGAACAGGGTGATTGTTCCCTGGTTGTTGCCCGCGAACAGCGCGACCGCGACCGCCACACCGAACAAGGCCAGGAGCCAGAGTGCCGCGCGCATCGTCAGCTCACCTGCCGGCCGCAGCCGTCGCGAGCGCGGCCAGGGTCTCCTCGACGCGCGGCAACTCGATGTTCTTCATGCGGCTTTGCACCTGCTGCAAGGAGGCAATGGCCACCTGCGTGCGGCGCGAGCCGGGATCAAAATACTTGCTCAGCGCGACAGCGGACGCGTTCAGGTCTTCCCGGGCCGAGTCGGTCTGGCGGGCGAGCAAGGCCAGGCGCGCATTGAGCAGCTTGAGCTTGAGATTCTCGCGCAGGAAAAAGGACTGCTCCGGCGACAGCAGCACCGCGTCGGGATCCTCGATGCGGCTCACACGCACCAGCGCGCGCAACTCGGCCACGGCCTTGTCGCGCAGGGTCTCGAGCCCGCGCTGCCACGACGGCTGTGCGGCTGCGGACGCGCCCGCCATCGGGCGGCTCGCGCCGGCCACAGGCGCCACGGCATTTGCCACCGGAAGTTCGTCAATCTGCCGCACCAGTTCGTCCAGCCTGACCAGCAATCCCGGCAGGTCGACCGTGCCCGCGCCCTTGATGCGATCGATGTCACGCGCCACTGCTGCGCGCAGGCGCGTCAGGCGCGGCTGCGCCGCGCGGGCCAGCCGCTGGTCGGCGGTGCGCAGCGCTGCCAGCAAGGGCTCGACACTGCCGGTGAGCTGGGCCTGCTGCTGCGCCAGCCGGATCGCCGATTCGATGTCGACCACCAGGTTTTCATCACGCGAGCGCGACAGACTTTGCATCAGCTCTTCAAGCTGGCTGCGCTGCAGCGACACCTCGCTCAGACGGGTGTCAGTCACGGCCTGACGCGCTGCGGTCTCGCGCGCGAGTTCCTGGGCCTGGCGCGCCACGGTACGTGCTTCGACCGCCTGGCTGCCGGCGTCGGCGCTCTGGCGCGCGAGCTGCTCTTGGATGTTGGAGAGCTTCTGCCACAACAACACGGTCGAAATCAAAGCCAACACTGTCAGCGCGGCGAAGACGAGCAGCAGGCGGCGCGACAGGCGCAGGGCGGATGCAGCGTCCCCAGATGCTGCCGCAGCTGCCTGCGGCGGATCGGCGGCCGGAACCGGGGCCGGATCGGTGGACGCAGGCGTTGACTCGGAGTTCATGCCATCGATTCTATCGACGCGATCACTTCGTCGAACGCAGGACGTGACTCGCAAACAACACCGAAACCGGCATCGCGCGCGGCCTGGGCAATACGTGGATGCGTCGCCACCGCGCGCGCCGCGTCCCAGCGCTGCGCCGGCAGCAGGTCCTGCAGATGCCCGATGGCCTGCGAACTGCTGAACAGCCAGACCGAACCATCTGTTGCGGCAAGACGCGCGAGCGTGCGCTCGGCATCGGACCACTGCGGCAGCCGGCGCTCGTAGGCCACGACGAATTCAGCCTTTGCGCCTGCCGCGGCCACGCGCTGCGCGAACCAGTCGCGCCCGGCGCTACGGCCCGTATCGTCGGCGCCGCGCACGATCAGCACGCGCCCGCCGGGACGCACGCTGGCGCCGGTCAGGGCCCACAAGGCCTCGGAGTCGAAACGCTGCGCATCGGCTGCGGGTGCCACGATCTGCCCGGCGGAGACGCCAGCGTCGAGCAGGGCCTGCCGGGTACCCGGCCCGGTCGCCCAGGCACGCGGGCCGATGTCGCCGGCTGCGCCCCAGATGTTCACATCAGGGGGACGCGTGGCAAAAAAATGCGTCACCGCATTGGCGCTGACAAACATCAGCGCCAGGTACTGCGGCAGAACGCGCCAGGCGGCGTGCAGGGCGCGCGCGTCGGCCGCCGGGGCAATATCGATCAGGGGCAGGGCAACGGCCTGCAAACCGCGCCCGGACAGGGCCCGAACCCAGCGCTGCGCGTCGTGCAAGGGGCGGGTGACCAGGACGCGCATGGCGTCAGCGCGCACCGCCCGCGCGCAAATCGGCGGCAACGCGCTCGCCCAGCGCGGCGGCTTCTGGCAGGCCCGGGACGGCACCCATGCCGCTCGCGCGCACCAGCGCCGGGCCGCCTTCAGGGTCGCCCCAGGCCGCGTCGAGCCGCAGCACGGCGCCGTCGAGCATTGCGAATGCCGCCAGCGGCATGGAGCAGCTTCCGCCCATGGCGCGGCTCACGGCGCGCTCCGCGGTCACGGCAAGCCAGGTGGGCTGATGTGCCAGCGGCGCCAGGGCGGCAACCAGATCGCTGCGATCGGCCCGGACCTCGATACCCAGTGCGCCCTGGCCGGCGGCGGGCAGCATGAGCGAGGGCTCGAACGTCTGGCGGATGCGATCGGCCAGACCCAGCCGCTTGAGGCCTGCTGCGGCCAGCACGACGGCGGCGTAGCGGCCTTCATCGAGCTTGCGCAGCCGGGTGTCCAGATTGCCGCGCAGGGGCTCGATGCGCAGATCGGGCCGCAAGGAGCGCAACAGCACCGTGCGGCGCAGGCTGGAGGTTCCGACCACCGCGCCCTGCGGCAGCGCGGCCAGGGATTCATGGTGCGGCGACACCAGGGCGTCGCGCGGGTCTTCGCGCTGCATGACGCATGCCAGGGCAAAGCCTTCGGGCAGGTCCATGGGGACGTCCTTGAGCGAATGCACGGCGATGTCGGCGCGGCCCTGCTCCAGCGCGACTTCGAGTTCCTTGACGAACAGGCCCTTGCCGCCCACCTTGCTGAGCGAGCGGTCCAGTATCTGGTCACCCAGCGTCGTCATGCCCAGCAGTTCGACACGGTGGCCGCGCGCCTGCAACAAGGCCTTGACGTGTTCGGCCTGCCATAGCGCGAGCCGGCTCTCGCGCGTGGCGATCACGAGGGGGCGAGGCAATGGGTTCAAGAGCGTGAACAGTCCGAAAAGTAGAATCGTCGGGAATCGGCGATGCTAGCATGCAGCGCCGGCCGACCTCATCGACTTCCCCCGAGGACTCCCCCATGGACAAAGCCCGGACCGCGCCTGCCGCCAGGCGCTCCAAAGACAACGAACGCCCTCTGGTGGAGGACATCCGTTTGCTGGGCCGCATCCTGGGCGACGTGATCCGCGAGCAGGAGGGCGTCGCCGCCTTCGAACTGGTCGAACAGGTGCGCAAGCTCTCGGTGACCTTTCGGCGCGACGCCGACCACGAGGCCGACCAGGCACTCAAGAAGCTGCTCAAGGGTCTCAGCGCCGACCAGACCGTCAGCGTGATCCGCGCCTTCACGTATTTCAGTCACCTGGCCAACCTGGCGGAAGACCGGCACCACATCCGCCGGCGCGCCATCCACGAGCGCGCCGGCGACACGCAGGAGGGCAGCATCGAAGTGGCGTTGGCGCGCCTGCGCTGGGCCGGCATCTCGCCCAGGACGATTTCCCAGACGCTCACCCACAGCTATCTGTCGCCCGTGCTCACGGCGCACCCGACCGAGGTGCAGCGCAAGAGCATCCTGGACGCCGAGCGCGGCATCGCCCTGCTGCTGACGGCACGCGACGAGATCCGCGCCCGCGCGCAGTCCGCCGGCACGAGCCGCGACGCGCTCACGCCGCGCGAGCTGGCCGCCAACGAACTGCAGCTGCGCGCACGCGTGATGCAACTGTGGCAAACGCGACTGCTGCGCTACACACGGCTCACCGTGGCCGACGAGGTCGAGAACGCCCTGAGCTACTACGAAGCGACCTTTCTGCGCGAGATCCCCAAGCTTTATGCGGACCTGGAGCGTGAGCTCGGCCAGTATCCGGTGGCCAGCTTCCTGCGCATGGGTCAGTGGATCGGCGGCGACCGCGATGGCAACCCCAACGTCAGCGCGGCAACACTGGAATATGCGCTCAGCCGGCAGGCCGAAGTCGCCCTGCGCCACTACCTCACCGAAGTGCACTTTCTCGGCGGCGAACTGTCGCTTTCGGCCCTGCTGGTCGAGGTGACGCCCGAGATGCGCGCGCTGGCCGAGCGCTCGCCCGACACCAATGAGCATCGGCTGGACGAACCTTATCGCCGCGCCCTCACAGGCATCTATGCACGGCTGGCCGCCAGCCTCAAGCTGCTGAGCGGGGGCGAGGCAGCGCGCCACGCGGTGGCGCCGCAGAATCCCTACGGCCAGGCCGAAGAATTCCTGGCCGACTTGCGCACCATCGAGGCCTCGCTGCTGACGCACCACGGTGCGGCGCTGGCCGCGCAGCGGCTGCATCCGCTGATTCGCGCAGTCGAGGTGTTCGGCTTTCATTTGGCTACCATCGACCTGCGGCAAAGCTCGGACAAACACGAGGAAGTGCTGGCCGAACTGCTGGCCACGGCAGGCCTGGAGCCGGCCTATGGATCGCTGGCCGAAGCCGCCAAACGTGCGCTGCTGATGCGCCTGCTGTGCGACGCGCGCCCTTTGCGCGTGGTGGGCGCCGACTACTCTGCGCTGGCGCGTGCGGAACTCGCCATCTTCGAGGCCGCGCTGCAGGCGCGCAGGCGCCTGGGCGCGCAATCGATCCGCCACTACATCATCAGCCACACAGAGGCCGTCAGCGACCTGCTGGAAGTACTGCTGCTGCAAAAGGAAGTCGGCCTGATGCATGGCACGCTCGACGGACACGGCACACACGAACTCATCGTCGTACCTTTGTTTGAGACCGTCGAAGACCTGCGCAATGCCGCGCCCATCATGCGCGAGTACTACCGCCTGCCTGGCATCGCCGATCAGATCCGGCGCAGCGGAGCCGAGCAGGACATCATGCTGGGCTACAGTGACAGCAACAAGGACGGCGGCATCTTCACCAGCAATTGGGAGCTGTACCGCGCCGAGATCGCACTGGTGGAATTGTTCGACGAAATCTCCGGATACGGTCTGGGTGGCGGGCCAACCCCCGGCACAAAGTCTTCCCTGGCCGGTGCCGTCCCGATCCAGCTGCGCATGTTTCATGGCCGCGGCGGCACCGTGGGCCGCGGCGGCGGACCGAGCTACCAGGCCATCCTGGCGCAACCGCCGGGCACGGTACGCGGGCAACTGCGCCTGACCGAGCAAGGCGAAGTGATCGGCTCGAAGTACGCCAATCCCGAAATCGGCCGGCGCAACCTGGAGACACTCGTGGCCGCGACACTGGAGGCCACGCTGCTGCAGCCGACCAAGCCCGCGAGCAAGGCCTTTTTGCAGGCCGCCGGCGAACTCTCGCAGAGCAGCATGCGGGCCTACCGCGCGCTAGTCTACGAAACACCGGGATTCACAGAGTACTTCTTCGGCTCCACGCCGATACGCGAGATCGCCGAACTCAACATCGGTTCGCGTCCGGCATCGCGCAGATCGACGCACCAGATCGAAGACCTGCGCGCCATTCCCTGGAGTTTCAGTTGGGGCCAATGCCGCCTGACGCTGCCGGGCTGGTACGGCTTCGGCTCGGCAGTCGAGGCTTTCATCGGCGAAGGCCGCGACGAAGCGAAGCAGCGCCTGGCGCTGCTGCAGAAGATGTACCGCCAGTGGCCATTCTTTCGCACGCTGCTGAGCAATATGGACATGGTGTTGGCCAAGAGCGACCTGGCGCTGGCTTCACGGTATGCAGAGTTGGTGACCGATGCCCGCCTGCGTCGGCGGGTGTTCGCCATCATCGAGGCCGAGTGGCAGCGCACGGCGCTGGCCCTGCAGCAGATCACCGGCGAGCGTCAGCGGCTGGCGGGAAATCCTTCGCTGCAGCGGTCGATCCGGCACCGCTTCCCCTACATCGACCCGCTGCACCATCTCCAAGTGGAGCTGGTGCGCAGACACCGCGCCGGTCAGATTGACGAGCGGGTGCAGCGCGGTATCCACATCACCATCAACGGCATCGCCGCCGGGCTGCGCAATACCGGCTGAAGCGTTACCTGCGGGTCAGGGCGCCGTTCTCGACACGCACCCGGGTGCCCACGGTCAGAGCCGGGTCGGTTGCATAAGACACGGTCTGCGTAGTGCCACCTTCCAGGCGCACCACGACTTCGAAATGCTTTTCCTTGCGCACGCGCTTCTCGATTTCATTGCCGGCGTAAGCGCCGCCCAATGCACCGAGCACTTGCGCCGCCGTACGACCGCTGCCGCCGCCGACCTGGCTGCCCAGCACCACACCGGCGACGCCGCCAGCGATCTTGCCAAGGTAGCTGCCGTCGCCGTTGACCTCAACCACATTGATGGCTTCGACCACGCCGCAGACGGCGCAGTACTGCGCCTGCCGTGCCGGTGCAGTCGTGGCCGGTGTGCCGCTCACGAGGGCGCCCTGGCTCAGCACAGCCGTGGTCTGCTGATTGCCCACGCGCAGAACGCCAGTGATGGACGCGTTGTTAGCGATGCGGTCGCGGTTCTTGATGTCATAGCTGCCCTGGTACACGCCAGGCTGCGTTTCCTGGAGCACGACCTTGCCGCGCACGCCCTGGATGCGCACGCTGGCATCGGCCCGCGGCGTGCCGCGAATGGTGAAGCCCAGGCGGCTGCCGGTGGTCAGCGCGTAAGGCGGATCGAGCTCGATGCGGTCGATGCGCAGGCTGCCGTTGGCAACGCCGGGGCGCACAACGGTCACGCGGTTCGGGCCGACCAGCGGCTCGTCGAGCACGGTCGTCGCGACCTGGTTGCCCACACGCAGATTGACTGTGGCCTTGCTGGCCGCTGTAATGCGGTCGCGCTGGCGCATGGTGTAGACGCCCTCGTACATGCCGGGCTCCGTCTCCTCCAGCAGCACGCTGCCGGTGGCGCCAGTCATATCGACACGGGCCGCACCGCCCGGCGTGCCATACAGTGTGAACTGCAGCTCGCGTCCGGGCGCGGCCTGCATCACAGGCGCCACATCGAAGCCGTCGATGCGAACCGTGTTTTGCGACATGGTGTAGGCGCTTTGTCCGCCATAGGTGCCCTGGGCCAGCGCCGTGGTGGCGGTAAAAGGCGCTTGCACGGCCAGTGCCAGCAGCACGGCCATGAGTTTGCGTTGAGTTTTCATAGAAAGTGTCCTTGGAGCCGATGAATCCGGCAGGCACCAATGTGCACCGGGGCAGGCCGCGGCCCAGCCGGACAGAGCCTCGCCATCGTGTAGGACAAGACCGCATCAGTCGCGAGCGGCGCTGGCAATGGCCTCGCGCACGGCGCTCAGCTGCCGGCGGGACACGGTCAGCACTTCGTCGATGCCATCGAGCCGCACGCCCCAAGTCTCGCCCTCTTCCGCTTCGTCAAGGTGCCGCTCCAGGGAGCGCAGCGCATGGCGCGCCACCAGCGCGTTGCGGTGCACGCGCAAAAAGCCCGCTGCATGCCGCTCTTCCAGCTCGCTCAGCGACGCCTCCAGGATGAACTGCCGCGTGGCGGTGCGCACGGTCACGTACTTCAGCTCGGCCTTGAAGTACAGCACCTCGGACAGCGGCACACGCTCGGCGCGGCCGCGATCCTGGATCAACAGGCTTTGCGCGTTGCGCGCGCCGCCACCAGGCGGCGGCGCACGCGCGCGAAGCACCTTCTGCAAGGCCGCCTGCAGGCGTTCCAGGCGCACGGGTTTGGTCAGGTAGTCGACAGCCTCCAGCTCAAAAGCCTCGACCGCGTGTTCCGCATGCGCAGTGACAAACACCACCGCTGGCGGCTCAGGCAGCCCCCGCAAGGCGCGCGCCAGCACCAGTCCGTCGGCGCCGGGCATGCGGATGTCCAGCAACACGGCATCGAAGGGCTCGCGCAGCAGGCAGGCCAAGGCCTGTTCGGCGTCAGAGGCCTCGGCCACGGCTGTGGCCCCCGGGTCGCGGCAATCAGCCAGCAAGCGGCGCAGCCGCGACCGGGCCAGGCTCTCATCGTCAGCGATCAGGATGCGCAAGCTCATGATGTGTCGCGCCTCAGGCCACTGCGGTGGCCGGTATTTCGATGCGTACCTGGTACAGGCCGTCCTTCATGCCGGCCTGGAACCGCCCCTGCACATCGTGCAGCAGCAACAACCGGTCGCGCACATTGGCCAGCGCCATGCCATGCCCCTGGCCGTTGGCGGGCACGGGGCCGTTCGGCACGGTGTTGCTGATCTTGATCAGCACGCGGTCGCCGCGGCGTTCGGTGGCGATGCGCACCCGGGCCCCCTGCGGGTCAGGTTCGGCACCATGGCGAACGGCGTTCTCCACCAGAGGTTGCAGCAGCAAGGCCGGCAGGCGTGCGTCGGCTGCTGCAGGATCCAGGTCCCACTCCAGGCGCAAGCGCTCGCCAAAGCGCACCTGCTCGATCGCCAGATAGCGCGCGGCCAGCTCGATCTCCTGGGCCAGTCTGACCGGCGCGCCAGTGTCTGCCAGCGCATGGCGGAACAGGTCGCTCAGGTCCTCCAGCAACGCCTCGGCCTGCGCCGGCGACTCGCGCACCAAAGCGATCGCGCTGTTGAGCGTATTGAACAGGAAATGCGGCCGGATGCGCGACTGCAACTCGCTCAGGCGCGCCGCAGTATCGGCCGGCGCGGCGCTGCGTGAGCGCAGGATCAGTGCCCAGACCATCATGGCTGCAAACAAGGCGCCGAAACTCGCGCTGGCCAGCCAGGGCGCCGACGGCAACAGGCCGGACAGCGCCAGCAGACCACATCCGTACAAGCCCGCCAACACCCCCAGGACCACCCCAGCGAGGTACTGGCCAGCGCCCGGCAGGCGGGCCAGCACGCGCTTGAGGCTGCAGGCCGCCAGCAGCCAGGACAGTACCGCAGGCAGCGCACCTGCCGTGACCAGGGCCAGCCGCAGCAGCCAGTCGGCCAGCCCCACCGCGCCGAACATGGTCGCCACCGCGACCACCGCCTCGACGCACAGCACCGCGCGCAACACCACCCCCAGCCGGCAGGCGTCAAAAACCAGCGCACGCGGCAGCAGCCCCGGGGCCGGCGCCGGCAAGTCCTGGAAGGTCGATAATATTTGCGAGTCCCTCATCCGTTCACCATTATTGCCCCTCATGTCACAAAACCAACTCGACAAGAAATCCGAAGCGTGGTCGGCGCTGTTCTCAGAGCCGATGAGCGAGTTGGTCAAGCGCTACACGGCCAGCGTCTTCTTTGACAAACGCCTGTGGCAGGCCGACATCGCCGGCTCGCGCGCCCATGCCGACATGCTGGCCGCGCAGGGCATCATCCCGGCCGCCGACCTGACGGCCATCGAGCGCGGCCTGAGCCAGATCGCCGCCGAGATCGAGTCCGGCGCCTTCGAATGGAAGCTCGACCTTGAAGACGTGCACCTCAATATCGAAGCCCGCCTGACCCAGCTCGTGGGCGACGCCGGCAAGCGCCTGCACACCGGCCGCAGCCGCAACGACCAGGTCGCCACCGATGTGCGCCTGTGGCTGCGCACGGAGATCGACCTGATCGTCGAGCTCCTGGACACCCTGCAGCGCGCGCTGGTGGAACTGGCTGACAAGAACACCGACACCATACTGCCGGGCTTCACCCACTTGCAGGTCGCCCAGCCGGTGAGCTTCGGCCACCACATGCTGGCCTATGTCGAGATGTTCAGCCGCGACGCCGAGCGCATGCTCGACCTGCGCCGCCGCGTGAACCGCCTGCCCCTGGGCGCCGCCGCCCTGGCCGGCACCAGCTATCCGCTGGACCGCGAAAGAGTCGCCCGCAGCCTGGGCATGGAAGGCGTGTGCCAGAACAGCCTGGACGCCGTGAGCGACCGCGACTTCGCCATCGAGTTCACCGCTGCAGCCTCGCTGGGCATGCTGCACATCAGCCGCCTCAGCGAGGAACTCGTGCTGTGGATGAGCCAGAGCTTCGGTTTCATCGACATCGCCGACCGCTTCTGCACCGGCAGCTCCATCATGCCGCAGAAGAAAAACCCCGACGTGCCCGAACTCGCACGGGGCAAGACCGGCCGCGTGGTGGGCCACCTGATGGGCCTGATCACCCTGATGAAAGGCCAGCCCCTGGCCTACAACAAAGACAACCAGGAAGACAAAGAGCCGCTGTTCGACACCGTGGACACGCTCAAGGACACGCTGCGTATCTTCAGCGAGATGGTCGGCGGCATCACGGTCAAGCCCGAAGCCATGGAACGCGCCGCCCTGCGCGGCTACGCCACGGCGACCGATCTGGCCGACTACCTGGTCAAAAAAGGCCTGCCCTTTCGCGACGCGCACGAAGTCGTGGCCCATGCCGTCAAGACAGCCATCGGCCAGGGTGTGGACCTCTCGGCCCTGCCGCTGGACACACTGCGGCAATTCAACAGCCAGATCGACGCCGATGTCTACGACGTGCTGAGCCTGCGCGGCTCCATGAACGCGCGCAACATCCTGGGCGGCACCGCGCCTGCGCAGGTACGCGCGCAGATCGCCCGCCACCGGACCCGGCTTGGCTGACAGGAGACCCACTTTGGCCTTGTACACCACCATCGAAGAGTTGCGCGTCGTCGCCAAAAAGCGCGTGCCCCGCATGTTCTACGACTATGCGGACGCCGGCTCCTGGACCGAGAGCACCTACCGCGCCAACGAGGCCGATTTCCGCCCCATCAAATTTCGCCAGCGCGTGGCGCGCAACATGGAGAACCGCAGCACGCGCACGCGCATGATCGGCCAGGACGTGGCCATGCCCGTGGCCATCGCCCCTACCGGGCTGACCGGCATGCAGCATGCCGACGGCGAAATTCTGGCTGCGCGCGCGGCCAAGGCCTTCGGCATTCCCTTCACGCTGTCGACCATGAGCATCTGCTCCATCGAGGACGTGGCCGAGGCCACCGACCGCCACCCCTTCTGGTTCCAGCTCTACGTCATGCGCGACCGCGGTTTCATTGAGCGGCTGATCGACCGCGCCCGCGCCGCCAACTGCTCGGCCCTGGTCGTCACGCTAGATCTGCAAATCCTCGGCCAGCGCCACAAAGACCTGCACAACGGTCTGTCCACGCCTCCGAAGCCTACATTGAGCAACATCCTGAACCTGATGACCAAGCCGCGCTGGTGCCTGGGCATGGCGCGCACACGGCGTCACAACTTCGGCAACATCTTTGGTCACGTAAAAGGTGTGGAAAACATGGGTTCGCTGTCCGAGTGGACGGCCTCCCAGTTCGATCCGGCCCTGAACTGGGGCGACGTCGAATGGATCAAGCGGCGCTGGGGCGGCAAGCTGATCCTCAAGGGCATCCAGGACGCCGAAGACGCGCGCCTGGCCGTGGACAGCGGCGCCGACGCCCTGATCGTCTCCAACCACGGCGGGCGCCAGCTCGACGGCGCCGAGTCCTCGATCCGCGCGCTGCCCGGAATCGTCGCGGCCGTGGGCAAAGAGATCGAAGTCCACATGGACGGCGGCATACGCAGCGGCCAGGACGTGCTCAAGGCCATCGCACTGGGCGCGCGCGGCACCTACATCGGCCGCGCTTTTCTCTACGGCCTGGGCGCGCTCGGCCAGCC
>JAURZS010000155.1 GCA_030653255.1 Burkholderiaceae bacterium | reverse complement strand
CTGACGACGCGGCCGGTTTCCGCGATCTTGTGGGTGTAGTCGGCGAACAGCACCAGCGCGGCGAGGCCGGCGGAGCCGATGGCATAACCCTTGGTCACCGCCATGGTGGTGTTGCCCACGGCGTCCAGCGGGTCGGTCACGTCGCGCACCGATTTCGGCATTTCCGACATCTCGGCGATGCCGCCGGCGTTGTCGGTGATCGGGCCGTAGGCGTCCAGGGCCACGACGATGCCGGCCATGCTCAGCATCGAGGTCGCTGCGATCGCAATGCCGTACAGGCCGGCGAGCTTGAACGCCACCAGAATGGCAACACAGACAAACATCACGGGCCATGCCGTCGAGCGCATGGACACGCCCAGGCCGGCGATGATGTTGGTGCCGTGACCGGTGGTCGAGGCCTGTGCAATGTGGCGCACCGGCGCGTACTGCGTGCCGGTGTAGTACTCGGTGATCCACACCAGGGCGGCCGTCAGCACCAGGCCCACGGCGCAGGCGCCGAACAGGCGCATCTGCGAGCCCGCGGCCGTGATGGCGTTGTCGGGCATCAGCCAGGCGGTGACGAAGTAGAACGCGATCAGCGACAGGATGCCGGCGACGGCCAGGCCCTTGTAGAGCGCGGGCATCACGTTCTTCATGCCAGGCGAGGCCTTGACGAAGCCGCAGCCGATGATCGATGCGATGATGGACACCGCGCCCAGCGCCAGCGGATAGACCACAGCGGCGGTGCCCGCGCCGGTCACCAGCAGGGCGCCCAGCACCATGGTGGCGATCAGCGTGACTGCATAGGTCTCGAACAGGTCGGCAGCCATGCCGGCGCAGTCGCCCACGTTGTCACCCACGTTGTCGGCGATCACGGCGGGGTTGCGCGGATCATCCTCGGGGATGCCGGCTTCGACCTTGCCCACCAGGTCGGCGCCGACGTCAGCGCCCTTGGTGAAGATGCCGCCGCCCAGCCGCGCGAAGATCGAGATCAGCGAGGAGCCGAAGGCAAAGCCGATCAGCGGGTTGAGCAAGTTGGCGAGGTTCTTGTTGGGCGTCAGATTGCCATTGCCCACCAGGAACCAGTAAAACGCCGTCACGCCCAGCAGGCCCAGGCCCACCACAAGCATGCCGGTGATCGCGCCGCCGCGGAACGCGACATCCAGCGCCGGGCCGATGCCGCGGGTGGCTGCCTGCGCTGTGCGCACATTGGCGCGGACCGACACATTCATGCCGATGAAGCCGCAGGCGCCCGAGAGCACCGCGCCGATCACGAATCCGGTGGCCGTGAGGCTGTCCAGGAAGATGGCGATCAGGATCGTCAGCACCACGCCGACAATGCCGATGGTCTTGTACTGCCGTGCCAGGTAGGCTGCCGCGCCGGTCTGGATCGCGGCTGCGATCTCCTGCATGCGTGCATTGCCTGCGTCCTGGGAAAGAATCCAGCTGCGCGCCCAAAAACCGTAAGCCACGGCCAAGAACCCGCAGACAAGCGCCAGAATCAGCGCCGAGTTGCCTGTCATGTAAATCTCCTTTGTTGTATCGCCTGGAGGGGGTCGCACGCTGGCGGAACCCCCGCTGCGTTGCTTCCTCGCCCCCATCGACGTGGGAGATGATTGGCCAACGCGCGGACTGTAACTTGAAAAAGCCCTCATTTCGCCGCGCAGGCCGTCTCGTGAAAGTAAAATCAGGGTTAATACCGATCCCTTCGAACCGATTTCACACTACGGAAGCCCCCGCCATGTCTCTCGACAACGTCACGCCCGGCAAGAACGCGCCCGAATCCTTCAACGTGATCATCGAGATCCCGATGAATGCCGATCCGGTCAAGTACGAGGTCGACAAGGAGTCCGGCGCCATCTTCGTGGACCGCTTCATGGGCACGGCCATGCACTACCCCACCAACTACGGCTATGTGCCCAAGACCATCAGTGGCGATGGCGATCCGGTCGACGTCCTGGTGATTACGCCCTTCGCGCTGATTCCCGGCGTGGTCGTGACCTGCCGCCCCATCGGCATCCTGAAGATGGAAGACGAGGCAGGGCAGGACGGCAAGGTGCTGGCCGTGCCCACCGACAAGATCCTGTCGATCTATTCGCACTGGCGCCGGCCGGAAGACATGAACCAGCTCCGGCTCAAGACCATCGCCCATTTCTTCGAGCACTACAAAGATCTCGAAGACGGCAAGTGGGTCAAGATCCTGGGCTGGGAAGGCCCCGAGTCGGCGCGCCAAGAAATTGTCGACGGCATCGCGAACTATCAGGCCGCCTTGACGCGCGCTGCGAACTGAGTCTTCAGGCGGCAATGCCGCCTGTCAGCTGCCCGACCTGAAAGGGCTGCGCTCCTGCAGATGCTCCAGGTAGTTGCCGATGCCTTCGCCCTCGCGCTCCAGAAAGCGCTCCACCGCATCGGCGAACGAGGGGTGCGCCAGCCAGTGCGCGCTGCTTGTCCTGACGGGCATCAGCGCGCGGGCCATCTTGTGCTCGCCTTGCGCGCCGCCTTCGAAGCGGGTGTAGCCCTGCTCGATGCACCACTGCAGCGGCTGGTAGTAGCAGGCCTCGAAGTGCAGGCAGTCCACCCGCTGCAGCGCACCCCAATAGCGGCCGTAGGCGACCCGGCCCTGCACGGAGTCCTGTGAAAGTGCGATCAGGCTGCTTGCGATGGGCGCGGCCTCGTGCTCTGCCACGAACAGCAGCCAGTTCTCGGGCATGGTCTGTGCCATGCGCCGGAAGAAATCCCGCGTGAGGTAGGGCGCATTGCCGTGTTCCAGGTAGGTGCGCTCATAGCAGCGATAGAAAAAATCCCAGTCCGCTGGCGTGATGTCGGTCCCCTGGGACCAGCGGAAGCGCACGCCGGCGTCGGCCACCTTGCGGCGCTCCTGTCGGATCTTCTTGCGCTTGTCCTGAGACAGGGCCATGAGGAAGTCATCGAAGCCGGCCCAGGCAGCGCCGGTCGGCTTGTTCCAATGGAACTGCACCGTGTGCCGCAGCATCAGGCCGGCTTCGGTGCACGCTGCGATGTCGGCGTCGCTGGCAAACAGCAGGTGCAGCGAGGACAGCTTCTGCGCCTCACACCAGGCGACTGCGGCGCGCACCAGCGCCAGCCGCGCCGCCGCATCGCAGGCCAGCAGCCGCGCGCCGGGCACTGGTGTGAACGGCGGGGCAACCAGCGCCTTGGGGTAGTAGGCCAGGCCGTGGCGCTGGTAGGCGTCGGCCCAGGCCCAGTCGAACACGTACTCGCCGTAGGAGTGGTCCTTGAGGTACAGCGCGCAGGCGCCGCACAGCGCATCGCCGCGCCATAGCGTGATGAAGCGCGGCGTCCAGCCGGTCCCGGGCGTGGCGCTGCCGCTGGCGTCCATGGCGGCCAGGTACTCATGACGCATGAAGGGACTGGGGTGCTCCTGAGCGGACAGCAAGGCATTCCAGGCGGCCGCGTCCACCGCCGCAGGCGAGTCCAGCACCCGGATGACATAATCGGACAGACTCATGCCTGCCGCCGCGCACAGTGCGCCCACCGGGTGATTCGTATTTTTTCCATGACCCTCAAAATCTGCATTGCCCAGCTCAATTTCGTCGTCGGCGACATGCCGGGCAACGCCCGCAAAATCATCGAAGCCGCGCGCAGCGCCCATGCGGACGGTGCGCGCCTGCTGCTCACGCCCGAGCTGTCGATCTGCGGCTACGCGGCCGAAGACCTGTTTCTGCGGCCGTCCTTCATCGCTGCCTGCGATGATGCCGTGAAAACGGTGGCCCGCGAACTCGCCGGGTTAAAAGACATGTGCGTCGTCGTGGGCCATCCCACGGGCGGCGACCTGCGCAGCAAATCCGTCGCGGTGCAGCAACGCCACAACGCAGCCAGCGTGCTGCGCGAGGGCCGCGTGATCGAGACCTACGCCAAGCGTGAACTGCCCAACTACCAGGTGTTTGACGAGCGGCGCTACTTTGCGCCGGGGCAGGGCGTGTGCGTGTTCCAGGTGGGTGGCCTGAACGTCGGCCTGCTGATCTGCGAAGACGCCTGGTTCGAAGAGCCGGCCCGCTTGGCCAGAGAGTCGGGCGCCGAACTGCTGGCCGTCATCAATGCATCGCCCTTTCACCTGGGCAAGAGCAGCGAGCGCCTCGGCCGCATGTCCGAGCGCGCGCGCGCGGTGGGCTTGCCGCTGGTCTACGCGCACCTGGTCGGGGGGCAGGACGAAGTCGTGTTCGACGGCGCTTCCTTTGCGGTCGACGCGGCGGGCGCCCTGGCAGCGCGCGCGCTGGGATTTCGCGAGCAGCTTTTCACCGTCGAGGTCGGCGGGCAGGGCGCGGCGCTGAGTCTGTCGGGCGAAGTGGCCGCCGAAGGCAGCCCGGATGCCCAGCTGTGGGACGCCTTGGTGCTGGGCGTGCGCGACTACATCGGCAAGAACGGATTTCCCGGCGTGCTGCTGGGCCTGTCGGGGGGCAACGACTCGGCGCTGGTGCTGGCCATCGCGGTCGATGCACTGGGCCGCGAGCGGGTGCGCGCGATCATGATGCCTTCGCCCTATACGGCCGATATCTCCTGGATCGATGCGCGCGAGATGTCCGAGCGGCTGGGCGTGCGCTACAGCGAAATCTCCATCGTGCCGCAGTTCGAGGCCTTCAAGGCCACGCTGGCCGAGGAGTTCAAGGGTACGAAGGAAGACGCGACCGAGGAAAACATCCAGGCCCGCATCCGCGGCGTGCTGCTCATGGCCCTGTCCAACAAGTTCGGCTCCATCGTGCTCACCACCGGCAACAAGAGCGAGATGGCTACCGGCTACTGCACGCTGTACGGCGACATGGCCGGCGGCTTCGCCGTCATCAAGGACCTCGCCAAGACCACCGTGTTCCGACTGGCGCGCTGGCGCAATGCCAACGACCCCTACGGCACCGGCGCCAACCCGATCCCGCTGCGCATCATCGAGCGCCCGCCCAGCGCGGAGCTTCGGCCCGACCAGAAGGATGAAGACAGCCTGCCGCCCTACGAAGTGCTGGACGCCATCCTGGAGCGCTACATGGAAAATGACGGCAGCGTGGAAGACATCATCGCGGCTGGTTTCGAGCGCGCCGTGGTCGAGCGGGTGGCGCGGCTCATCAAGATCAACGAATACAAGCGCCGCCAGGCGCCGATCGGAATCCGGGTTACTCACAGGAGTTTCGGGAAAGATTGGCGCTACCCTATCACTGCCAAGTTCTTGTGAAATCCTGGAGAAAAACGACATGAAACAAATCACCGCCATCGTCAAACCCTTCAAGCTGGAGGAGGTTCGCGAAGCGCTGGCCGAATGCGGCGTCACCGGCCTGACCGTGACCGAAGTCAAGGGCTTTGGCCGCCAAAAGGGGCATACCGAGCTCTACCGCGGGGCGGAATACGTGGTTGACTTCCTGCCCAAGGTCAAGATCGAGGTGGTGGTCAAGACCGCCGACGCCGACCGCTGTGTCGATGCCATCGTGCGCTCGGCGCGCACTGGCAAGATCGGCGACGGCAAGATATTCGTGACCAGCGTCGAGCGCGTGGTGCGGATCCGCACTGGCGAGCAGGACGAATCCGCGGTCTAGGCCAAGACCGGCAAACTATATGTTTTCGAGTTGATCGGGGCCGGCCTTCATTCCGGCGGTCTCGACCAGCCAGCGCAGCAGACGGGGCGTATCGTCGTCCACCCGCACCAGATCCATCTGCCAGTCGCCCATGAAACCTTGTGTGACCGCGCTGCGCAGAAACACCAGCAAGCTGTCGTAATAGCCGCCGGCATTGAGCACACCGACCGGCTTGCCGTGGTATCCCAGCTGCCGCCAGGTCCAGACCTCGAACAGCTCTTCCAGAGTGCCGATGCCGCCGGGAAGGGCCAGGAATGCATCAGCCCGCTCGGCCATCAGGCGCTTGCGCTCATGCATGTTTTCGACGACATGCAGCTCGGTACAAGCATAGTTGGCCCATTCTTTTTCGACCAGCGCCTTGGGAATCACGCCCACGACGCTGCCGCCAGCGGCCAGCGCAGCGTCCGCCATGGCGCCCATCAGACCGTTCTTGCCGCCGCCGTAGACCAGCTGGCCCCGGTGCCGGCCGATCCAGTCGCCCACAGTGCGGGCCACCCCAGTATGGGCTGGATCGAGGCCCGGACGCGAGCCGCAGTAGACACAGACGGAAAAGGCGGGAGTCATGTGTGCCGGCCCGGGGCTCAGGCCTTGCGGGTGGCAGCGTCCGGCGCTGTTACCAGCCGGGTGCCAGCCAGCGCATCGTGCAAAAACTGCTGCTGCGGATGAAAACGGCTGAGCAGGGCCCACACCGCGACCCAGCCCGTCAGCAGCAGCATGAACTCGGCGGTTGACAGAGAAAAGGGTGCCAGCAGGGCCAACGCTGGCAGGAACCAAAGCCAGCTCAGGAAGTAGCGCAACAGTGCCCGGGGCTGCGTGAGCCGCCGCCCTGCGCGGTCCACCACGGTGATGTGCCAGGTTTTCATGGCCAGGGTTTGTCCCTTGGCCCAGAACCAGGTGAAGTAGATACCGAACACGACAAACAGAAAGGCTTGCAGGGCGTGGCGGTTGTCCAGGGCATTGCGGGTCTGGCTCAGGGTGCCGAACAGGTAGGCGGCGACGAACGCCACACCGAACATCAGCATGCCTTCATAAAGCCAGCAAGCCATTCGGCGCCACAGTCCCGGCGCGCAGAGATTCGGCGCGGCAGACCCGACAGGGATGTGGGATTGAGCCGCAGCCCGGTCCAGTTCGGCAGCCATCCGTCCAGGCGAGCGATTACTGAGTGCGCCCGGGCGCCGCGGGCGGTGCGGCTTGCGGCAGCAGGGTGTTCTGGTCGACCTGATTCGGGCCGGCCGCGATCGTGGGCAAGGGGCGCGAGGGTTTGCGCACCGGGGTGGGCACGGCGGCTAGTTTTTGTGGCGCCACAGGCTTGACGGCAGGGGCCGCGCCGCCGGGTTTGGCTGCGGACTTGGCCAGTTTGCGCCTTTCTTCGGGGCTCAGGGCCTGATAAGCCTTCCACTGGGCCTTTTTATCATCGGGCGTGAGCTTCTTGGTTTCAGCGAAATTCAGGCGTGCCTGCGAGCGCTGCTGCGGACTGAGCGCGACCCACTCGGTCATGCGGCTGTGCAGCTTGGTCTGCTCTGCGGCGGGCAGCTTGGGGTAGTTCTGGGACAGCGCGATCCATTTGCGCTTTTGCGCCTCGCTGATGCTGCCCCAATTGGCGGCCAACGGGCGCAGTGCCTGCTGCTGGGCCGGCGTGAGTTCAGCCCAGCCGGAGGACTTGGCCGCGGGGCGTGGGGCCGGCCGCGACTGCGCCAGCAGGGTCGCGTTTCCTTGTCCTGGCGCTGCGGGCGCAGAGGGTTGGGCGACGGCCCAGGAGAACGAGGCCGAGATGGCCAGCAGGACAAAGACAGACAGCTTTTCCATGAACGAGTCGCGGGCCTACTGGGCCCGATCTCCGCCGGCTTTCAGGAACTGGACAAAGCCCGGATCGGCGTAGGCTGACGGAGGGAGGTCGTCGGTCAGCAAAGCGGCGTCGACTTCGGCCACCTCGCGGGCGCGGTTGTCGTTCTGGATGACGTTGATCGCGACCAGGCCCGTGACCAGGGCCACCAGCGGCAGCACCGAGGCCACGCGGCCCCAGAGCCCGAGGCCTTCGTCGCCGAAGGTCAGCGCAGCAGCGGCGCCGGAACGGTTGAGTGTGGTGGCAGTGCTGGCCTTGGCGGCCTTGCGACGGGACAGGGCTTGCACCCGGGCTGCCCGCAGCCGCTCGGTGACCTCATAAGGCAACTCGGCCGCCCCGCCGCTCAGGCGCGCCGCAACTCGCAGTGCGTAACGGTCCTGGAGAATGTCGGCTTGGTGTTGATGTGAGTTGGTCATGGTTTGATTCCCTTTGCCTTCAGCGCTTTACTGAGGGCCTGGACCGCCCGGGAACAGTGGGTTTTGACACTGCCTTCCGAACAACCCATGGCCGCAGCTGTTTCAGCCACGTCCATCTCCTCCCAGTAACGCATGAGGAAGGCTTCCCGTTGACGCGCCGGCAGTTCCTGGACCTGCAATTCAATTTCACGCAAGATCTGGGCCCGGCCAGTGGCGTCTTCCGCGCTCTCCACCCTCTGGGAGTCATCCGGGGACAGATAAGTTTCAAGTAAATCAAAATCGCCTTCGTCAGCGGTGGATTCGAAGTCCGACAGGTTGGAAAAGACGGCGTTGCGGGTCTTGGTTCGCCGGAACCAGTCCAGCGTGCAATTCGACAGTATGCGCTGGAACAGCATCGGCAGCTCGGACGGCGGCTTGTCGCCGTAATGCTCGGCCAGCTTCATCATGCTGTCCTGGACGATGTCCAGGGCTGCTTCCTGATCCCGGACGTGGTAGACCGAACGCTTGAACGCCCGTTTTTCAACGGATTTCAGGAAATCAGCGAGTTCTTGTTCGGTTGCCAAAGGTGATCTGGACGTCTGCTCATGGAGCCGCGCTGCGCACGGGATTGTCTCGTACCCGACTGGGAGGACTCCTGCCGGTCGGTGTGCCGGGTTTCCGGAATTATGGCATTCCCGCGTCGGGCCCGGCGCAGCCTGCCCGTGACTGGTGCGATAATCCCGATTGCAAATCTAAAGGCAAACGGGTCCTGATCCGGCGGTTCGATTCGGCCGCCCATGGTCTGGGCTCTAAGTCCCGACACGACTCTACGAGAGTTCGGAGAAGGGGCACCCAAGGTTTTTCGTCAGAGAAATTCACAAAGGTTGAACAAGGAAATCTCCAAAGCTGAAATCACGGCCGCTGCATCCGCTGCGAGCACCGCACCCGAGCTCATGGGTGCAGAAATCCTGGTGAAGTCGCTCCAGGCCGAAGGGGTCAAGTACGTCTGGGGCTATCCTGGCGGCGCGGTCCTCTACATCTACGACGCCTTCTACAAGCAAGACAGCATCCAGCACGTGCTGGTGCGGCACGAACAGGCTGCAGTGCACGCCGCCGACGGCTATGCCCGCGCCACCGGCGACGTCGGCGTGGCCCTGGTTACCTCTGGGCCGGGTGTCACCAATGCCGTGACCGGCATCGCCACGGCCTACATGGACAGCATCCCCATGGTGATCATCACCGGTCAGGTGCCCACCCACGCCATCGGCCTGGACGCCTTCCAGGAGTGCGACACCGTGGGCATCACCCGCCCGATCGTCAAGCACAACTTCCTCGTCAAGGATGTGCGCGACCTGTCCATGGTCATGAAAAAAGCATTCCACATCGCACGCAGTGGCCGACCGGGCCCCGTGGTGGTGGATATTCCCAAGGACGTGTCCTTCAAGAAAACCCCCTACGCCGGCCATCCCGAGACCGTTGCCATGCGGTCCTACAACCCGGTGCGAAAAGGCCATGGCGGGCAGATCCGCAAGGCCCTGCAATTGCTGCTGACGGCCAAGCGACCCTACATCTATACCGGCGGCGGTGTCCTGCTGAGCAATGCATCGCAGGAACTGCGCACCCTGGTCGACATGCTGGGCTACCCCTGCACCAACACCCTGATGGGGTTGGGCGCCTATCCGGCGTCTGACCGCAAGTTCCTGGGCATGCTGGGCATGCACGGCACCATCGAGGCCAACAACGCCATGCAGAACTGCGACGTGCTGCTGGCCGTGGGTGCGCGCTTCGACGACCGCGTCATTGGCAACCCCAAGCACTTCGCCCAGAACGAACGCAAGATCATCCACATCGACATCGACCCGTCCAGCATCTCCAAGCGCGTGCGCGTGGACATCCCGATCGTGGGCGACGTCAAGGACGTGCTGACCGAACTCATCGGCATGATCCGCGAGTCCGGCCTGAAGCCCGACGCACAGGCTCTGAGTGGCTGGTGGGAAACCATCGAGACCTGGCGCAAGAAGGATTGCCTCAAGTACAGCATGGGCAAGGGCGACGTCATCAAGCCCCAGCATGTCATCGAGACCCTCTGGAACATGACCAAGGACGGCGACACCTACATCACCTCCGACGTCGGCCAGCACCAGATGTGGGCTGCGCAGTACTACCGGTTCGACCAGCCGCGCCGCTGGATCAATTCCGGCGGTCTGGGCACCATGGGCGTGGGCATTCCCTATGCCATGGGCATCAAGCTGGCGCGCCCTGACAGCGAGGTGTTCTGTGTCACCGGCGAGGGCTCGGTGCAGATGTGCATCCAGGAGCTCTCCACCTGCCTGCAGTACAACACCCCGATCAAGATCCTCGCGCTCAACAACCGCTACCTGGGCATGGTGCGCCAGTGGCAGGAAGTCGAGTACGCCGGCCGCTACAGCAGCAGCTACATGGACGCCTTGCCCAACTTCGTCAAGCTGGCCGAAGCCTACGGGCATGTCGGCATGCTGATCGAGCGTCCCCAGGACGTCGAGCCGGCGCTGCGCGAAGCGCGCAAGCTCAAGGACCGCACCGTGTTCATGGACTTCCGCACCGACCCCACCGAGAACGTGTTCCCGATGGTGCAGGCAGGCAAAGGCATCACCGAAATGCTGCTGGGCTCCGAAGACCTGTAGCCAAAGGAATCCAAGCAAGGTACCCATCCCGGGCGGCGTGCCGCCGCCTGACCGATCCACTTCAATCCGACGAATCTATTTGCAGCCGAGCCCGCGCATTACCGTGCGCGGGGGAGGGCTCAGAAAAGAGGAGTCCGCACATCATGAAACACATCATTGCTGTCCTTCTGGAAAACGAGCCCGGCGCTCTTTCCCGCGTCGTGGGGCTGTTCTCTGCCCGCGGCTACAACATCGAAAGCCTCACCGTCGCCCCGACCGAGGACGCCAGCCTGTCGCGCATGACGCTGCAGACCACCGGCTCTGACGACGTCATCGAGCAGATCACCAAGCACCTGAACCGGCTGATCGAGGTCGTCAAGGTGGTGGACCTCACCGAAGGCGCCTACACCGAGCGTGAGCTCATGATGGTCAAGGTGCGCGCCGTCGGCAAGGAGCGCGAGGAGACGAAGCGCATGGCCGACATCTTCCGCGGCCGCATCATCGCCGTCACCGACAACACCTACACCATCGAACTCACCGGCGACCAGAGCAAGAACGACGCTTTCCTCGAAGCCATAGATCGCAGCGCAATTCTGGAGACTGTTCGCACCGGCGCCAGCGGCAT
>JAURZS010000153.1 GCA_030653255.1 Burkholderiaceae bacterium | reverse complement strand
TGACCATATGGGTCAGGTAACCCAAAGGATTTTTATGTCCGGACATACCCCATTGCCAGCCACGCCCATCGACCTGCCGCTGCTCCCGCTGCGGGATGTCGTCGTGTTTCCCCACATGGTGATCCCGCTGTTCGTCGGCCGGCCCAAGAGCATCAAGGCGCTCGAATCCGCCATGGAGTCCGAGCGGCGCATCATGCTGGTGGCCCAGAAAGCCGCCGCCAAGGACGAACCCGCCGTCGGCGACATGTTCGACGTCGGTTGCGTCTCCACCATTTTGCAGATGCTCAAGCTGCCGGACGGCACGGTCAAGGTCCTGGTTGAAGGCCAGCAGCGCGCCCGCGTCAACCGCATCGACGAAGGTGAGTCGCACTTCAGCGCCAACGTCACGCCGGTCGAGATCCCGGACATTGCCGACAAGAGCAGCGAGATCGAAGCCCTGCGCCGGGCCGTGATGCAGCAGTTCGACCAGTACGTCAAGCTCAACAAGAAGATCCCGCCCGAGATCCTCACCTCCATCTCCAGCATCGACGATGCCGGCCGCCTGGCCGACACCATCGCGGCACACCTGCCGCTCAAGCTCGACAGCAAGCAGGTCGTGCTCGACCTGTCCGACATCAAGGCGCGGCTCGAAAACCTGTTCGAGCAGATCGAGCGCGAAGTCGACATCCTCAACGTCGACAAGAAAATCCGCGGCCGCGTCAAGCGCCAGATGGAGAAAAACCAGCGCGATTTCTATCTCAACGAACAGGTCAAGGCCATCCAGAAGGAACTCGGCGAGGGCGAAGATGGCGCCGACATCGAGGAGATCGAGAAAAAGATCAAGCTCGCCAAGATGCCCAAGGAGGCCCTGAAAAAGGCCGAGGCCGAGCTCAAGAAACTCAAGCTGATGTCGCCCATGTCGGCCGAAGCCACCGTCGTGCGCAACTACATCGACGTGCTGACCGGCATGCCCTGGAGCAAGAAGACCAAGATCAAGCACGACCTGGGCTTCGCCGAAGGCGTGCTCAACGAAGACCACTACGGGCTGGACAAGGTCAAGGACCGCATCCTGGAATACCTCGCGGTGCAGCAGCGCGTAGACAAGGTCAAGGCGCCTATTCTGTGCCTGGTCGGCCCGCCCGGCGTGGGCAAGACCTCGCTCGGCCAGTCCATCGCCAAGGCCACCGGGCGCAAATACGTGCGCATGGCCCTGGGCGGTATGCGCGACGAAGCCGAAATCCGCGGCCACCGCCGCACCTACATCGGCGCCATGCCGGGCAAGGTGCTGCAAAGCCTGAGCAAGATCGGCACGCGCAATCCGCTGTTCCTGCTCGATGAAATCGACAAGCTGGGCACGGACTTCCGTGGCGACCCGTCCAGCGCCTTGCTCGAAGTGCTGGACCCGGAGCAGAACCACACCTTCGGAGACCATTACGTCGAGGTCGACTTCGATCTGAGCGACGTCATGTTCGTGGCCACCTCCAACTCCATGAACATTCCGCCGGCCCTGCTGGACCGCATGGAAGTGATCCGCCTGTCCGGCTACACGGAAGACGAAAAAACGCATATCGCGCTGCGGTACCTGTTGCCCAAGCAGCTCAAGAACAACGGCGTGAAAGAGTCCGAGCTCGAAGTGACGGAAGAAGCCGTGCGCGACATCGTGCGCTACTACACCCGCGAAGCCGGCGTGCGTTCGCTCGAGCGCGAGTTGTCCAAGATCTGCCGCAAGGTGGTCAAGGGCCTGCTGCTCAAGAAATACACCCCCCAGGTGCGCGTCGACGGCGAGAACCTCAACGACTTCCTCGGCGTGCGCAAGTTCAACTACGGCCGGGCCGAACAACAGAACCAGGTCGGCCAGGTGGTCGGTCTGGCCTGGACCGAAGTGGGCGGCGATCTGCTCACCATCGAAGCCACCTCCATGCCGGGCAAAGGCGTGATCACCCGCACCGGCTCGCTGGGCGACGTGATGAAGGAATCCGTCGAGGCGGCCCGCACCGTGGTGCGCAGCCGCGCGCGGCGCCTGGGCCTCAAGGACGAAGTGTTCGAGAAAAAGGACATCCACATCCACGTGCCCGACGGCGCCACGCCCAAGGACGGCCCCAGCGCGGGCGCGGCCATGACCACGGCCTTTGTGTCGGCGCTCACTGGCATCCCGGTGCGCAGCGATGTCGCCATGACGGGTGAAATCACCCTGCGCGGCGAAGTCACGGCCATCGGCGGCCTCAAGGAAAAACTCCTGGCGGCATTGCGCGGCGGTATCCGCACCGTGCTGATCCCCGAGGAAAACGCCAAGGACCTGCAGGACATTCCCGAGAACGTCAAGAACGGCCTGGAGATTGTGCCGGTCAAGTGGATCGACGATGTGCTGCGTGTAGCGCTGGAGCGCCAGCCCGTGGCTCTTCCCGATGACGAACCCGCGGCTGCGCAGGGCGTTACGGTTGCAGCTCCGGTAGAGCCCGCAGTGGCGGCGGCCCAGCCCCCAGGCGTCGGCCCTGCAATCAAGCACTGAGGCTTGCGGCTGGGTTCGAAATTAGGCTATAATTCGAGGCTTGGAAATGCGGGAGTAGCTCAGTTGGTAGAGCGCAACCTTGCCAAGGTTGAGGTCGAGAGTTCGAGACTCTTCTCCCGCTCCACACAGACAAGGGAAGCAGTAGCTTCCCTTTTTTGTCAGAGCGAATTCACATTCGAAGTTTTTGCGAATAAGGGGCGCGGTAGCAAAGCGGTTATGCACCGGATTGCAAATCCGTGTAGGTCGGTTCGACTCCGGCCCGCGCCTCCAGTCCAAAGCCACTGATTCAGGTCAGTGGCTTTTTTATTGCGCTGGACTCCGGTGGAACTCTTTCACGTGACTGTCGCACCCAATGGGATGAATGCCTTGTTGGGACTGTAAATGGGAAGTGGATTGTCCGTGGCAAAGGCCCCGAGCACACCTGCCTTGCCGCCCTTGCATATCACGGTCGATGGGCCGCTTGCGACCATGTTTCTCGAACTGTGTGTCAGGGAGCGTCGGCTTGTGCAGTTGTGTCAACTCCTGGAGCTCATAAAGCTGCAGGGCACGGCAGCGGAGTTCCAGGACTGGTGCCACAGGGCTTGCGTGCTGGCGGGCCATGAGCCTACCGTGATCGATGTGGTCGCCGGCATGCAAGCCACCTCTGCGGACTATCGCGCGCTGCTCTTGCGCCTCGCGCAGGACGGGCATGCCGACCCGCTGGGGCATTGCATCGAATCCAGGGACGCGCAACGCTGGGACCCCGCGGACGCGTGCAAGCAGATACTGGAAGCTGCAAGGGGGCCTCTGTCTGGCGATGTGACTGAAGTGCTGACACAGGCCGGATACAAGGATGCGTTCAACCGGCAGGTCATGAAATGGCATGAACTGGCGGGGGCTGTCTTTCCCCCAGGTCTCTTGCCCGGCTTCAAGCCGCCCTTGCCGTCGAATCGCGTGGCGGAGTTCGCAGACTTCCTGTCCAATGCGCTGCGGACGCTTGGACCGGCGCATTGGAGCGAGGTGTCCCGACAGCCGGCAGCCCTGGCTTCGCTTCAAGCTGTGTCGCAAAGCCTGGCGTCCCTGTGCCAGAAGATGGCCGCCGCGCGGGACGTCGACCCGAAGATCCAGGGGTGCTGGGGCCAGTTGAACATGGCGCTCAAGTTCCTGACACCTCCCGCTGCCGCACGCGGGACGACGCACCCTGTTTTCCGTGACAAACCTGACGCTATCTTCGACGTCGTGCGCTGCGTGCATTCTGCGCAGGTCAGCATTGCGACCTGGCAGCCTGGGGGGGCGGGTTTGATGACCAAACCTCTGAGGCCGATGTCCATGAGCGCTTCGCAATGCCTGCTGGCCCTCAAGATCATGGTGGAGACACCGGACGACGGCTTGCTGGCGCGCAGTTCGAAGACCCGGGAGCAGGGGCTCATCGACGCCAGGGAGCATCTGGGCGAGGCGATCGCGATGTTGCGCAAGTTGCCGGCACCCGCCGCATGGCACAGCCATATCGTGTATCTGCTGGCGGTACAAGCCCGCCTGGCCGAACAGTTGAAAAAGTTGCGTCCCTAGACCGCGCGCTTCAAGGTCATGGCCGTCGCCTCAGGCTGTGGCGGGACCGCTCCCGCGCTGCATGCGCACCAGCGCCAAAGACCGCGTCAGTGTCTCTTCCAGCGTGGCCTTTTGCTGATCGCTCATCTTGAACTGGCGCGCCATGTCGTCCAAGTGGGGCAGCAGCCCTTCCACATGGGCTGTGGCCTGCGGACTTTCCACAAGCAGCAGCGACACGATGGTCTGCAAGGCCTTGTTCTGCGCCTGCAGTTCGAGGATCGCTGCTGCGGTGGGGTCCGTGGATTCGCTCAATGGCGGCGGGCTCAATCGATCTTGATGTTCGCCTGGCGGATCAGCTGCGACGAGGTCGCGATATCGCGCCGAACGAAGGCTTCGGACTGCTCCGGGGTCAAGGGCTGGGGCTCGACGCCGAGCGCTCTGAAGGACGCCACGACGTCAGGCGCTTTCAGTGCCTTGACGATGTCGGTGTTCAGCTTCTCGACGATGTCCTTGGGAATGCCTGCCGGCCCGCAAAAGCCGATCCACGAGCCCATGAGGTAACCCGGCAGACCGGACTCCGATACCGTGGGCACATCAGGCAGCAGCGGAATGCGCGAGGCGCTGGCCACGCCCAGGATCTTCAGCTGGCCCGATTTCACGAAGGGCATGGCTGGGCCGATGTTGCTGAACATGATCTGCACCTGGCCGCTCACCAGGTCGGTCAGCGCCAAGCTGTTGCCCTTGTAGGGCACATGGGTCAGCTTGACGCCGGCCATCGAGTTGAAGATTTCCCCACCCAGGTGGCTGGACGAGCCCGCGCCGGACGACGCATAGTTGATCTGGCCCGGCTTGGTCTTGGCCAGTGTAATCAGCTCCTGAACCGTCTTGGCCTGAATCGAAGGATGGGCCACCAGCAACGCGGGGTAGGTGATCCCCAGGCTGATGTGCGTGAAGTCCTTGATAGGGTCGTAGGGCAGCTTGGGGTTCAGGATGGTGATGCCCGAGTGCGAGCCGTTGTTGCACATCAGCAGCGTGTAGCCGTCGGCAGGGGCCTTGGCCGCAAGCTGGCTGCCGATGGTGCCGGTGGCGCCGGGACGGTGATCCATCACGAATTGCTGGCCCCATACTTCCTGTGTCTTCCTGCCAACCAGTTGCACAACGGGATCGATCGCTCCGCCTGCAGCAAAAGGTACGACGACGCGGATCGGCTTGTTGGGATAGTTCTGCGCCGCGCCTTGCGCGGCGGCACTCAGGGGGACGAGGCTTGCGACCAGCGTTGCGAGGGCCAAAGTTCTACGGAGTTGATGTTTCATAGGTGGAGAGTGGTACTGCTAGTTGAACTGCTTCAGAAGGCTAACGGTTGTCAGACGAATCATCAAGGGGAAACTCCCTAGGTGCCGACCCGCGTCGGCGCTGCCCGAAATGTTGCCGCTGCGGATGCTACACTGCGGCGCGTTTTGCGGAGACATCACATGGCTGGCTTATTGGACGGAGTTCGGGTCATCGACGTATCGAGTTACGTTGCGGGCCCGGTGGCGGCGGCGATTCTGGCGGACCTCGGCGCCGACGTCATTCACGTCGAGGCCTTGGAGGGCGATCCGCTGCGCGGCCTGGCCCTGTACCAGGCCCTCGACATCCAGCCGGGCCGTCCGCGGCCCGAACAGATCAACTCCGGCTTTGAGCTGTGCAACCGTAACAAGCGCAGCCTGGCCGTGAATCTGGCCAGCGCCGAAGGCCGGCAGGTGGTTTTCGATCTCGTTCGCGACGCCGATGTATTCATCACCAACCTGATTCCGCGCCGGGTCGCGGCCTTCGGGCTCGAGTACCCGCGGCTCAAGGAGATCAACCCGCGGCTGATCTATGCCGCCGTGACGGGCTACGGGGCGGACACACCAGAGAAAGACCGGCTGGCCTTCGATCAGACGGGCTTCTGGGCGCGCCCGGGCCTGATGGAGTCGATCTCGGAAGGCGAATCCGAGAAGCCCTATATGCGGGGCGGCATGGGCGATCAGACGGTGGGCATGGGGCTGGCCGGCGCCATCGGTCTGGCACTGTTCCACAGAGAGCGCAGCGGTGTCGGCCAGCGCGTGGACATGTCCCTGTTCCGCACCGGCGTCTGGGTGCTGGGCCTGGAACTACAGCGCTACATGAGCTATGGCGCCACGGTGCCGCACGGGCCCCGCACCAAGCCGCTCAATGCGATGACCAATTACTACAAGGCCGCGGACGGCAAGTGGCTGGTGCTGCACATGTCTTTCACCGAGAAATTCTGGCCGCGCCTGTGCGAGACGATAGGGCGCGCGGACCTCATCGACGATGCGCGCTTTCGCACGTCGGCATTGCGCTCAGAGCATTCGCAGACGTTGGTCGCAGAACTGGACCGCGCGTTTTCCACTGCGCCACGCGATGACTGGGGCCGCAAGCTCGATGCGCTGGGCGTCGTCTGGTCGCCTGTGCAGACCTTGGCCGAGGTGGAGGTCGATCCCTTGCTGACGCAGGACAACATCGTCTACGACGAAGTACACCCGGCCACCGGGAAAGTGCACCGCCTGATCAGTACGCCATTCAGCTTCAGCGACCATCCCACGCAATTGCGCTCGACTGCGCCCAAACTCGGAGCCCACACCGACGAGGTGCTGGCCGAGGCCGGCTATGACGAAGCGAAGATTGCCGCGCTGCGCAGCGCCGGCGTGATCGGCTAGCCGCAGTCGCAGCGCGGCTCGCATCACAGAAGGCTCATGGCCACTGGCACTTAGAATCGACTGCGATTCAAGTCCTGCCCGGGTGGTGAAATTGGTAGACACAAGGGACTTAATTCAATTTGAGCCCTTTCGGGGAAACCTGAAAGGTGAAGCCCGTCAAATTCGGCGAAAGCCCTGGATGCCCTCACGGTCCGAGCCAACACCGAGCCAAGCCCCGAGCCCAGTGCCTCGGTGGAAGGTGTAGAGAGCAGACGGCGGGCGCCTAAGGCAATGCGGCGACGCAGCGCTAGGGCGAAGGCGTGCTCCAGACCACGAACGGCGCTTCGATACAGAGGCCGGCGGCGAAAGCCGAAGTGGCAGGAAAATCCCTGGACCTCGCGGTCGTGCCGGTTCGATTCCGGCCCCGGGCACCATGTACCGAAAGCCGCCTTTGTCTTGCAAAGGCGGCTTTTTTGTCTCGCCCCAAAATTTCGCTACAATTCGGTCGGACCAAGTTGGTCCTACCAACTTGGTCCGACCGAATTGAACAATAGCAAGCGCCCGGTGGCGAAGCAACAAAGGAGAACTGGATGACCGAGAAGACTTCTGTACTGGTGGTGGGAGGCGGCCCGGTAGGCTTGGCGCTTGCTGGCGATCTCGGCTGGCGCGGCGTGCGCTGCACGATGATTGAACGCGGCGACGGCTCGATCAGTCAGCCGAAGATGGACATGGTGGGCATCCGCTCGATGGAGTTCTGCCGGCGCTGGGGCATCGTGCCCTGGGTGGAGGCCGCAGGTTACAACCGCGACTATCCGCAGGACTGCGCCTGGGTGACGGACCTCAACGGCTATGAGTTCGGCCGCGAGCTGTTTCCGGCACCCTCGCAGGAGAAGTGCCCGCCGCAAAGCCCGCAGAAGCGCGAGCGCTGCCCGCAGAATTTTTTCGACCCGGTTCTACAGCGCTTTGCCAAGAGCACGCCCAAGGTCGCACTGCAGTTCAATTCGGAGCTGGTCGATTTCACCGACACCGGCCGGGGCGTGATCGCCCGGGTGCGCCATGTGCAGACCGGCGAGATCTCGCAGATCGATGCCGACTATCTCGTGGGTTGCGATGGCGGCGCCAGCCAGGTGCGGCATTCGCTGGGTATCGAGATGGAAGGCGACGCAGTCCTGACCTACACGACCAATGTGATCTTCCGCTGTGATGGTCTTGAGAAGTTGCACAACAAGGTGCCCGCCTACCGCTATATCTTCATCGGCCCTGAAGGCACCTGGGCCACGTTGGTGGCCATCAATGGGCGCGACCAGTGGCGTTTCTCGCTGATTGGCGACGACGAGCGTCGTACCTTGACGCAGGACGAGGCGCGTGCAGCCATCATCCGGGCGGTGGGCAAGCCCTTCGAGTTCGAGATCCTGTCGATGCTGCCCTGGGTGCGGCGTCAGCTGGTGGCCAAGTCCTATGGACGCGGTCGCGTGTTCATCGCGGGCGACGCCGCCCACCTGACTTCGCCCACGGGTGGCTTCGGCATGAATACGGGCCTGCTGGATATCGTCAACCTGTCCTGGAAGCTTGCCGGTGTCCTGCAAGGCTGGGGCGGCCCTCAACTGCTCGCAAGCTACGAGATCGAGCAGCGTCCGGTGGCAGTGCGCAATGTGGGCGAGGCCAGCGAGAATCTGCGCCGCATGCTGTCGCCTCGCGTTCTCAAGCCGAACCCGGCGGTGTTCGACCAGAACTCGCCCGACGTCGAGGCCGAGCGCAAGGAATACGGCGCCCGCTACACTGAAATGATGCGTCGCGAATGGTTCTCCATCGGCATCCATCTGGGCTATGTGTACGAGGGATCGCCTGTTGTCGTGCCAGACGGCACCCCGAAGCCCGCAGAAGAAGTCTCGACCTACACGCCCACGGCCCGACCGGGCTCGCGCGCGCCGCATGTGTGGCTGTCGGAGGGCAAATCCATCATTGATTTGTTCGGCAAGAGTTTCGTTTTGTTGCGCTTTGGCGCGAACCCGCCAGTGGCACAGGGCATTGTTGATGCTGCGCGCCAGGCCGGCCTGCCGTTCGAGGTGGTGGACGTGCTCGACGAAAAGGCTGCGGCCCTGTACGAGCGCCGGCTGGTGCTGGTGCGGCCCGATGGGCAGGTGGCCTGGCGCGCCGATGCCGCGCCTGCCGACGCCGCAGGATTGATCGATCAGGTGCGTGGTGCGGGCAGTGCTGCCCTCGCCGCGTCGACACAAGCTTAACCCCGGGAGTCTTCAAATGTCTGTAGTTCATGCCACGAAAGACGAGGGCGCACGCCGCGCGCTGAAAGAGAAGTTACTCAAGTTCAACTGCCGGGTGCATCAGCCCGACGAGCCGCCCTTGTTCACCCGCGAGCCCAACTCCGTGGTGCAGACGGTTCACTGGCGCTGGCGCGACCTGGAGCCGCTGCTCGACGAACTGGGCCGGCAGCTGAGCCTGGAGCCCGGTGGCAACCGCCGCACGCTGCGGCTGTCCAATCCGGGCCTGCCCTTCGGCACCACCAACACGTTCTGGGGTTCGATCCAGGTGATCCTGCCCGGCGAGGTTGCCAGCAACCACCGGCACACGGCCAGCGCCTTCCGCTTCATCATGAAGGGCGGCGGCGCGACGACCACGGTCAATGGCGAGCGCTATCCCATGAACGAGGGCGACCTGGTGCTCACGCCTTCAATGATGTGGCACGACCACGAGTACAAGGGCGACACGCCCATGATCTGGCTCGACGTGCTCGATATCTCGATGACACGCTCCATGAGCGCCGTCTTCTTCGAAGGCAGCAAGGATTTGCAGCAGACGGTGGACGCCGTGCCCGACCGCTCCTACCGCCAGTACGGCAGTGGCCTGATGGGCCCGCCGGGCGCGCCGGTCAGTCATCCGCACAATCCGCTGCTGGCCTACCCCAAAGACATGGCCCTGCGCGCTCTGGAACTGGCCTCAGGCCTGAAGCCCGACCCTTTCGACGACGTCATCCTCGAATACCGCAACCCTACCAATGGCGGTCCTGCGATGCGCACCATGGGCATGCGGCTGCAGAAGCTGCGTGCCGGCGTGCACACCCAGGCGCGCCGCCACACCGGCAGCAAGCTGTACTACGTGGTGTCGGGCGAAGGACGCACCATCGTCAACGGCCGGCCCTACGACTGGAGCGCCGGTGACTTTCTCACACTGGAGCCCTGGGCCTGGCACGAGCACCACAACCGTTCGGCCAAGGACGCCGTCCTGTTCCAGGTGAACGACTTCCCCGCCATGCAGGCGCTGGGCTATTACTTCGAAGAGCCGCTCACCACGAACGGCGGGCATCAACAACTGGTTTCCTGAACATTTATGAAAATTGCATCCTTTGAAGACTTTCGCGTGGGCGTGGTCGACGGCGACACCGTCTACGACATGACCGCGACGCTGCCCGCCTTCCTGGCGCAGCTGCCGCGCCAACGGGTCAATTGGCTGATTGCCAATTGGGCCACCATGGCCGCGCCCTTTGCCGATTACCTTAAAACGGGCGAGGCCCGGCCGCTGGCAGGATTGCGCCTGCTGCCGCCGAATCCCGCGCCCCAGCATGTGTTTGCGGCCCCTGCCAACTACCAGAAGCACATCGGCGAACTGGGTACGCGCACAGTCACCCAAGGCGGACGCAGCGCCCGCGAGCAGGGCTTCTTTCTCAAGGCGCCGGGTTCCCTGGTCGGCGCGGGCAATGCCATCTTGCTGCCGCGCGGCTCGACCCGCCGCTTCGATCACGAGTCCGAACTCGCGGTGGTGATCGGCCGCGCCGCGCGCAACGTGCCGCGCGAGAAGGCCATGGAGTATGTCTTCGGCTATTCCTGCCTGATCGATGCCACCATGCGCATTGAAAAGGGCGTGGCCGAGGAGGAGCGCTCCATGCGCAAGTCCTTTGAAACCTTCACCCCCATGGGTCCCTACATCGTGACCGCCGACGAAGTGCCCGATCCGCAGGCCCTGCAGAACCGCCTGTGGGTGAATGGCGAAATTCGACAACAGGCCAATACCGGTGAGATGATCGTGGGCGTGGCTGAGCTGATCGAGTTGGTGTCTTCGGTGCTGCCGCTGGAGCCCGGCGACGTGATCGCTTCGGGCACGCCGGAAGGTGTAGGCCCCTTTGCCCCCGGCGACACCGTGAAGATCGAGATCCAGTCCGTTGGCTCCATGACGCTGGATGTACGTGAATGCGCCATGCGCGCGCCGCGGGCATATTGAGTTGAAATTGACAAGCAGTATCAAAGGAAGCGTGAACATGAAGCTGAACCGAAGAACCCTCGCAGCCACCGCCGTGGCCCTGGCTGCCCTGAGCCTGGGCGCCGCGCAGGCCCAGTCTTTTCCCGCGAAACCCGTGACGGTGATCGTGCCCTTTGCCCCCGGTGGCGGCATCGATGTACTGACGCGCGCCATCGGCGTGCGGCTGGCGGCGCGCTGGGGCCAGCCGATCGTGGTCGAGAACCGGCCAGGCGCCGGCTCGATGATCGGCAGCTCGGTCGTGGCCCGTGCGCCCGCCGACGGCTACACGCTGCTGGCCACCGTCAACCAGACCATGGTGGGCAACCGCTTCATCTACAAGAAGATGCCCTATGACGTGGACAAGAGCTTCGAGCCCATCAGCATGATGGTCAAGGCCGACCAGTTCATCATCGCCAACGTCAACCTGCCCGCCAATTCCTTGAAGGACGTGATCGCTCTGGCCCGTGCCAAGCCCGATACGCTGAACTACGGCTCCTTCGGCAACGGCAGCCAGCCGCATCTGCTGTTCTCGCTGATCAAGGACCGCGAGAACGTCAAGATGACCCATGTGCCCTACAACGGCATCACCCCCAATTTGACGGCGTTGGCCTCGGGCGATGTGCAACTGGGCAGCGCCAGCGCTGCCGTGGTGGCGCCGCTGCTGCAAGCGGGCAAGATCAAGTTGCTTGCTGTGGCAGCCGATTCGCGTATCAGTCAGCACCCCAACGTCACCACCACGACGGAGCAGGGTTTTTCCTACGCTAAGGTGGCGATCTGGTACGGTTTGTTCGCGCCGGCCGGCACCCCACCCGAAGTGGTCAATGAAATCCGCAATGCCGTGCAGTCCATCCTGAAAGACCCGCAGTTCGCCGAGCAGCAAGTCACCTCCAAAGGTCTGACGGTGATCGCCAGCGACGGGAGGTACCTGCGCGATGTGATCCGCAAGGAGTCCGAGGTGACCGAATCCATGGTCAAGGCCGCGGGCATCGTGGCTGAGTGAAGACAGCCGACGCCCTGAAGCCCCGGCAGGCGTCGCCTGTGCCGGCGCCTGCCGGGCCGGCTGCGCCGCGCATCTTCGAGGACATCTGCAACGAGATCCGGGCCCGGCTCTCGCGCGGCGAACTCAAGCCCGGAGACAAGCTGCCCTCGGAGCGCGATCTGGCCGAGTCTTTCGGCAGCTCGCGGGCTGCTGTGAGAGAGGCGCTGCGCAATCTGGAGCGCGGAGGCATCATCGAGCAGCGCAAGGGGATCAAGGGCGGCACCTACATCACGCGGGCCAATCCGACCATCGTCACCCAGTCGCTCAACGATCTGCTGAGCTTCGGCGGCATCTCGGTGGACAACCTGACCGAGATCCGCGGCATCGTGCTCGATGCGGCCGTGCGCCTGGCCTGTGATCGCGGCACGTCGGATGATTTCGATCTGCTCGATGCCAGCATTGACCGTACCGAACTATTGACCGAGGAAGGGCGCCTCGAAGAGCGTCAGCTCCAGTTGCTGGAGTTCTACCGCCTGCTCAGCTGTGCGGCCCACAATGAGGTGTTGGTCATCCTGGTTGCTGCGCTCACCGACATGGTGCTCAAGCTGATGGCGCGCGACGGCGTGGGTCAGCGCGCCACCACCCTGCGCACCCATCGCCAGATCGTGCGCGCCCTGCGTGCCGGCGACAAGGCAAAAGCCACCGCCCTGATGTCTGCCCACATGGAGAAGATGCACTCGCACTTCGCCACGGCGGCCAGACACCGCGGCAGCGTCTGAAGACCTGCGCCTGACCGGGGCGCCCCCCGATCCCGCTCGCGCTAAACTAGCCCCATGCCCCGGTACAACGCCCCCTTCGAAATCCATGTCCATGGCGACATTCCCCTGCGTGCGGGAGTCAGCTACGAGCAGCTCCAGGAAGCCCTGAAACCCCTGTGGAAATACGCCGGCGCCAAGACGCTGGCGGCAGCCGCCCACAGCAGCTACGAAGACGAACCCGGCATCGAATTCGATGCCAAGGAAAAGCTGCTGCGCATGTGCTGGACGGTCCGCGGCGACGAAGATTTCCGCGAGGCTCTGGACGAGATGTGCATGAGCCTGAATGAGCTTGCCCAGACCGGCGCGGCCATAGAGATCTCTTTCTATGACGCCGATTTCGACGAAGAAGAGGAAACCGCCGGCGCCGAGGCGCGCGACGACTTCCTCATGCTCTTCGTCGGCCCGGACCCCGCAGCCATCATGCAGGTCCAGCGCGACCTGCTCGTCGAGGATGTGGTCCACACCATGGAGCGCCACTTCGAGGGGGCGGAACTCGGCGGCGTGGTGGCCGAAATCGACAAGCTGTTCAGCCGCCGCTTCGACTCACTCGTCAATTCGCTGGACGTGGGCCGCCGGCCGCGCGGCCCGGGCGCGGGCTCGGGCGGAGCCGGACATGGTGGCGGCCGGCGGCCGCGCCATCTGCACTGAGCCTTCCTTGGCCGACGGGCCGGCTGACGATCTCACCATGGCCCTTTTCCCGCAAGAATCCCTCAACCCCGGCGTGCGCAAGCGCGAGGTGTTCGGCTGGGCCATGTACGACTTTGCCAACTCGGGCTACACCACCGTCGTCCTGACGGCGGTGTTCGCGGCCTACTTTGTCGGCGGCATTGCCCAGAAGGCCGATTGGGCCACTTTTGCGTGGACTGCTGCGCTCAGTACCTCTTACGCCATCGTGATGCTGACCATGCCCAGCCTGGGGGCCTATGCCGATCTGCATGGGGCCAAGAAGCGCCTACTGGTGCTGTCGACCATCGGCTGCGTGCTGACCACGGCGGCCATGGCGCTTACAGGCCCCGGCACCGTGACGCTGGCGGTCGTGCTGATCATCCTGTCCAACACTTTTTATTCCTATGGCGAATCGCTGATTGCGTCCTTCCTGCCCGAGCTGGCAAAGCCGCAAGCGCTGGGCAAGGTCAGCGGCTGGGGCTGGAGCTTCGGCTATTTCGGCGGCATGCTGGCGCTGGGCCTGAGCCTGGCGTACGTGCTGTGGGCCCAGGCGCAGGGCATTCCGGCGCAAAGCTTCGTGCCGGTGACGCTGCTCATCACCGCGAGCATCTTCGCTCTGTCGGCCTTGCTCACTTTCTGGCTGCTCAAGGAACGCGCCGTGCCCAATCCGGCAGCGCTGCGCGGCGGAGGCTTCAGCGCTTCTTGGCGGCAGCTGCGGCAGACCTTTCGCGAGGCCCGCCACTACCGCGACTTCATGTGGCTGCTGGCCTGCGCCGTGTTCTACCAGGGCGGCGTGGCGGTGGCGATCACGCTGGCGGCCATCTACGCCGAACAGGTGATCGGTTTTCAGCCGCAAGAAACCATGGTGCTGATCTTCGTGCTCAACATCGCGGCCGCGGTTGGCGCCTTCGGCTTTGGCTACGGGCAGGACCGCATCGGCCACAAGCTGGCGCTGGGGTTGACGCTGGTGGGGTGGGTGGCGACTTGCGTCATCGCGGCCGTCACCACCACCAAGGGCGGCTTCTGGTACGCAGCGGCCATCGCAGGCCTGTGCATGGGCTCCAGCCAGTCTGCGGGTCGGGCCATGGCGGGGCTGTTCGCGCCGGCGCGGCAGGTGGCCGAGTTTTATGGCCTGTGGGCCTTTGCCACGCGGCTGGCCAGCATTCTGGGGCCTTTGAGCTACGGCGCGATCACCTGGTTCACGGGCGGCGATCAGCGCACGGCCATCCTGTCGACGGCGCTGTTGTTCATCATCGGGCTGCTGCTGCTGCTGCCCGTCAATGTGGAGCGGGGCAGGGCGGCGGCCCAGCGCCTGGGCTAGCCGCGGCGCCACAGCACCTGCGTCACGGCCCGAAGCGTGCGTTGAGGCTTGTGGTGGCTCAGGCCGGCGTCAGGGCGATGGTCTTGTACTCGCCGGACGCAATCTTCTTTTGCCATTCCGCCGGGCCGGTGATGTGCGCGCTGGTGCCGCCGGCGTCCACCGCCACCGTCACGGGCATGTCCACCACATCGAATTCGTAGATGGCCTCCATGCCCAGGTCTGCAAAGCCCACCACCTCGGCGTGCTTGATGGCCTTGCTCACCAGGTAGGCAGCACCGCCGACCGCCATCAGGTAGGCGCTCTTGTGCTTGCGGATGGATTCGATGGCCACCGGGCCGCGCTCGGCCTTGCCGATCATGGCGATCAAGCCCGTTTGCGCGAGCATGGTCTCGGTGAACTTGTCCATGCGCGTGGCCGTGGTCGGTCCGGCCGGGCCGACCGCCTCGTCGCGCACCGGGTCCACCGGGCCGACGTAGTAGATCACGCGGTTCGTGAAATCCACCGGGAGCTTCTCGCCGCGCTCCAGCATGTCGGCGATGCGCTTGTGGGCTGCGTCGCGGCCGGTCAGCATCTTGCCGTTGAGCAGCAGCGTCTGGCCGTGCTTCCAGCTGGCGACTTCCTCGCGCGTGAGGGTGTTGAGGTCCACGCGCCGGCTCTTGTTGTAGTCCGGCGCCCAGTCGACCTTGGGCCACAGGTCCAGGCTCGGCGGATCGAGGTAGGCCGGACCGCTGCCGTCCATCACGAAGTGCGCATGGCGTGTTGCCGCGCAGTTGGGAATCATGGCCACCGGCTTGCTGGCGGCGTGCGTGGGCTGCATGCGGATCTTGATGTCGAGCACGGTGGTCAGGCCGCCCAGCCCCTGCGCGCCGATGCCCAGCGCATTGACCTTCTGGTAGAGCTCCAGACGCAGTTCCTCCGTCTTGTTGGACGGGCCGCGCTGCAGCAGCTCGTACATGTCGATGTCCTCCATCAGGCTTTCCTTGGCCATGAGCATGGCCTTCTCGGCCGTGCCGCCGATGCCGATGCCCAGCATGCCGGGCGGACACCAGCCGGCGCCCATGGTCGGCACCGTCTTGAGCACCCAGTCGACGATGGAATCCGAGGGATTGAGCATCACGAACTTGGCCTTGTTTTCGCTGCCGCCGCCCTTGGCCGCGACCGTGATGTCGAGCTTGTCACCGGGCACGATCTCGGTGAAGATCACGGCCGGCGTGTTGTCGTTGGTGTTCTTGCGCGCGAACTGGGGGTCGGCCACCACGCTGGCGCGCAAGGTGTTGTCGGGGTGGTTGTAGCCGCGGCGCACGCCTTCATTGATGGCGTCTTCCAGGCTGCCGGTGAAGCCCTCCCAACGCACATCCATGCCGACCTTGAGGAACACATTGACGATGCCCGTGTCCTGGCAGATCGGGCGCCTGCCTTCGGCGCTCATGCGCGAGTTGGTCAGGATCTGCGCGATTGCATCCTTGGCCGCCGGGCTTTGCTCCTGCGCGTAGGCGCGCGCCAGGTGGGCGATGAAGTCGGCCGGGTGGTAGTAGCTGATGTACTGCAGGGCGGCGGCGATCGATTCGATCAGGTCCGCCTGGCGGATGCTCGTGGTCATGGTGCTTGAAAAAGGTAATGGAGGGATGCCTGCACATTATCCCGCACCTCGCGGGACCTCCAAGGCCGCAGCGCCTCAGTCGTGGCGCGCCACCAGCATGCAGCCCGCAAAGCCGCCGCCATAGCCCGCCGAGGCCACGGCGACGCGCGGGTCTCCCTTCACCTGTCGCAGGTCGCCACGTTTCCACAACTGAACACAGGCCTCATGCAGGAAACCCAGGCCATGAAGGCGACCGGCCGAGAGCTGGCCACCGCTGGTGTTCAGCGGCAACTCGCCGTCCAGGGCGATGCGCTGCCCACCTTCGATGAACGGGCCGCTTTCGCCTCTGGCGCAAAAGCCGAGCGCCTCCAGCCACAGCATGGTATGGATGCTGAAGCCGTCATAGAGCTGGGCCACGTCCACGTCACGGGGCTTGAGGGAGGTGCGGCTCCACATCATGTCGGCCGCGTCGGCGCAGCGGGTCAGGTCCTGCGGCCGGTACCAGGTGTCGCGGCTGTGCAGCGCAGAGCCCACAGCCTCGACCCGAATCAGCGGGTTGCGCAGGTTTCGGGCCTCCTCGACGCGCGAGACGACCACGGCCACCGACGCATCCACGGGGGCGTCGCAATCGTACAGCCGCAGGGGCGTGGAGATCATGCGGCTGGCCATGTACTGGGCCATGTCGAGCGGCTCGCGGTACAGGGCCGCAGGATTGAGTGCCGCATTGCGGCGGGCATTCAATGCGATCTGCGCCATCTGCTCCGGACGAGTCCCGTACTCGTGAAAATGGCGCTGCGCGTAGAGAGCGAACCAGTTGGCGGCCGACAGGGCGCGAAAGGGCGTGGTCCACTCGTGCACGCCGCCGACGCGCGCAGCGCCGCCGCCAATGGCAGTCGCACCCGGCTGGGCCTTGCGCGCCGAGGCCTCGGTGATGGTTCGAAACACCAGCACATGGCTCGCGAATCCAGCGGCTATGGCCGCGATGGCGTTGAACACCGCGCCCAGCTGCCCTGCGGTTTCCTTGGCGCCGCTGTACCAGTCCGTCTGGAGCCCCAGGGCCATGCGGATGTCGTGCACCCCGACCTCGGAGAGGCCCGAGCGGTCGGGGATGATGCCCGGATAGGTGGATATGCCATCGATCCTGCTGCGGTCCAGGCCGGCGTCTTCGATGGCCTGCAGACAGGCGTCCACGGTCAATGTCAGCGCCGATTTCTGGCTGGGCCTGGCCACCTCCGACATGCCGATGCCGGAGATGGCGGCCAGGGTTTCTCCCGCACGTGTACTCATGACGCACTCCGGGGGCGAAACAGGGGAATCCAGACGTCCTCTTGCTGCTCGAAGCAGACCTCGACGGGCTGGCCGATGAACACCTCTTCGGGTTCGCAACCGATGATATTGCTCATCAGCCACACATCGGGCTGCTCGTCGAGTGCGACATAGGCGACGACAAAGGGCACCGCCATGCCGGGCAGCCAGGGCTGATGGTTCACCGTATGGCTGTGCACCGTTGCGCGTCCGCTGACCGGTGTCGGGCGGACTTCCCGGCCCAGACAAACCGGGCAGATCGGCAGCGGCGGATGGTGGTATTTCAGGCAGTGGGCGCATTGCTGTATCAGCAGTTGCCCATGCGCTCCGCCGCCCCAGAAGGGTGCGGACTCAGCGGTGGTTCGGGGAAGTTGGCGAGCGAGAGACATGAGACTTCGTTGGATGGGGCAGTGTGGACTAGGTGTTGAGTTGCAATAGGTTATTCCCGCCGAGACGGGAAGCTGGAGGCTTATGGCCCAAGGCCGAGTGTGGGCGGCGGGCGTTGTAGTAGGTCAGGAAGGCAGGCAACC
>JAURZS010000146.1 GCA_030653255.1 Burkholderiaceae bacterium | reverse complement strand
ATGAGCCAGAGCGGCGCGGTGCGCACGCCCAACTTCCTGCTGCCCCAGTGCTTCGACAACCACGGCAACTATGTCGTGAGCCTGGGCAATGTCACGCGCTGGCTGGCACAGCAGGCCGAGGCGCTGGGCGTGGAGATCTTCGCGGGCTTTCCCGCCGCCGAAGTCCTGTACAACGACGACGGCTCGGTCAAGGGTGTTGCCACCGGCAACATGGGCATCGGCAAGGACGGCAACCCGACCGACAACTTCCAGCTGGGCATGGAACTGCATGCCAAGTACACCATCTTCGCCGAGGGCGCGCGCGGGCACCTGGGCCGCCAGCTCATCAGCCGCTTCAAGCTCGACGAGGGCAAGAACCCGCAGTCCTACGGCATCGGCATCAAGGAGTTGTGGGAGATCGACCCCGCGCGCCATCAGCCCGGCCTGGTGCTGCACGGCACGGGCTGGCCGCTGGACGAGGCCACCTACGGCGGCTCCTTCCTGTACCACCAGGAGGGCAACAAAATCCTGATCGGCTTCGTCGTCGGCCTGGACTATGCCAATCCCTACCTGAGCCCCTTCGAGGAGTTTCAGCGCTTCAAGACGCACCCCAACATCCGCTGGTACTTTGAAGGCGCGCCCGGCGCCAAGCCGGCCAAACGCCTGTCCTATGGCGCGCGCGCCATCACCGCCGGCGGACTGCTGTCGCTGCCCAAGACCGTGTTCCCCGGCGGCGCGCTGGTGGGCTGCGACGCGGGCTACCTCAACGCCAGCCGCATCAAGGGCAGCCATGCCGCGATCAAGACCGGCATGCTGGCCGCCGAGGCGGCCTTCGAGGCCATCACGGCCGGCCGCCACAACGACGAGCTCAGCGCCTACCCGCTGGCCTTCGAGCAGAGCTGGCTGCACGCCGAACTGAACAAGGGCCGCAATTTCAAGCAGTGGTTCAAGAAGGGCCGCACCATCGGCACGCTGATGACCGGCGTCGAGCAGTTCCTTCTGCGCGGCCGCATGCCCTGGTCCCTGCACCACAACAAGCCCGACCATGCCTGCCTGAAGCCGGCAGCCGAATGCACGCCCATCACCTATCCCAAGCCCGATGGCGTGCTGACCTTCGACCGCCTGTCCTCCGTGTTCGTGTCCAACACCAACCACGAAGAAAACCAGCCCGCCCACCTCACGCTCAAGGACGCCTCGGTGCCCGTGGGCACCAACCTGGCCCGCTACGCCGGACCCGAGGCGCGCTACTGCCCCGCCGGCGTGTACGAGTTCGTCAAGAACGAAGACAACAGCGACCGGTTGCAAATCAACGCGCAGAACTGCGTGCACTGCAAGACCTGCGACATCAAGGACCCGACCCAGAACATCGTCTGGGTCACACCCGAGGGCGGGGGCGGGCCGAACTACCCGGGGATGTAGGCCGGGCGCCTGGTCATCCCTGGCGCCGCAGGCGCCCGGGGACCCCGGGGGGCGCATCGGGACTGGCGAAGCCTCGCAGCCAGGGCTCAAGGTGGATCATCTGGAATTTGCCGCCCTCGAACATCTTCAACATTTCCGCGTAGATGCGGGCCGGTGCGCGCTGCAATCGCCAGCCGTTGACGCGCAGGAACACATCCATGACGGCAAAGGCAATTCGCTTGTTGCCATCCACGAAGGGATGGTTCAGCGCAAGACTTTCGAGCAGGGCTGCAGCCTCGGCCACGATGTCCTCGTAGTAGCCGGTCTGTGGCCTGAACAATGCGGCCTCCAGGGCGCCGGGGTCACGCACCCCCGAAGCCCCACCGTAACGCCGGATCAGTACCGATTGCATGGAGAGCACTTCGGCCACCGTCAGGTACTCATGACTTCTCACTTGGCCAGATCACGGTACAGGCTGTCGAACTCTTCCAGACTGGACGCAAACGATGCCATCACATGGCGGCGGGGACGTTGCGCCGATGTGCGTTCGATGTAGTCGCGCAATGCTTCATCCAGAACCGACTGGAAGTGCCGGCCCTGCGACTGCGCGATCTGACGCAAAGCCGCCAGCACCTCGGGCGCGGCCTGGGAAGAAAACTTCTCACGGAGGGTTGGTGTCATGGAAATCGCCATCATGATGAATCTTGACGCTTCATGATACCTCATGATACCCAGCCAAGGCAATGCGCAGGACCGGGTCCAGAACAGCCGGGCAACGCCAGCCGGGCAACGCCAAACGCGGCCCGGCTATACTCGTCCCGTCAGGAGAGAATCCACCCCGGCCCCAAGCCGAGGCGGGTCGCCGAAGGCGCAAGCTTCATCGTCTTAACGCTCAGGCACAAAGGACTGGCAGCCGTCCGGGAAACCGGGCGTTCCCCACTGGAGAGAGGCCTGTGGCAACACAGGTCCACCGAAGGAGCAAACCGCAGTCTGTGCGAATCAGGCCCGGCGAATCTCTCAGGTAAAGCGGACAGAGGGGGCAGCCCATGGCTTTGGCCATGGAACACGCATTGCCCCGGGAGAACACCGTGTCCGCCACCACTGACAATCTGCTCACCACCCCCTTGCACGACATGCACATCGGCATGGGCGCGCGCATGGTTCCCTTTGCCGGCTACAGCATGCCGGTGCAATACGACAAAGGCCTGATGGCCGAGCACCTGCACACGCGCCGGGCCGCCAGTCTGTTCGATGTCTCGCACATGGGTCAGCTGCGCCTCGAAGGCCCTGACGCCGCCGCCGCCTTCGAGACCCTGATGCCGGTGGACGTGATCGATCTGCCCGAAGGCCGGCAGCGCTACGGCCTGCTGCTCAATGAAGACGGCGGCATCATCGACGACCTGATGTTCGTCAACCGCGGCGTGGACATCTTCGTGATCGTCAACGGCGCGTGCAAGCACGGCGACATCGCCCACATCCAGGCCCGCATCGGGCAGCGCTGCACCGTCACGCCCATGCCCGAGATGGCTTTGCTGGCGCTGCAAGGCCCGCTGGCCGCCGCGAGCCTGGCGCGCGTGGCCCCCGGCATCGATCGGCTCGTGTTCATGACCGGCGCGCGCTTCAGCATCTGCGGCACCGACTGCTTCGTCACCCGCAGCGGCTACACCGGCGAGGACGGCTTCGAGATCTCGGTGCACCAGTCCGAAGTCCAGATGCTGGTCAATATCCTGCTGATGCTGCCCGACATCGAGCTGGCCGGACTGGGCGCGCGCAATTCGCTGCGCCTGGAAGCCGGCCTGTGCCTGTACGGCAACGACATCGACACCACCACCACGCCAGCCGAGGCCGCACTGGGGTGGGCCGTCCAGAAGGTGCGGCGCAGCGGCGGCGCGCGCGCGGGTGGGTTCCCTGGTGCGGCCAAGGTGCTGGAGCAACTGTCGAACCCCGCCGCATTGACGCGCAAGCGTGTGGGCCTGGTCGGGCTCGAGCGCATCCCCGTGCGCGAGCACGCCGAACTGCACGACGGCGCAGGCCAGCGTATCGGCGAAGTCACCAGCGGATTGCTGAGCCCCACCCTGGACAAGCCGGTGGCCATGGGCTATGTGAATCCAGCCAACGCCACGCTGGGCACGCGGGTGCAGGCACTGGTGCGCGGCAAGCCCGTGCCCATGGAGGTGTCGGCCATGCCCTTTGTTCCGGCCCGTTACCACCGCGTCTGAGTTTTCAATTTTTTCCCTGGAGAGACACATCATGATCAAGTACACCGAAGACCACGAATGGCTCAAGGTCGAGGGCGGCAGCGCCGTCGTCGGCATCACCCACCATGCGCAGGATGCCCTGGGCGATGTGGTGTTCGTCGATTTGCCCGAAGTCGGCAAGACCTTCACCCAGAAGGAGGTTGCCGGCGTCGTCGAGTCGGTCAAGGCCGCCGCCGATGTCTACATGCCGGTGACCGGCGAAATCACGGAAGTCAATGAGGCGCTGCGCGCCGACCCATCGCTTGCCAACAGCGACCCGTTGGGCGCGGGCTGGTTCTTCAAGGTCAAGTTGGCCGACGCTTCGCAGCTCGACGCCCTGATGGACGAGACCAGCTACACCCGCTTCACCGCCACCGCCTGAACCCACGGGACCTCTGCCATGCTGAAGCAATCCGCCCAGCCGCTAGGCGCGCTGGAAAACCCCGCCGAGTTCATCGCCCGCCATATCGGCATCGACGAGGCCGACGAGACGCTGATGCTGCGCGTGGTCCAGGCCCCCTCGCGCCGCGCCCTGATCGAAGGCATCGTGCCGCGCTCCATCGCGCGGCGCAGCAGTATGGACCTGCCCGCCGCCGTGCCCGAGGCTGCGGCGCTGGCGGAGCTGCGCGGCATCGCAGCAAAGAACCGGATACTCAAGAGCTTCATCGGTCAGGGCTACTACGGCACGCACACACCCGGCGTGATCCTGCGCAACGTGCTGGAGAACCCCGCCTGGTACACGGCCTACACGCCCTACCAGGCCGAGATCAGCCAGGGACGCATGGAGGCGCTGATCAACTTCCAGACCATGGTGTGCGACCTCACCGGCATGCCGATTGCCAATGCCTCCATGCTGGACGAGGCCACCGCCGCCGCCGAGGCCATGACCCTCGCCCGGCGCAGCGTCAAGAGCAAGAGCAACGTGTTCCTGGTCGCCGGCGACTGCCATCCACAAACCATTGAAGTGATTCAGACGCGGGCGCAGCCGCTGGGCATCGAAGTGCGGGTCAGCACGGCAGCGCAATCCCTGCCGCAGCTGATGGCTGGGTCGGACTACTTCGGCGTGCTGATCCAGTACCCCGCCACCACCGGTGTCATCCACGACCCGCGTCCCCTGGCCGCAAGAGCCCACGCCGCTGATGCCGCCCTGTGCGTCGCGGCGGACCTGCTGGCCCTGACCTTGCTGACCCCACCCGGGGAGTTCGACGCCGACATCGTGGTCGGCACCACGCAGCGCTTCGGCATGCCCATGGGCAACGGTGGCCCGCACGCTGCCTACATGGCCTGCCGCGACGCGTTCAAGCGTTCGCTGCCGGGCCGGTTGGTGGGCGTGAGCATCGACACCCACGGCAACCCGACTTACCGGCTCGCGCTGCAGACGCGCGAGCAACACATCCGCCGCGAGAAAGCCACCTCCAACATCTGCACGGCCCAGGTGCTGCCCGCAGTGGTGGCCAGCATGTACGCGGTCTACCACGGGCCGCAGGGCCTCAAGCGCATCGCCGAGCGCGTGGCCGCCTACACCGCCATCCTGGTGCGCGGCCTGAACGCACTGGGCTTCGAGATCAACCACCCGGCATCGGCCTTCGACACCGTCACGGTCAAGACCGACGACGCCACTGCCGCCATTGCCGGGCGCGCCCGACAGGCCGGCGCCAATCTGTCGGTGCGCCTGGCCCGCCACCTGGGCGTGTCACTCGACGAAACCACCACCCGCGCCGACATCGAACTGCTGTGGTCCTTCTTCGCTGCAGGCACGAGCAAGTCCCTGCCCTCCTTTGCCGAATTCGAAAAAGGCATCGCACCACTGATCCCCGCCGAGCTGCGCCGTACCAGCGCCTATCTGAAGCACCCGGTGTTCAATACCCACCATTCCGAGACCGGCATGCTGCGCTACATCCGCCGGCTCAGCGACAAGGACCTGGCGCTGGACCGCAGCATGATCCCGTTGGGCAGTTGCACCATGAAGCTCAATGCCACGAGCGAGATGATCCCGATCACCTGGCCCGAGTTCGCCCACATCCACCCCTTCGCTCCGGCCGATCAATTGCAAGGCTACGCGCTGCTGGACGCGCAGCTGCGCGCCTGGCTATGCCAGGCCACCGGCTATGCAGGCATCAGCCTGCAGCCCAATGCCGGCTCGCAAGGCGAATACGCGGGGCTGCTGGTGATCCGCGCCTGGCTGGCGGCCCAGGGCCAGTCGCATCGCAACATCTGCCTGATCCCCTCGTCTGCCCATGGCACCAACCCCGCCAGCGCGCAGATGGCGGGCATGCAGGTGGTGGTCACGGCCTGCGACGCCTCGGGCAATGTCGACATGGACGACCTGCGGCGCAAGTGCGAACAGCACAGCGACCGCCTGGCCTGCGTCATGATCACCTACCCCAGCACGCATGGCGTGTTCGAGACCCAGGTCAAAGAGCTGTGCGAGCTGGTCCATGCCCACGGCGGCCGCGTGTACGTCGATGGCGCCAACATGAACGCCCTGGTGGGTGTGGCCGCGCCGGGCGAGTTCGGCGGCGACGTGAGCCACCTCAATCTGCACAAGACCTTTTGCATTCCGCACGGCGGCGGCGGCCCCGGCGTGGGCCCCGTGTGCGTGGTCGCTGACCTGGTCCCTTTCCTGCCCGGCCACGCCACGGCGGGACTGAGCGTCAATGGCGTCGGCGCCATATCGGCCGCACCGCTGGGCAATGCGGCGGTGCTGCCCATCAGCTGGATGTACTGCCGCATGATGGGCCCCGACGGCCTGCAACAAGCCACCGAGATCGCCATCCTGAGCGCCAACTACATCAGCGCCCGGCTCAAGGACCACTACCCCACGCTGTACGCCAGCGCCAACG
>JAURZS010000145.1 GCA_030653255.1 Burkholderiaceae bacterium | reverse complement strand
GGACGAGATCATTCCGCTGATGGCCTCGGGCCTGGTGCTGCCTTACCTGGATGTGCCGCTGCAGCACAGCCACCCTGATGTGCTGCGGCGCATGAAGCGGCCCGCCAGCGGCGAAAAAAACCTGGAACGCATCCAGCGCTGGCGCGAGGCCTGCCCCGAAATCGTGATCCGCAGCACCTTCATCGCCGGCTTTCCGGGCGAGACCGAGCAGGAGTTCTCGCACCTGCTCGATTTCATGCGCGAGGCCCAGATCGACCGGGCCGGCTGCTTTGCCTACAGCCCTGTCAAAGGGGCCGCCGCCAACGAACTGCCCGGTATGCTGGCGCCCGAACTGCGTGAGGAGCGCCGCGCGCGTTTCATGGACGTGGCCGAGGAGGTCTCCGCCGCGCGGCTGCGCCGGCGCATCGGCGCGACCATGCAGGTGCTGGTGGATTCGGCCCCGGCCATGGGCCGCAAGGGTGGCGTTGGCCGCTCTTATGCCGACGCGCCGGAGATCGACGGCACCGTGCGGCTGCTGCCGCCCGAGAAAATCAGCAAGACGCTGAAGGTCGGCGAGTTCACGCGCGCGCGCATCGTTGACGCGCAGGGGCACGACCTCATCGGCGTGCCCGTCTAACGGCATCCCAGGGCATTGCGCAGTTCCTTCAACTCGACGGCCGGCCCTGCGATGCGCATTCGATGGGCCTGCCCTGGCACTGGCAGCACTGGCAATTTGGCGGCCCGGCCCCAGATACAGAAGGGCGGGTGGATATCACTACCGCCCGCTACCGCCGAAAAATCGCTTCCGACCAAAAAATCGGTTCCAATAAGAGGGTCCATGGACCCCATCCTCCACCTGCGCGAGCGCCAGAAACGAAAAAACCCGCTGAAACAGCGGGTTGAGTTTTCGTTCTTTGATGGTGCCCAGGAGAGGACTCGAACCTCCACGATGTTACTCGCTAGTACCTGAAACTAGTGCGTCTACCAATTCCGCCACCTGGGCTTTCAGGAAAGAGAGAAATTGTATCAAAAATTTGAAGCACACCAGCACACTGCTGGATGAAATTGAAGGAATCGTTCAAGGCCATCGCGATGGCCACGGTTTCGTGAGCCGCGATGACGGTGAGTCCGACATCTATCTGCCCCCCAATGAAATGCGGGCGGTGCTGCACAAGGATCGCGTCAAGGCGCGCATCGTGCGCCATGACCGCAAGGGCCGGCCAGAGGGTCGCGTGGTCGAGATCGTCGAGCGCCCGCCTCAGCCCATCATCGGCCGCCTGCTGCACGAGAGCGGCATCTGGCTGGTGGCGCCCGAAGACAAGCGCTACGGTCAGGATGTCCTGATCCCGAAGGGGGCCACCGGCACGGCCAAGGCCGGGCAGGTCGTGGTGGTCGAACTGACCGAGCCGCCTGCGCTGTTCGGCCAGCCCGTGGGCCGCATCAAGGAAGTGCTCGGCGAGATGGACGACCCCGGCATGGAGATCGAGATCGCCGTGCGCAAGTACGGCGTGCCGCACGAGTTCTCCGATGCCTGTGTCGCCTTGGCGCGCACGCTGCCCGACAAGGTCCGCCCGCAGGACAAGAAGGGCCGCATTGACCTGACTGATGTGCCGCTGGTGACCATCGACGGCGAGGATGCGCGCGATTTCGACGACGCCGTCTACTGCGAACCCGCCAAGGTGGGACGGGGCAAGGGCTGGCGCCTGCTGGTGGCCATCGCCGATGTCAGCAACTATGTGGAGACTGGCAGCGCGATCGACATCGACGCCTACGAGCGCGCAACCAGCGTGTACTTTCCGCGCCGCGTCATTCCGATGCTGCCCGAGAAACTGTCCAATGGCCTGTGCTCGCTGAACCCCGAGGTCGAGCGCCTGTGCATGGTGTGCGACATGCTGGTGACGGCTTCCGGCGAGGTGCATGCCTACCAGTTCTACCCCGCGGTGATGTGGAGCCATGCGCGCATGACCTACACCGAGGTCGCGGCGATCCTGGCCAACACGCGAGGCCCGGAGGCACTGCGGCGCAAAGACCGCATTGATGATCTGCTGAACCTGCATGACGTCTACCGGGCGCTGCTCAAGGCGCGCAACCAGCGCGGCGCGATCGACTTCGAGACCACCGAGACGCAGATCATCTGCGACGAGAGCGGCCGCATCGAGAAGATCGTGCCGCGGGTGCGCAACGACGCTCACCGACTGATCGAAGAGGCCATGCTCGCGGCCAATGTGTGCAGCGCCGACTTCATCGGCGAGAACAAGCATCCCTCGCTGTACCGCGTGCACGAGGGACCGACGCCCGAGAAGAAAGACGTGCTGCGCACCTATCTCAAGGCCATGGGCGTGGCGCAGAGCATCAGCGACGAGCCGACCACGGCCGAGTTCCAGGCCATTGCCGCGGCCACCAAGGACCGGCCCGACGCCCAGCAGATTCATTCGATGCTGTTGCGCTCCATGCAGCAGGCCATCTATTCGCCGGCCAACAGCGGCCACTTTGGCCTGGCCTATGCGGCCTACACCCACTTCACGAGCCCGATCCGGCGCTATCCGGACTTGTTGGTGCACCGGGTCATCAAGGCCATTCTGATCAACACCCGCTACCAGCTCCCGGTGCTTCCCACGCCGGGCGAGGCGCAGGAGAAGCTGGCACGTCGCCTGGCTGCGCGCGTCAAGGCGCCCACGGCCAGGACCGCAAAGGTTGCGGTCCCGCCCACGCGCGAAATGCTGGCGTGGCAGGCTGCGGGCCTGCATTGCAGCGCCAACGAACGGCGCGCCGACGAGGCCAGCCGCGACGTCGAGGCCTGGCTCAAGTGCAAGTACATGCGCGAGCACCTCGGCGAGGAGTACGGTGGCGTGGTCACTGCGGCCACGACCTTCGGCATCTTCGTGACGCTGGATGCGATGTATGTCGAGGGCCTGGTGCACATCACCGAGCTGGGCGGCGAGTACTTTCGCTTCGATGAAGCGCGGCAGGAGTTGCGCGGCGAGCGCACCGGCATCCGCTATGCGATCGGCACCCGGGTACGGGTGCAGGTCAGCCGCGTCGATCTCGACGGACGCAAGATCGATTTCCGGCTGATCCGCGAAGGCGAGGAATTGCTCGCGCGCGCCATGAAGGACAAGGGTGTAGGCGCCGTCCCAGGCCGTGGCGAGGAAGCTCTGTCGCCTTCGGCACCGCGCCGTCCGGCGGGCAAAGCGGGCAAGGCAGGCAAGACCAACGCCGCGAGTGTGCGGGGAGCCCACCCGGCGAGCGCTCCCAAGGCGGGGGCACGCGGGCCCTCGGCCAAGGCCAAGGGCCGCAAACCCAGGCGCTGAAGCACAGGAGAATCTTGCCATGAGTTCGCATGACAGAGTCGCAGTGGTCACCGGCGCGGGCACCGGCATCGGCCGCGCGAGCGCGCTGGCCCTGCTCAGGGACGGCTACCGCGTCGTTCTGGCCGGCCGGCGGCGCGAACTGCTGGAGCAGCTCGCTGCCGAGTCCGGCGCCTCCGTGCGCGCACTGGTGCAGCCCACGGACGTGACCGACGCGGATTCGGTCAAGGCGCTGTTCGAAGCTGCGGTGAAGACCTGCGGGCGTGTCGATGTACTGTTCAACAACGCGGGCATCAGCGCCTTCGCCGTGCCGCTGGAAGACCTTGCGCTGGCGCAGTGGAAGAGCGTGGTCGACACCAACCTGACGGGCATGTTCCTGTGCATCCAACAGGCTTTCCGGGTGATGAAAGCGCAGAGCCCGCGCGGCGGACGCATCATCAACAACGGATCGATATCGGCCCATGCGCCGCGGCCGGACTCGATCGCCTACACCGCTACCAAGCACGGTGTGACCGGTCTGACCAAATCAGCGGCGCTCGATGGCCGCAAGTACGATATTGCCGTCGGCCAGCTCGACATCGGCAACGCCGTCACGGAACTCGCCGCACGGATGGCCAAGGGCGTGCCGCAGGCAAGCGGCTTGATCGCGGTCGAGCCGATGATGGATGTCGATATCGTGGCGCAGTCCGTGCTCTACATGGCCAATCTGCCGCCGCAGGCCAACGTGCTGTTCCACACCGTCATGGCGACCAAGATGCCGTTCGTGGGACGCGGCTAGGATTCGGCGCGGCCCCGATTCCGCATCGACGGGTTGAAATGCCGCCTGTTTGAGAGTCATTTGCAAGTCATGCCTGGGCCGCTGAAAGGTACAGTGCCAGCCATGATTTTGTACAGACCCGAACAGCGCACACCGCCTGTCGTCCAGTTGCTCAGCGCCTTCATCCCGTTGCCGCAGCCCGAACCGGCCACCGTCCTTCAGCGCCGCAGCGCAACCTTTTCTCCGGAGTACATCCCCCGGATCGACCCGAGGATCGTCACACCGCTTCCCCGCTGGCAGGATGTCGATCGGCATCTCACGTCCGGTGCGCATCAGCCGCCCCCGCTGTCGGACGACACGCCCGCCCCAAGGGTCGATGCGGACCACCCACAGCTGCCGCGGTCCCTCCTGGCCCGGGCCCTGGCCTTGCAGCTCATACCCGCCAGACGCCATTCGGTGACTGGCCGTCCGCTGGATCCAGTGCCCGATCGCAGCCTCAAAATCCATCGGGCGCTCATGGGCGATGACGGGCCCCGGTGTGCCGGGTGGCCGGCCCATCAACAGCCCCAGCCGTACAAGATGTTCGTCACCGAGCAGGACGGCCGTGCCCATGCTGCGCCCGCAATGGGTCCGCAGTTCATCCGCAGGCCCGACCCGCCAAACTACATGCCGCCCGCGACCCTGCAGAAATTGCGCCACGAACTTCTTGTACGGCGGGTGCCATACAACCGGGCCTTGCTCAGGTCGGCGCTCATGCGTTTCGTGGCCCGTGAGGGCGACCTCGAGATCGAGCGCAAGAACCGCGAAATTCTCCAGTTCCTGGACCAATTGAAAAATTCCCCGGCAGGTCTGCGGCCGGGCGCCGAAGACTACGAGATCATGGCCTTGCGTGTCGTGTGCGGACTGGCGCAGAAGCATAACAATCTCTCACTGTGCGAGGCAACGCTGGCGCGGCCGCGCGCAATCGAAGCGCTGAGCAGCAGGCAGCGTGGGCAAAAAGCGGGTTTCTTCAAGCTGGATAGTTTCAGGCAGCTTTTCGCGGCTGCCATCGAAAGATCGATCGCCGAGCGCGAGGCCAGGCAGGCGCCTGAGCCGTCGTAAGCGGCTCCCCGGCGCCGGGTGTCACATCCGGAGCCGGGCCAGCGCGTTCGCGGTCAGCGCTTGTTCGGCGGGCCAACGGTCGGCCGCCATGCCATGCGCATGGACGGCTTCGCAGGCAGCTTCGAAGGCGGGCACTGCGGCGGCCAGTGCCGCGCCCACCATGCCGGCCAGAACGTCGCCGGTTCCGGCCGTGGCCAGGCGCGCATTGCCCGTGGGGTTGATGACGCTGACCGCCCCCGGCGCGGCAACAATGCTGCCAGAGCCTTTCAGCACTACCACGCACTGAAAGCGCTCGGCCAATTGCGCCGCGGCGCCCAGACGGTCGGCCTGGACCCGGGCTGCGCTGCAGTCCAGCAGCCTTGCTGCTTCCAGGGGGTGCGGGGTAATCACAGTGGGGCGTGCGCGGGCTGCGCGCTGACGCAGTTGCGTGCACAGCTGCGCATCCGCAGCCAGCGCATTGAGCGCATCGGCGTCGATCACCGCCCGCGCTGCGGTGGCCAGCACGCGCGGCAATACTGCGCGCACAGCGTCGCCGCCGCCGCAGCCGCACACCGCGGTCATGGCAGTGAGGTCGATCGTGGCGGCATCGCGCTGCATCAGTTCAGGCCGGGCCGCGGCCGGCGCAGCGGCGGGGGCGCCCAGCAGGCACAGGTAGACGCGGCCGGCACCTGCGTGCAGGGCGGCCGAGGCGCAGAGCAAGGCTGCGCCTGTCATGCCGCTGGCCCCACCCAGGACGGCCACGTCGCCAAAGCTGCCCTTGTGCGAGGCGTGCAACCTCGGCCTTGCGCGGGCCGGGCCGCCCAGCACAGCCACGCCGGGATAGGTGGCCGCATCCACGTAGACGCCGAGATCGTCAAACCAGACTTGGCCGCTGGCGTCACGCCCATCAGCGGTGAACAGTCCCGGCTTGAGCGTCAGCAGCGACAGTGTGTGGTCGGCGCGCACGCCTTGGGCCGGCGCACAGCCGGTGTCGGCGCCCAGGCCCGAGGGCAGGTCGATGCTCAGGCAGGGGGCCGAACTTGCGCGCATAAGTGCAATCCATTCCGCCATTTTCCCTTCGGGCGCACGGTCGGCGCCCAGGCCCAGCAGGGCATCGATGCACAAGTCGAAATGCGCAGGTGGGGCGTCGCTGAACTTGACGCCGGCCTGCAGCGCCCTGGCGTGCGAGGCCCGCGCATCGACCGGTGCACCGTCGGCCTGGCCCAGCCAGGTCACGACAGGCTCCTTGCCCCAGTTCTGCAAATGCATGGCGGCTTCAAGTCCGTCGCCGCCGTTGTTGCCGGGACCGCATGCGATCCAGATGCGGCGCGCATGCGGCGCCAGCGCCAGCGCCAGCCGCGCGGTGGCGAGGCCGGCGCGCTGCATCAGCGTGTGGGCGGGAAGGGCTGCACGGGCGGTCTGTTCCAGGCGGCGCGTGCCTGCCACATCGTGCAGCGCCAGGGAGTGTTCGCCAGTGATGCGGATCATGCGGGCATTGTCGCTGCATGTTGCCGGTGGTCAAGCCAGCAAACGCTCCACGCCCAGGCCTTCGAGGTCGATCTCGGGAGTGCGCCGGCCCACCAGGTCAGCCACGGCGCGCGCGCTGCCGCAGCTCAGAGCCCAGCCGCTGGAGCCGTGGCCGAGGTTGAGCCACAGGCCCTCCTGGCCGCTGGCGCCCAGTACCGGAGGGCCGTCAGGCAGCATCGGGCGCGCGCCTTTCCATTCCTGCACGCCCGAGCCGGTGTTGGATATCTGTGCCGCCCCAGGGAACCAGTCGTGCAGCACCTTGTACAGCGTCTGAATGGCGCCGGCGCGCTTGCCCGCCAATGTGCCGCCGATCTCGGCGCTGCCGGCCACCCGCACCCGGTTTCCCAATCGCGAGATCGCAATCTTGTAGCGCTCGTCCATCAGCGCGCTGCGCGGCGCGTTGAGCGGCTCGCGGATCGGCGCACTGATCGAATAGCCGTACACCGCCACCAGCGGCACCTTCAGTCCCAGCGGGCGCAGCAGCCCGGTCGAGTCAATGCCGCCGCACAGGACCGCGGCGTCGAACGCCTGAGGCTGGCCCTGGCCCTTGAGTTGAAGCTCCACCGGTTTGCCCGGCGCGATGCGCTCGACCAGGGCGTTGAATTCGAAGCGGGCGCCTAGTGCCTCGGCTTCTTTTTTAAGCAACATCGCAAACTGCCGGCAATTGCCTACTTCGTCGCCGGGCACGTGCACTGCACCCAGGAACTCGGTGTCCGGATTGATGGCCGGCTCGATGCGGCGGGTCTGCTCGGCGTTGATCTGCTCGAAGGCGACGCCGGCGTCACGCAGCACCTGCAGTCCGGGCTGGACCAGCGCGCTGTCGCGCTCGGAGCGCAGCAGCAACAGGTAGCCCTGGCTGCGGTCGAAGTCGATCTGCATGTCGCCGCTGAGCTGGTGCAGCCGCTGCCGGCTGTAGAAGGCCAGGCGCTGCAGTCGGCTGCGGTTGGCCATGTACGTCTGCGGTTTGCAGGCGCGCAACCATTTCCAGATCCATGCCAGTTCGGCACCCGACAGCGGCAGGCTCAGACGCACCGGAGAATGCGCGCTGAACAGATAGCGCGCCACCTTGGACGGCATGCCAGGCGCGGCCCAGGGCGTGACCTGCCCGGGCGCCAGCACGCCGGCGTTGGCGAAGCTGGCTTCTTCAGCGGCGGAGCCGCGGCGCTCGAACACGGTGACTTCATGGCCGTCGGCGGCCAGCTCGTAGGCAGTGGTCACGCCGATGATGCCGGCGCCGACGATAGCGATTCTCATGGGTTACACAGGGCCTTTATTGTTTTTGCAGAAGCGCTTCGATTTCGAGTGCCACGCCAAGTACATTGTCGTCGCTCAGCGCGCCGTGCCAGGCCATCAGGCCCACCGGGAGTTCGCCGGTGATGTGGCAGGGCAGGGAGATGGCACAGCCGTCCAGCATGTTGACCGCCGCCGTGTTGCGCAGCAGCAGGCCGTTGACACGGAAAAACTCGGCATCGCGCGCGGCCCCCGGCGCCACGCCGGACAACAGCGGAGCGACGATCGGCACGGTAGGAGAAAGCACGGCATCGAAGCCTTTGAGCGCCTGTCCCATGCGCTCGATCCAGGCTGCGCGTGCGTGCAGCAGGTCGATGTAGTCGGCCGCGCTCATGCCTGCGCCGCGCTGTATGCGCGCCAGCACACGCGGATCGTAACGAGAGCCCTCGCGCCCGATGAGATGCCGGTGCCAGGCAAAACTCTCGGCCGGCGAGAAGCCGCCCGTGGCATTGATCGGGCCCAGATCGCCAAGGGCGTCGAGTGCGATGTCGTCCACCTGTACGCTGGCCTCGCGCAGCACCTGCACGCTGCGCGCGAAGGCGGCGGACACGCCGGCATCGAGCTGGTCGAGCATCAGGGTGTGTGCCACGGCCAGGCGCAGCGCGCTGCGCGGCGCCGTTCGCCGCGCCACCTTGCGTTGCGCCAGCAGCTCGTGCACCAGGATGGCGTCGCGCACCGAACGGGTCATGGCACAGACCGTGTCCAGCGTGGTCGACAGGGGGATGGCGCCGGTGGCAGGGACCAGCCGGGCGGTGTTCTTGAAGCCGACGATGCCGTTGAGTGCCGCGGGGATGCGGATCGAGCCACCCGTGTCCGATCCCAGTGCGACATGGGCCGCGCCCAGGGCCACCGAGACCGCGCCGCCGGAGCTGGAGCCCCCGGGTACACGCGGGCCGTCGTCGCCCGGCAGTGCGGCAGGCGCGCCACTGCGCGCATCCCAGGCGGCCGGTGTGCCGTGGTGGGGGTTGATGCCTACGCCGGAGAAGGCGAATTCCACCATGTTGCTGCGCCCGATCAAGGCGCCGCCCGCGGCCCTCAGGCGCGCCACCGCGGGGCAGTCCGCGGCCGCCGGCGCAGCGCCTGTCAGTGCCAGCGAGCCGGCGGCCGTGACCTGACCGGAGACATCGAACAGATCCTTGACCGACACCGCCAGTCCGGCCAGAGGCTGCGTCCGGGCGTCTGCCCCGGCGGCGGCGGCGCGGGCCGACGCCGGGGTCAGTTCGAGAAAGACATGGCGTGCGGCGGGGGACTGCGCGATGGACAGGGCCCGCTCCAGTTCGGCAGGGGCGCTGGTGTGCCCCTCCAGGATGGCCTGGCGGGTGGCGTGGAGGTCGGTTGGCATGGGGTTTGGGCGGTGGGGGTTGGGGCGGTCTGGCAGGGACGCTTCGGGGAAGGGCTGTGCTAGAATCCTAGGGTTTTACCGAACTTTGACGCCACTCGGATTCCCCTGTGGCCCGGAGTCCGGAAAACAAACTCGCGAACCAGTTCCAACAAGGTGTTTGCGGCATGCGGAGGCGTCTGACAGCGCTCTTTTTCCGGATGCCACAGATGGCGGACTGGATTCTAGACCCAACCTTTGGAGTTAAATCATGTCAGTATCCATGCGCGAAATGCTGGAAGCAGGTGTCCATTTCGGCCACCAGACCCGCTTCTGGAACCCCAAGATGGCCCCGTACATCTTCGGCCACCGCAACAAGATCCACATCATCAACCTGGAAAAGACGCTGCCGCTGTTCCAGGATGCCGCCAAGTTCGCGCGCCAGTTGTCTGCCAACCGTGGCACGATTCTCATGGTCGGGACCAAGCGCCAGGCCCGTGACATCGTCGCCAGCGAAGCCCGCCGCGCCGGCGTGCCCTTCGTCAACCAGCGTTGGCTGGGCGGCATGCTGACCAACTTCAAGACCGTCAAGACCTCGATCAAGCGTCTCAAGGACATGAAGGCTCAGCAAGAGATCGGCCTCGACGCCATGAGCAAGAAAGAACAGCTCATGTTCGCCCGCGAGATGGAAAAGCTCGAAAAGGACATCGGCGGCATCCAGGACATGGTCGCCTTGCCCGATGCCATCTTCGTGATCGACGTGGGCTTCCACAAGATCGCGGTGGCTGAAGCCAAGAAGCTGGGCATTCCCCTGATCGGTGTGGTCGACTCCAACCATTCGCCCGAAGGCATCGACTACGTGATCCCCGGCAACGACGATTCGTCCAAGGCCGTGGTGCTGTACGCCCGCGGCATCGCCGACGCCATCCTCGAAGGCCGCGCCAACGCAGTCAACGATGTGATCAAGGCCGTGTCCGCTGAAGGCAGCGATGAATTCGTGGAAGTGGATGAGGCCGCCTCGGCCTGATTTCCGCACCCCCATGAAGAAGGGGCTTTGTTGCCCCTTTTTTTTCAACTGAACCGCCCCTGGCGTGAACGCTTCGGGCCGAAACGAAACGGAGAAAACAAATGGCTGCAATTACCGCAAGCATGGTTGCCGAACTGCGTGGCAAGACCGATGCTCCCATGATGGAATGCAAGAAGGCCCTGACCGAGGCCGATGGCAACATGGAAAAGGCTGAAGAGCTGCTGCGTGTCAAGCTGGGCAACAAGGCCGGCAAGGCCGCCGCCCGGATCACCGCCGAAGGCGTGGTCACTAGCCACATCGACGGCACCCGGGGCGCGCTGCTCGAGGTCAACTGCGAAACCGACTTCGTCACCAAGAACGACAGCTTCCTGGCACTGGCCAAGACCGCTGCCCAACTTATCGTCACCCACAACCCGACTGATGTCGCCGCGCTCGGCGCGCTGCCCTACAGCCAGGACGGTTTCGGCCCGACGCTGGAGGATGTGCGCAAGGGCCTGATCGGAAAGATCGGCGAGAACATGAGCTTCCGGCGCTTCAAGCGCTTCGACTCGGGTGCCAAGCTGGCGTCCTATCTGCATGGCACGCGCATCGGCGTGGTGGTCGAGTACGAAGGTGACGAAATCGCCGCCAAGGACGTTGCGATGCACGTCGCGGCCATGAAACCGGTGGCGCTTTCCAGCGCCGATGTCCCGGCCGACCTCGTCGCCAAGGAGCGTTCGGTCGCAGCTGCCAAGGCCGCCGAAGACGCCGCCGTGGCGACCGCCGCCGGCAAGCCGGTGCAGTCCGCCGAAATCGTCGCCAAGCGCATCGAAGGGGGGGTCCAGAAGTACCTCAAGGAAGTCTCGCTTTTCAACCAGTCCTTCGTCAAGAACGACAAGCAGACCGTCGAGCAGATGCTCAAGGCCGCTGCGACCACAGTCAAGGGTTTCACCCTGTACGTCGTGGGCGAAGGCATCGAGAAAAAGGTCGACGACTTCGCCGCCGAAGTGGCTGCCCAGGTGGCGGCTGCCAAGCAGCCTGCCTGAGCCCTTAAACTCTCGTAGCCGCCATCCCACAGACCACAAGGAAAACACCCATGTCAGACGCCCCGTCAGCCTACAAGCGCATCTTGTTGAAGCTGTCGGGCGAGGCGCTGATGGGTGATGACGCCTTCGGCATCAACCGCGCGACCATCGTGCGCATGGTGGAAGAGGTAGCCGAAGTCACCCGCCTGGGGGTGCAGGTGGCCGTGGTCATTGGTGGCGGTAATATTTTTCGCGGCGTCGCCGGCGGTTCGGTCGGAATGGACCGGGCCACCGCCGACTACATGGGCATGTTGGCCACGGTCATGAACGCCCTGGCGCTGGCCGATGCCATGGACAAGCACGGTCTGGTGGCGCGGGTCATGTCGGCCATCGCCATCGAGCAGGTCGTCGAACCCTATGTGCGGCCCAAGGCGCTGCAGTACCTGGAAGAAGGCAAGGTCGTGATCTTCGCCGCCGGCACCGGCAACCCCTTCTTCACCACCGACACCGCCGCAGCCCTGCGTGGCGCCGAGATCGGCGCTGAGATTGTGCTCAAGGCGACCAAGGTCGATGGCGTGTATTCGGCCGACCCCAAGCTCGATCCCCATGCAACACGCTATACGAAGCTGAGCTTTGACGAGGCCATGTCGCGTAATCTTGGCATCATGGATGCCACGGCGTTTGCGCTGTGCCGTGACCAGAAGCTTCCGATCAAGGTGTTTTCCATCTTCAAGCACGGCGCGCTCAAGCGGGTCGTGCAGGGCGAGGATGAGGGCAC